>JALZAN010000031.1 GCA_030948365.1 Pseudomonadota bacterium
CGCGGCCGACACCGCGCGGATGAGCGTCGACTTGCCGGCGTTAGGCATTCCGAGCAGCCCCACATCGGCGAGCACCTTGAGCTCGAGATGCAGCATGCGGTGCACGCCTTCCTCGCCCGGCGTCGATTGCCGCGGGGCGCGATTGGTGCTGGATTTGAAGTGAAGGTTGCCCAGACCGCCCTTGCCGCCTTGCGCCAATAAAGCTCTCTGGCCGTGTGCCGCGAGATCGGCGACGAACTCGCCGGTTTCCGCGATGGTGATCACCGTCCCGACCGGCATGCGCAGCACGATGTCTTCCGAACCGCGGCCGTACTGGTCGGCGCCGCGGCCCCTTTCCCCGGGCTTGGCGCGGTGGATGCGAGCGTAGCGATAGTCGATCAGCGTATTGATATTGCGATCGGCGATGGCCCAGATGCTGCCGCCGCGGCCGCCGTCGCCGCCGTCGGGCCCGCCGCGCGGAACGTATTTCTCGCGGCGAAAGGAGACCGCGCCGTTGCCGCCGTCGCCCGCGATCACCTCGATGTTTGCTTCGTCGATGAACTTCATTGCGTCGACCCCGCCGCCGGACGGCGAAACAGCAGGAAGCGCTCCGTATCGTCGCCATTTCGCCGGCCTTCCCAAACCTTCTCCCAGGCCGAATCGGGCGGAGTGTCGGATTCGTCCCGGGATGACTGCACCAGCAGCGCGTCACAGCGGTTCGCCGCCAGCGAGTCGTCGCGTATCGCCGTCACGTCAAGAAAATACTCGAACAGCGCGCGCTGCGGCTCGCCGAGGTTGCGACCCGCGAGACAGGTGTTTGCGGTCAAATGATTGGCCAACGATACCGCGACCGAACGATAGCTCCGCCGTGAGTCGAGATAGGGCAGCCAGATAGTCATGTACATTCCCCACACCAGCGTCATTCCGGCCGCCCAATTGAGCAGCGCGCGCCGGTTCGAGCGCCGCGCGGGCCGGACCAGCGCCAGCCAGAGCACGGTCAGGACCGCCGATAGCAGCACCGGGAGCAGCTGCCACGGCGGCTGAAACCCGGCCTGCGTGTCCCTGAAAATGCGGGCTACTGGCTCCGGCAGTCCGCGCAGCAGCGTTTCCAGCCAAAGTCCCCAGAGGAGGACTCCCAGCAGCCCGAAGGTAAGGATGCCGAACCAGTCGAGCGCGCCAGAATATCCACGTTTGAGCGTATCGACTTCCGCCGCGGCGAGGAGCGACATCGGCAACAACAGGGGCATGGCCAGTGTTGCCCGCGGTTCGGCCGCGGCGGAAAGCAGCGCCAGCACGACGACACTCATCGTCAGCGGCAGAGCGACGCCGGCGTCGCTCACGCCGCCGCCGTAGCCCCGCCAGCGAACGCGCAAGGTCCACAGCGCCAGCGGCAGCGCGGGCCACGCGTACCAGGGCAAGTTCTTGAGGTAGTAAAACGGCTCTGTCGGGGGCGAGTGCGGGGTCGCGCCGAAGTAGCGCGCGATATCCTGCGTCTCGAGCCATTGTGCGAGCAGGCCGGGGTCGCGCTGGTAAAGTGCGAGCGGCCAAACCAGCACCAGCGGGATCGCCACCAGTAGGGCGATGCCGAGCGTCGCTACGTAGCGCCGGGTCCGCCACGCCGGGAACAGCGCCAGCAGCACCGCGGTCACGACGATAAGCGCCGCCGCCGCCGATCCTTTGCACAGGAACCCGACGCCGATCGCCAGGCCGAGCAGCCCTCCACCAGCGATCGCGCGCCGCGGCGCCAACGCCAGGGAATATAGCGTCAGAGCAAAGGCGACCAGCAGGCCGATTTCGGGGGAGAGCTGGTGGACACGATCCCAGAGGCCGATGCAGCCGATAAAGATCAAAACCGGCAACCAACGGAACGCCTTGCCATAAAGCTCGCGTCCGGTGAGAGCGAGTAGCCACAGGGTCAGCGCGAGACAGATCGCAATCGCAACGCGCGCCGCATCGTGAACGGGCAACACGCCGCCGAAAGCGGTGGCCATGGCGGTCGACAATGCATAAAAGAGCGGCAGGCGATCCGGTGCTGCAGTTCCGGCGAGATGCGGCACCACCCAATCGCCGGTCTTGAGCGCTTCGAGCGTAACGCCGAAGCTTGTCGCGTCGTCGGGCTTCCATGGATCGTGACCGAAGAGTCCCAGACCGATCCACGCAATGCAGAGAAGGACCAGCCCGGCCTGCTTGAACGACCGATACGGGCCGGAGGGCGATAACTCGGACGCAGCGTCCGGTTCGGCGACGGTTTCGGCAATGGGCATGGAAATGCTTCGCGGCGGCGCCGAATGAAAAAGGCAGCCGAAGCTGCCTTTAGGCGAACGTTCTGATGCGGAGCTTCACGCCGAAGGCGTGGCGGTCTTGGACGCGTAGCGTTGCCGGAACTTTTCCACACGGCCCGCGGTGTCGACGATCTTCTGCTTCCCGGTGTAAAAAGGGTGGCATGCCGAACAGACTTCGACGTGCAGGGGCTTGTTGACCGTCGAGCGTGTGGCAAAGGTGTTGCCGCAGCTGCAGGTAACTTGAATTTCGCTGTATTGCGGATGAATGCTTGTTTTCATCTGAGACCTCATTTACCAACGCGCCGGCCGGTATGCCCTTACCCTGGCTAGGGATAACGTGTTCCCGCAGCGCCTGGTTTACCGCAAAGCGTGGAATTATGGCGTTTTTTGCAGTGCAATGCAACCCGCCGTTGTAGTCTGCAGATGGTGTCAAGGGTAGAATTTTCAAGGGGTTGGTCGTTGCCGTCGTTGGTTGCCACGCCATCCAGGGGGACTGCGCCGGCCCCGGGACCTGCAACGCACCGAAGCTTCGACAGCCGGTTGCCCCGGCTCAGGCTTCTCCAGAACGTAGCGGAATTGGCGATAAAGCGTCCGGAGTCGCCGGCCCTTCGTTATGGGGAAGTTGGCTGGAGTTTGCTCGCAGCGAGGCGCGCTGACAACGGCGCCGGCAACCCCGGCCCAACGGACGTCAGCCCCGGCGCATGGAGTCGAAAAACTGCGACCCCGCAGGGCGGCGGATGCCGGAATTCAAAAGCGGCGAAGGATCAAGGCCCAAGAGCGAATACGTCAGCCCCTGCGCATGCTGTCAAAGAACTCCGCGTTGTTCTTGGTCTGCTTGACCTTGTCGACCAGGAATTCGGTGGCCTCGAGGTCGTCCATCGGATATAGCAGCTTTCGCAGCACCCAGACCTTTTGCAGCACATCCTGCTTCAGCAGCAGCTCTTCCTTGCGCGTGCCGGACCGGTTGACGTTGATCGCCGGATAGGTGCGCTTTTCGGCCATGCGCCGGTCGAGGTGGATTTCCATGTTGCCGGTGCCCTTGAATTCCTCGTAGATCACATCGTCCATGCGCGACCCGGTGTCGATCAGCGCGGTGGCGATGATGGTTAGCGAGCCGCCTTCCTCGATATTGCGCGCGGCGCCGAAAAAGCGCTTCGGCCGCTGCAGGGCGTTGGCGTCGACGCCGCCGGTAAGCACCTTGCCCGACGCGGGTACCACGGTGTTGTAGGCGCGAGCCAGGCGGGTGATCGAATCGAGCAGAATGACCACATCCTTCTTGTGCTCGACCAGGCGCTTGGCTTTTTCGATTACCATCTCGGCCACCTGAACGTGGCGCGTCGCCGGCTCATCGAAGGTCGACGAGACGACTTCGCCGCGGACCGAGCGCTGCATTTCGGTGACTTCCTCCGGGCGCTCGTCGATCAGTAGCACGATCAGCACCACGTCCGGATAGTTGGCCGCGATCGAATGCGCCACGTGCTGCAGCATCACCGTCTTGCCGGATTTGGGCGAGGATACGAGCAGTCCGCGCTGCCCCTTGCCGATCGGCGCGATGATGTCGATGATGCGCCCGGTCATATTTTCCTCGGCCTTGATCTCGCGCTCGAGGATCAGCACCTCGTCGGGGAACAGTGGCGTCAGATTCTCGAACAGGATCTTGCTTTTGGCGTTTTCCGGCGGCTCGCCGTTGACCTTGTCGACCTTGACCAGCGCGAAATAGCGCTCGCCGTCCTTCGGCGTGCGAATCTCGCCTTCGATGGTGTCGCCGGTGTGAAGATTGAAACGGCGTATTTGCGACGGGGAGATGTAGATGTCGTCGGTGCCGGCGAGATAGCTGGTGTCGGGCGAACGCAGAAAACCGAAGCCGTCGGGTAGCACTTCGAGCGTTCCATCGCCAAAGATGCTCTCGCCTTTTTTCGCCTGATTCTTGAGCAGCGCGAAAATCAGGTCGTGCTTGCGCAAGCGGTTGGCGCCGTCGATCTCGTTGGTGTTGGCGATTTCGACGAGTTCTGTGACGGGCTTGGACTTGAGGTCGGACAGATGCATAGATGGACGGGTCGCGGGGACGGGTAAGGGAAGAGCGGGGCGCGGCGCTTCTAAGCCGCTTGAATCACTCTGGGAGGTTGGCGCCGGAAAAACCAGGAGCGGCGCTGATGAGACGTCACGCGCGCGGTGTCGCGCCGCGGGACGCAATTCAATGAGTTAGCAGCCTAACGGGTTCAAAGGTGGCTGTCAATAAACGCCGTCAGCTGCGACTTGGACAGGGCGCCGACCTTCTGGGCCGCAACCTGACCGCCCTTGAACAGGATCAGTGTCGGAATGCCTCGAATGCCATATTTGGCCGGCGCGTCCGGATTGGAGTCGATGTCGATCTTGGCCACGGTCAGGCGGCCCGCGTAGTCCTTGGCCACGTCTTCCAGGATGGGGGCGATCATCTTGCACGGCCCGCACCATTCGGCCCAGTAATCGACCAGTACCGGCGTGCCCGCCTTGAGCACGTCGCTGTCAAAGGGGGCGTCGGTGACGTGCTTGATAGTGCCCGCCTTGAGCACGTCGCTGTCAAAGGGGGCGTCGGTGACGTGCTTGATGTTTTCGCTCATGAATCCTCGCTGATGGGGTAGCCGGTCCAAGGGTCGGGCACGAAAGGGCTGGCTGCCGAGCTACGTTAGCGGAAAGATTCCCATGGTGCAAGCGCGCCCCCGGCGCGTGAGCGGAAACGCGACGTCGTTCTGCCCGATGTCCCGGCGCGTGATTTGCTAAAATCAAAGACTTCGCGCCAGCAAAAGGTCCGCGGCAATGACCTATGTCGTTACCGAGAGTTGCATCCGCTGCAAATACACCGACTGCGTCGATGTGTGCCCGGTCGACTGCTTTCGGGAGGGCCCCAATTTCCTGGTCATCGATCCCGACGAATGCATCGATTGCACGCTCTGTGTAGCCGAATGTCCCGTCGAAGCAATCTACGCGGAGGACGACGTTCCTGACGACCAGAAGCCATTCACGGCGCTGAACGCGGAGCTCGCCAAGCTGTGGAAGCCGATCATCGAGCGCAAACCCGCGCCGCCCGACGCCGACGATTGGAAGACGGTGCAGGCCAAGCGCGATCTGCTCGAGAGGTAATCGACGACGCTCGTTTGACCGCGCTCGCGTCAAGCCCGTAAAATGCCGGGATTTGCGCGGCCGGGCCCTTATCGGCATGCTTCGACGTCAGCGCGCCGAGCCCGACGCCTCACGAAAGTTCAAGAACATGTCTCCTGCGCTGTTTGTTTGCCTGGCCGCCGCGCTTTTTCCGGCGCTCGCCTGCGCGCAGGCTGCGCCCGCCGCCGGCAACGCTGCTGCAGGCTCGCAGAAAACACAGATGTGCGTCGGCTGCCACGGCATCCCTGGCTGGCGCACCGCGTTTCCCGAGGTCTATAAAGTGCCGAAGATCGGCGGCCAACACGAGTCTTACATCGTGAAGGCGCTGCAGGAATACCGTAGCGGCGCTCGCAGCCATCCATCGATGCGCGCTATCGCGGCGTCGCTGTCGGACAAGGACATCGCTGACCTCGCCGCCTATTACGCCGGCGCTGCCGCCACGACCGCGAGCAAATGAGGCCGATGATGAAAGTAGCGCACTTGCTGCTGGCCCTGGCTGCAATAGGCTCGGCGACGCTATCGCATGCCGCCGACCCCAAGGCCGCGAAGGCTCGGGTCGAGCAGGTCTGCCAGGCCTGTCATGGGCTGGATGGCAACAGCCAGATTGCCGACAACCCCAAGCTGGGCGGACAGTACCCGGATTACCTCGCCAAAGCGTTGCGCGACTATCAATCCGGACTGCGCAAGAACCCGATCATGGCCGGATTCGTCGACAAGCTGTCCCAACAGGACATCGAGAATCTGGCCGCGTATTACGCGTCACAGCCGGCGAGCGTCGTCACCAAGCACTGACGTCGGCATTCGAGCGAGGAAGAAAATGGCGCCACGCGGGTGCCATTTTTTTCAACCGCTTCCCGGAACGTGGCGAGGCTTGGGCGCGGGAGGCGGAGCGAGCACCTTGTGACGGAACTCGCACAAGTCGACGATGACGCATTCCCAGCATCGCGGCAGCCGCGCCTGACAGACGTAGCGTCCGTGGAGAATCAGCCAGTGATGCGCGTCGTGCCGGAACTCTTCGGGCGTGAACTTCACCAGCTTGCGTTCGACTTCCTCCGGATTCCTGCCGGAGGCGAGGCCGGTGCGGTTGGCGACCCGGAAGATATGCGTGTCGACGGCAATGGTGGGGTGGCCGAATGCCACGTTCAGGACGACGTTCGCGGTCTTGCGGCCGACGCCGGGCAGGCGAGTCAGCGCGTCATGATCCGAAGGCACCTTTCCTTGGTGCTCAGCGATCAATTGCCGCGATAGCGCGACCACATTCTTGGCCTTGGTACGAAACAGTCCGATGGCCTGAATGTAGGGAATCAGCCGCACTTCGCCCAGCTTGACCATGGCCTGCGGGGTGTTCGCTACCGGGAAAAGCTTCGCCGTCGCCAGGTTCACGCTCTTGTCGGTTGCCTGCGCCGAGAGCACCACCGCGACAAGCAGCTCGAAGGGCGAGCGGTATTCGAGCTCGCTGCGCGGATTTGGATTTTGCTTGCGCAGCCGGGTGTAGATTTCCAGCCGCTTGGCCGGGTTCACTGGACTTGTCCGGAGCGCGCCATGAATCACGCGCCGCCGGCAGAGCGAGCCGCACGCCGGGAACGAGCGCGCGCCAGTGCGGCACCGACCGCAGCCCGTCGCTGCCGCCGCGCTTCATCGGCGGGCGTCACCGCGGCGCGCTTGTGCGACGCGCTCGCGAGGCGGGCGTTGCGCGCTGCAAAATGCTCACGCGCACGTTCCCCGTCGGCAATGTTCCACACACGCGCCGAAGGCATCATCGCGATGCAATCGACGGGGCAGGGAGGCAGGCACAGTCGGCACCCGATACAGCGCGCGGCGACGACGGTGTGCATCAGCTTCGCGGCGCCGACGATCGCGTCGGTCGGACACGCCCGGATACAAAGCGTGCAACCGATGCAGGTTGCTTCATCGATGCGGGCGATGACCGGGGGCGTGGCGACTTCGGGAAGAGCGTCGAGCATGGCGTTATTCTACCGTCGCCGCCGTCAGCAGGACCGATCCGGTTCGTGCTCGCCCGGTGGTGAGCTAAGAGCTCGGGGCCGACGGGCGCCCTTCCACTGCTACTCGCACCGGTATAAGCCGTTTCGGCGCCATCGCCCTCCCGTTCGTCGCATCGAGGCTTGCGAAGCTGCGGCAGCGCCCGGACACTGGCGACTCCCAACCGGCCGCGCCGCGCTCCTGCGCCCGGAGTATCACCAAGAGGCAATACGATGACGAGAATCCACCGATCCGACGACAGTTGCGCGCAAAGCGCCACGGTCGGCCACCCGCTCGAGGCGATTCCCTTTTTCCGGCGCATCAAGCGTTTCCCCGCGCGGTCCATCGTCTATACGCTGATCTGGAACACGATGTTCGCCGCCGTCTTTTCGGCGTTCTGGCTGCTGTTCGATCCTCACGTGCGTGTGATGCGAGTCGTCTGGGTCAACCTCGTCGTCGCCAACTGCATTGGATTTTTCATTCACGGCGGTTTCGAGCTTGGCGAGCGTCTGGTCGGCCAGTGGCTTCGCCGAGCCTCGCTCACAGCGCGCTCGTTTTACTATTCGATCGTGTCGGTCATCGGCGTCTTTGCCGGCTATGCGCTGGGCTCCGCGCTGCTCGATTGGCCGCAGCTCATGACGTCGGTCTTCTCGCCCCAGGGCGCGACCACCATTCTGTTGCTGACGCTCATCATCTCGGCAACGCTGGCCACTGTCTTTTTCGCACGCGAGCGGCAGGCAAAGGCGGAGGCGGAGTTCCAGCGCGAGCGCGCGCGGGTCGAAGCCGGCGAGAAACAGATTCGCGTCGCCCAACTCCAGCTCCTCGAAGCGCAGATCGAGCCTCATTTCCTCTACAACACTTTGGCCAACGTGATCAGCCTCATCGACGCCGAGCCGGCCACGGCGAAGCACATGATCGAGCGCTTGATCGACTATCTGCGCCGCGCGGCGACGATTACCGAAGGCACGGACGCGACGCTCGGCCGGCAAGTCGAGCTGCTGCGCGCGTACCTCGATCTCATCGTGCTGCGAATGGGCTCACGGCTGTCGTACAGCATTGACGTCCCGGCCGAGCTCGCCGCGCTGCCACTGCCGCCGATGCTGTTGCAGCCGGTGGTCGAGAACGCCATCAAGCACGGCATCGAGCCCAAGATCTCCGGCGGCGCAGTCAGCGTGACGGCGCGGCGGCAAGGCGACAGGCTGCTGCTCGCGGTGACCGACGATGGGCTCGGCGTTCGCGCGACCCGTGCTGCCGGCTCGACCGGAATCGGCCTCGCCAATCTCCGTGAGCGGCTGTCGACGTTGCACGGCGCGCACGCGACGCTGGCGATCGAAGACCGCCAACCCGGCACGCGGGTGACGATCGACCTGCCGGTGTTGCCGGAAGAGCAGCCCGCATGAGCGCTGCGGTGAGCATCGCCGATCGCGCACCTCGCGCACTGATCGCCGACGATGAACCCCGGCTGGCGTCGTACCTGGCCGAGAAGCTCGCAACGGCGTGGCCTGAGCTGCAGATTGCCGGCATCGCGGCCAACGGCGCCGAAGCGCTGCGGCTGATCGAGGAACATGATCCCGACATCCTCTTCCTCGATATTCGCATGCCGGGCCTGACCGGCCTGGAGGTGGCGCGGCGGGCCGAGGCGGGCGTGCATATCGTCTTCGTGACCGCGTACGACCAGTACGCGCTGCAGGCTTTCGAGCACGCGGCGGTCGATTATTTGCTCAAGCCGGTGACCGACGAGCGCATCGCCGAAACGACGCGCCGTTTGCGCGAACGGCTGAAAACGCCCGCCGCGACGGCCGAGCTCAGGAGCACTCTCGACGCACTGGCGCGGGTGTTGCCGAGTCTGGCCGGATCGTCGCCGGACGCTGCCGAGCGGCTGGCCTGGATTCGCGCCTCCGTCGGCAATCAGGTGCGGCTGATTGCCGTCGACGATGTGAGTTACTTCCAGGCCAACGACAAGTACACCAGCGTCTTTACCGCGGAAGGCGAGGCGCTGATCCGCACCTCGCTGCGCGAGCTCTCCGACCAGCTCGATCCGCAGCGCTTCTGGCAGATTCATCGCAGCACGATCGTGAATGTCGCTCACGTGGCCGCGACCATGCGGGACATGGGCGGCCGCACCGTGATCAAGCTCAAGGCGCGCCCGGAGACGCTGGTGGTCAGCCGCGCGTTCGCGCATCGATTCCGTCAGATGTGAGGATCGGATGGTCCACTCTGCGGGCTCGCCTGGTGTCCCCCGCGTTCAACGTCAGCGGTGACATGCCGCTGGCCACGCCCTTCTTTTTCATTGGTTGATACACCCTGGTGCTACGGGTCCAGCACGGAGGGGGCGTAGCGACGGCGCGGCGCTGCCCGAGCGCAAAGATACGAAAGCCCCTAGGCACGCCCGGAATTGGCCGAGATACGCACCCGGTGGCTTAATTCTGAGCCTTGTCTGCGCGCGAATCCTACCTCGCCGGATCCCTCCGATTGGAGATCGGGCGCGCGTGGTTTAATCTGCGCTGATGGACCTGACTGTTCCATACCGCCCAGCGCCCGGCAAGCCCTTCGCGGCGGAGGCTGACGCCCATTCCCGGGCGGGGCGCCGCACGTGGCGAGTCGCGGTCCGTCGCGAATGAGCTCGCACCATCCCCGCATGCCGGGCGCTCATGTTCACGCTGCCGGAACGGCCGCGTCGCGCGAGCGCCGCGCGCTGTGGATCGCGCTGTCGCTGACACTCGGCTTTGCCGCGATCGAGACGGTGGCAGGATGGATCGCCGGCTCGCTCGCGCTCTTGTCTGACGCCGGCCACATGATTACCGACAGCGCCGCGCTGGCCATCGCCATCCTCGCACAGCATATTTCCCGGCGACCGCCGTCGACGCGCGCCAGTTACGGCTACGCGCGCGCCGAAGTGCTGGCCGCGTTCATCAATGCGCTGATCATGCTGACGGTCATCGTCTGGATCGCGGTGGAGGCCGTCCGACGCCTGCTGACGCCGAGCCCGGTGCTTGGCGGGATCGTCGTCGGCGTCGCTGCCGTCGGGGCACGGCAGCCTCAACAGCCGCGCCGCGCTGCTGCACGTCCTGGGAGACTTGCTCGGCTCGGTGGCGGCGCTCGTCGCCGGCGCGGTAATCGTCGCCACCGGGTGGCTGCCCATCGATCCGATTCTCTCCTTGTTCGTCTCGGCGCTGATTCTGCGCTCCACATGGATGCTGCTGCGAACGTCGACCCAGGTGCTCATGGAAGGCGTTCCGGCGCACCTCTCGTACGACGATATCGGCGCCGCATTGACGCGTCTTCCCGGCGTGACCGCGGTGCACGATCTTCACGTGTGGTACATGACCAGCAATCGTGCGGCGTTGTCGGCGCATCTGCGCGTCCGCGACGCCGCCGCATGGCCGCAGACGCTGGCGGCCGCGCAGCGCCTGCTGGCGCAACGCTATGGCATCGACCACGTGACCCTGCAGCCGACCTGGCATCAGGCGCCGACAGGGAAGCGCGTGATCCCGGTGACGCCGGTGCCGGCATCAGGAACAGACAAGCCAAGCGTTCACTAGAGGCGATCGAACCAAAGTCACAGCCACTTGGTCTTCTTGAACTGAAAATAAAGCCAGATGTCGATCGCCACCATGACGATGACCGACACCGGATAGCCCCACACCCATTCGAGCTCGGGCATGTTCTTGAAGTTCATGCCGTAGATGCCGGCAATCATGGTCGGCACACCGATGATGGCGGCCCACGCCGCAAGCTTCTTGGTGACCTCGGTCTCGTTCAGGCTGATCATGCCCAGGCTGACCTGGATGGCGGTGGCCTGCATGTCGCGTATGCCTTCGATCGTCGCGTGCAGCCGCTGCAGATGATCGAAGACGTCGCGAAAGTACTCGCCCATGCCGGAGCATATCTGCGGGACCCGGCCGCCGTAGAGCTTGCTGACCGCTTCCATGAGCGGGTCGACCGCGTGCTTGAGCGTCATCAGGCCGCTTTTCAAGTCGTACAGAGCCTCGATGTTGGAGCGGGCGGTATTGCGCAGAAAAATCTGCTCCTCGATTTTCTCGAGCTCCGATTCCAGCGCATCGAGAACCGGGAAATAGCGGTCGACCACGGTATCCATCAAGGCGTAGAAGACATACGCGGCGCCGTGCTTGAGCAAGTGCGGCTCGCTCTCGCAGCGGGCGCGAACGTCGGCAAATCCGCGCGCGGTGTTCAGTCGCACCGACAGGATGTAGTTGGGCCCGACGAAAACGTCGACTTCGCCGACGTGAAGCTTGCCCTCGTGAAACTCCACCGTCTGGAGGACGGCGAACAGCGACTTGCCGTACTCCTCGATCTTCGGCCGCTGGTGGCCGTGGCGCGCGTCTTCGACGGCCAGCTCGTGCAGACCGAACTCCTCGCGCATTTCCTCGAGCTCTTCCGGCTCAGGGTCCTTGAGCGCAACCCACACGAAGCAATCGGGGCGCTGGACGTATTCGCTGATGTCTTCCTTGGGAATATCGCTGAGCTTTTTTCCCTCCTGGTACGCGACGCAGTTGACTAGCATGGGCGACTCCTCATGATAAGCGCGATGTTACCCGGTCGCCGCGGTTCGTTGCTAGCGTCCGGGACGGGCTCCGGCGCCGCGCGACCCGAAGTCGCCCGGTGCGCGTAACATGGACGTCCCCTCGGCCGACGCGCATCTCGCTGGTGACCACGAATGATCATTGAGTCGCTGCTCGACACCGATCTGTACAAGTTCACCATGATGCAGGTGGTGTTGCATCATTTTCCCGAGGCGCAGGTCGAGTACCGCTTCAAATGCCGCACCCCCGGCGTCGATCTGACGCCCTACATCGGCGAGCTCGAGCGCGAGCTTTCCGCTCTTTGCGGCTTGCGCTTCGCCCGCCGCGAGCTCGAGTATCTGCGCGGCTGGCGCTTTCTCAAGAGCGACTTCGTCGACCTGCTCGGACTGTTTCATCTGCAGGACCGCTTCGTCGACGTCAGGCGCTCCGCGACATCGGGGAACGAGATCGAGATCCTGATTACGGGGCCCTGGCTTCACACTATCCTGTTCGAGGTCCCCGTCCTGGCGATCGTCAGCGAGGTCTATTTTCGCAACAAGGAGCCGCGTCCTGACTTCCCCGAGGGTCGCCGCCGCCTGGAGGCGAAGATGGAGCGGATCAACGCGGTTCCCGACCCGGAGTTTCGCATTGCCGACTACGGTACGCGGCGGCGGTTCTCCGGCGCGTGGCAGAAGGAAGTGATCCTCGCGCTGAAGAAGGGCATCGGCGCTAAATTCGTCGGCACGAGCAATGTGTACTTCGCGCTGGAGCACGGGCTCACGCCGCTGGGCACCATGGCGCACGAATACCTGCAGGCATGCCAGGCGGTCGGTCCGAGACTGCGCGATTCGCAGGTCTTCGCGTTCAACACCTGGGCGCGCGAGTATCGCGGTGACCTTGGCATCGCGCTCTCCGACGTGTGTGGAATGGACGCATTCCTGCGCGACTTCGACCTCTTCTTCTGCAAGCTGTTCGACGGCGTGCGCCATGACTCGGGCGATCCGTTCGAGTGGGGTGAGAAGCTGATCAGCCACTATGCGAGGATGCGCATCGATCCGCGAACCAAGACGATGGTGTTTTCGGATTCGCTCGACGTGCCGCTGGCGGTGCGCCTGTTCGAATACTTCAAGGGCCGCAGCCAGACGGCGTTCGGCATCGGCACCAACCTGACCAACGACCTGGGCTACCAGCCGCTTCAAATCGTGATCAAGATGACACGATGCAACGGGCAGCCGGTGGCCAAGATCAGCGACGAGCCGTCGAAGGCGATGGACTACGATCCGTCGTACGTTGCCTACCTCCGCGAGGTGTTCCAGGTTCCCGAGCCGGCACTCCAATTCCGCACCGAATCTCGCCGGGAAAGCATCGACGCGGATTAGGCGGCTACGACGTCTCGCGCAGCGCGACCTCGTACGCTTCGAGCGCGGAACGAGTGACGCAGGCGAAAACGATGCGATCGAGCGCGTCGATCGCAGGGAAGCTTCGCACCGATCGGACCGCGATCGGCACCGCCAGGTGCAGCGGATATCCGTACGCCCCGCAGCTGATGGCCGGAAACGCGACCGAAGCGAGCCCGTTCGCCGCGGCAAGCTCCAGGCAGCGCACATAGCAGCGCGCCAGCAACTCCGGCTCGCCATGCATGCCGTCACGCCATACGGGTCCGACGGTGTGGATGACATGCGATGCGGGAAGGCGGTAGCCGCCTGAGATTTTTGCGTCGCCGGTGTCGCATCCGCCAAGCCTTCGGCATTCGGCGAGCAGATCCGGACCCGCAGCGCGATGGATCGCGCCATCGACGCCGCCGCCTCCGAGCAGCGAGTTATTGGCCGCGTTGACGATCGCATCGGCTTCGACGGTCGTAATATCGGCCAGAATTGCGGCTAGCGTTGTCATCGTCAGATTCCGGTGCGAAAGGCGTCATTTCGATGCGGGCGCAGTGCGACTCGGCGTCATCGCTGCGCTGTCGCACGCGGTCGCTTCGGTCTATAGTAGCGTGATGGCTTCGCCTCCCGTCAATACGCCCAATGCGCCCAACCGTGCCGGCGAGGGCGGCCCCCGCGTCTCGAAGCCTCCCGACCGGCGGCTCCGGCTGGAGGACATTCTCAGGCTGATGGTGGCCGACGGTCTGATATCGGCGGCGCAGGCGGAAAAACTCGCCCGCTCGCGCACGCAGCGCTTCGAGACCCCGCTCGAGCTGATCGCCGACCAGAAATGGCATTCGCTGGCGCCGCCGCGCAAGGTGATTACGCTCGATGCGCTGGTCGAATGGCTGGCAGGCAAGCTGGGTGTTCCGTATCAGCACATCGATCCGCTGAAGATCGATCTGGTCGCGGTCACCGCGACCATGTCCAACGCTTACGCGGAGCGCTACCGCATTCTGCCGGTGCATGTCGCCGGGGGCATACTCACCGTCGCCACCTGCGAGCCCTTCGTGCGCGCCTGGGCGGACGAGCTCGAGCAGATCCTGCGCCTGCGAATCAAGCTGGTGTTCGCCAATCCGCAGGATATCCGGCGCTTCCTGGGCGAATTCTTCAATCTTGCCCGCTCGATGAAAAAGGCGCAGGAGACGTCGAAGGGCGACATCTCGCTGGCGCGCAATTTCGAGCAGCTGGTCGAGCTCGGCAAGCACGGGCAGCTCGACGCCAACGATCAGCACGTCGTTCACATCGTCGACTGGCTGTGGCAATACGCGTTCGAGCAGCGCGCGTCCGACATTCACATCGAGCCCCGCCGCGACAGCGGCGTGGTGCGTTTTCGCATCGACGGCGTGTTGCATCAGGTGTACGCGATTCCGAATCCAGTGCTGATCGCTATGACCAGCCGCATCAAGCTGCTGGCGCGGATGGAGATCGTCGAAAAGCGGCGGCCGCAGGACGGCCGCATCAAGACCATCTCTCCCGACGGGACGGAAATCGAGCTCCGCATCTCGACCATGCCCACCGCGTTTGGCGAAAAAGTGGTGATGCGTATCTTTACGCCCGACGTCCTGGTGCGCGACTTCGAGGAGCTCGGCTTCGCCGGCGAGGATCGCGAGCGCTGGGACAAGATGATCAAGGAGCCCTACGGCATCATCCTGGTCACGGGGCCGACCGGATCGGGAAAGACGACCACGCTGTACTCGACGATGAAGCAGCTCGCGACGCCCGAGGTCAACGTCTGCTCGATCGAGGACCCGATCGAAATGATCGCTCCCGAATTCAACCAGATGCAGGTGCAGCCAGGGATCGGCGTCGACTTCGCCAGCGGTGTGCGCACTCTACTGCGTCAGGATCCGGACATCATCATGGTCGGCGAAATCCGGGACCGCGACACCGCCGACATGGCGGTACAGGCCGCCCTTACCGGTCATCTGGTGCTCTCGTCGCTGCACACCAACGATGCGCCGACCGCGATCACCCGCCTTCTCGATCTCGGCGTTCCGCCCTACCTGATCAACTCGACGGTGATCGGTGTGATGGCCCAGCGCCTGGTGCGTACGCTTTGTCCGCATTGCAAAAAGCCGGCGGAGCCGCCGGACGAAGACACATGGCGAATGCTGACGGCGCCCTTCGTCGCGGATTTGCCGCAGCAGGCGCAGAATGCCGCGGGCTGCCTGGAATGCCGGATGACCGGTTACTACGGCCGGCTAGGGCTTTACGAAATCATGACCCTTACCGCGCCGCTGCGGCATCTGATCCACAAGGAGTCGGACGATGCCAAGATCCGCGAGCTCGCTTACAAGGAAGGCATGAAGCCGCTGCGCGTTTCCGGCGCGATGAAAATCGCGCAGGGATTAACGACTCCGGAAGAAGTGGTCAAGGTCGTTCCACTGGGCTGAAGGACGCGCAACCCGGTCGCGCTTCGCGACCCCGCGCCAGCGCCCGACGACACGTCGCCGGCCGAAAGCCCGCAATCGCTCGACCTTCATGGGCGATGTCGCAACCAATCCCTGCAGACTCCTTACTTCGGCCGTCGTCCACGCCCGTGTTCGCTGATTCGCGAACGCGCGCGCGGCGGTTCCTGACCTTTGGCGCCGGCATGCGGCAGCGCCGCGTCCGGGATCGCGGGCGCGGTCGGATGATGGCCCAGATTCGGATCGACCGCGGGCGCGCCGTGCGTCGGGTCCGGTTTTACGGTGGGCTTGTTTGCCTTCATGGATTTTTCCGTCGGACGCAAACTGCTATTCTCCGCCGCATGTCCATTCCACGTCTATGCGGTTTCGTGCTTATGCTGGCTTGCGTCCCGGGGTTCGCATGGGCGCAAACCCCTGGGAGAACCGATCCGATGGGCGCACTCGAGCAGGAGCTGGTCGCGAAGCACGGCGAGGCCGAGCGCGCGCGCATCGCGCGCGGGCTCGCGCAACTCGCCAAGTTCTGGCGGCAAGACGAGGCGGGCAACCCCGGCAAGGGAGACGGCGACGCGGCAGCTCTCGCCTCGTTCGTTCGCGAGAACTACGCGGGGGACGCCGTGGCGCGCGACGCGCTCTTCTCGCGGATGGAGTTCGTGTTCGAGTCCCTTGACGGGCATCTGCAGGAGATCGGCCGCGACTTCCGGCGCCAGACGGACCTGGACCTCGGACCGATCCGATCCTTCGACGAGACGCTCGCCGCGTACGATGCCGGCGCCCACGTGAGCGACGACCTGTTCGCCAACAAGCTCGCTTTCGTGATCCTCCTCAAC
>JALZAN010000032.1 GCA_030948365.1 Pseudomonadota bacterium
TCTTGTGGAGGTACTTCGCCTTCTGCGCGTCGGAGCCGACCAGCTCCAGCGCCTCGATCGCACCCTGCGTGAGCAGCGGGCACAGCGCGAAGGCGAGATTGGCGCCGTGCCACATCTCCTCGACCGCGGTCGCCACCAGCTGAGGCAAGCCCTGGCCTCCGTGCTCCGGATTCTTGGTTAGACCGTTCCAGCCGTTCTCGGTAAAGCGCCGGTACGCATCCTTGAAACCGGTCGGCGTTTTGACCTTGCCGCCTTCCTGCCACGTCGACCCTTCGCGATCACCGACAGCGTTCAGCGGATCGAGCACCTCGGTAGCGAACTTCGACGCCTCCTCGAGAATCGCCGCCACAGTGTCCGGCGTCGCGTCTTCGAAACCGGGCAATTTCGACACCTGCTCAAGACCCGCCAGCTCGTTCATCACGAACTTGATGTCCTGCATCGGCGCGCGATAGGTGCTCATGTGATCAGCCCAGTTCCGCGATCAGCTGCGGCACGATCTCGAAAAGGTCACCCACCAACCCGTAGTCGGCGATCTGGAAAATCGGCGCTTCGGCGTCCTTGTTGATGGCGACGATGACCTTGCTGTCCTTCATTCCGGCCAAATGCTGGATCGCGCCCGAGATGCCGATCGCGATGTAGAGATCGGGCGCGACGATCTTGCCGGTCTGGCCGACCTGATAATCGTTGGGCACGTAACCGGCGTCGACTGCGGCCCGCGATGCGCCGATCGCCGCGTTGAGCTTGTCGGCGAGCGCCTCGAGCATCTTGAAATTCTCGCCGTTTTGCATGCCGCGCCCGCCGGAAATGACGACCCGCGCGTTGGTCAGCTCGGGACGATCGGATTTGGTCAGCTCCTGGCCCAGCACTTCGACCTGCGCCGTGTCCGCCGGCGCCGCGACGCTCTCGACGGCGGCGCTGCCGCCGGTGGCCGGAGCCGCGTCGAACCCGGTCGAGCGCACGGTGACGACCATCTTCGAATCCTTCGACTGCACGGTGGCGAACGCGTTGCCGGCGTAGATCGGCCGCACGAACGTATCGGGCGCGTCGACGGCGATGATCTCGGAAATCTGCGCGACGTCGAGCAGCGCGGCGATGCGCGGCGCGGCGTTCTTGCCGAAGCCGGTCGCGGGCAGGAAGAGGTGCGAATACGGCGCCGCAAGGCTTGCCGCCAGCGTCGCAAGATTCTCCGCGGTCTGGCTTGCGAGGTGCGCAGCATCGGCGTGCAGGACCTTCGCGACACCGCCAATTTTCGCCGCCTCCTGCGCGGCAGCGCCCGCGTCATGCCCGGCGACCAGCACGTGAATGTCTCCTCCTACCTTCTGCGCGGCGCTGATCGTGTGCAGCGTCGCGCTCTTGATCGAACCGTGGTCGTGTTCGGCGATGACGAGCGAGGTCATGATCGGCAGGTCTCAAGGACAGTGGATACCCGCTCAGTCAACAAAATGAGCGAGGATGATCCGAATGGTGATCGCGCCAGCGGGAACATGGATCTCGGGTTCCGCCGCGCTGAATTGAATGGCGCTCGCGCCCGAAGAACAATGAATCCCCGCTTGCGCGGGTATGATTTAGGCGGCGCGAGCGCCACTTAAATCACCTTCGCTTCGTTGCGCAACTTGGCGACCAGCTCCTTGGCATCGGCAACCTTGCCGCCACCCTTGCGCTTGGGCGGCTCGACGACCTTCAGCGTCGTGAGCCGGGACGCGACATCGACGCCGAGCGTCTCTGGTTTCGTGACCTCGAGCGGCTTCTTTTTCGCCTTCATGATGTTGGGCAGCGTCGCATAACGCGGCTCGTTCAATCTCAGATCCGTGGTGATGACTGCCGGAAGCTTCATCGCCAGCGTCTCGAGACCGCCGTCGATCTCACGCTTTACCGTCGCGCGTTTTTGGCCGCCTTCATCGGTGATGTCGATCTTGGAAGCGAACGTCGCCTGCGGCCATGCCAGCAGCGCGGCCAGCATCTGTCCCACCTGATTGGCGTCGTCGTCGATCGCCTGCTTGCCCAGGATCACGAGCTGCGGCGACTCCTTGTCGACCACGGCCTTGAGCAGCTTTGCCACCGCGAGAGGCTGCAGCTCGGCCGTGGACTCGACCAGGATCGCGCGGTCGGCGCCCATCGCCAGGGCGGTGCGCAGCGTTTCCTGGCATGCGGTGACGCCGCAGGACACGGCAATGATTTCGGTCACGATGCCCTTCTCTTTCAGCCGCACCGCTTCCTCGACCGCGATTTCATCGAACGGGTTCATCGACATCTTGACGTTGGCGGTGTCGACGCCGGAGCCGTCGGGTCGGACCCGAACCTTGACGTTGAAATCGACGACACGCTTGACCGGAACGAGAACTTTCATCGCGGATCCTGGGACGGGCGATCGGCGCCGGGAACCCATCGAAGACCCGATGCGCGCGAGCGCCGAATTATAACGCGGCAGCCGAATTCCGCCGGGCGGCGGCGCAAGACAGAGGAAGGCGACAGGCGCGGCGTGGGCGCGGCGCCGCGTGGGCAAGCTAAGGCGCTAGCGTTCGACGCTGCACTGAGGGGGGCCCACCGCTTCCATGCGTCCTTGCCAGCTCAGTACATTGTTTTCGCGAAACGGGTCGGGAACGATCCGGTCCGGATCGGCGACGACGTCGATGCGAGTGATGTCGGACGCCTGGATCCGCGTCGGGTTCATCGCCAGCGAAACGGTCGCCGAGACGGTCAGCGGAACGATTTGCGCGGTGGTGACTTCTTCGCGTGCGCCGCTGGCGCTGGTCACGAGGGCGGCCACACGGAACGCGGCGACGTCTCCGGTCAGGAGCGCAGTATTGGTGACGATGTCGGCGCCCATGTTCTGAACCCTGGCGGTCACCACCAATGTCCCGTCATCCTGGCGCGCACAGCTGATCGCTCGAAGATTCAGGTCGGCGCGCGGCGGATTGTCGTAGATCGGGTAAAAATACATAGTTTCGTCGGGAAACGAGAGCAGGATCGGAAACCGCACGACTCGCGGCTGAATGTCGGCGTCAGACCAGGTCGAGAATCGCTGGTTTTCTCCGTACGGGTTGATCTGGCACCCTGCAAGCAGCGCGACGGCAGCAAAGAGGCACCAGAAGGCTATTGAGCGCATTTTTTCTCCCTTGAGCAGCGGCACCCAGGCGTCATAAATCTCCACAAAATCGCAGCAAAGCGCCCGGTCCGATGGCAATGATGGTCCCACGCCGGCCACTGGTCAACTGCGTTGTGCGCGGCGGTCACTCGCAACGCGGCGGATGGCGCCCGACCAGGGCTTCGAGGGCCGGGTAGATCTGGTGGTCGGTGAGCTCATCGGCGGCAGCCTGGTCCTCGGCTTCCGTCTTGGTCCGTGGCGTCCCGGCCTCGTCCCACGCCTGGGCGTCAATGAGCACGCCGTGCTGGTAGCGAAACCCGGCGCGCCGGGTGCCGCCGGGGTACCACGAGCGCTTGATGCCGTTCAAATTGTCCGCTACATACGGCGCCTCGAGCTTGCGTCGAAACTCGCGCCGGGCGCCGGGTGAGGTGTACCAGAGCGCGACGGTGCCTGACTTCCGGTCGTCCTGGTAGGGGATGACCGCGACTCGCGCGCCGGCGGCGTTCCAGAAGATGAAGGTACCGGTCTTCCTGCCATGCGCGAAAGCGCCTGCGACGCGCAGACGGCCATCGTCGGTGCGCAACTCATAAGCGCCGCTGGCCACGCCATTGCGGCAGGCGCCGACGATGTCGAAGGTCTGAGCCTCGAGCAGAAGCGGTGCCAGCGCGAAAGATGACACGAGGCCACGCAGCGCCGCGCGAGCTAAGTGTGTCGCCGCGCCCACCAAGCCATCAGCTCTCCGACGATGCCGCGACGGAATGCGAGCACGCAGGCGACGAATATGGCGCCGGTGATCACCGTCACCCATTCGCCAAAGGAGGAAAGATAGTTTTCCAGGCCGATGATGACGAACGCGCCGACGACCGGGCCGAACACCGTGCCCATCCCGCCCAGAAGCGTCATCAGCACCACCTCGCCGGACATCGTCCAATGCACGTCGGTCAGGGAAGCAAGCTGGAAGACGATCGCCTTGGTCGCGCCGGCGAGCCCGGCCAGCGTCGCCGACAGCACGAACGCGAGCAGCTTGTATCGCTCCGCGTCGTAGCCGAGCGAAATCGTGCGCGGCTCGTTCTCGCGAATCGCCTTCAGTACCTGTCCGAACGGCGAGTTAATGACGCGATAGATGAAGGCGAACGCGGCGATGAATATGACCAGCACCACGTAATACATGGTCAATGTGCTCGAAAGGTCGATCAACCCGAACAGCCGCCCGCGCGGCACCGACTGGATTCCGTCCTCGCCGTGCGTAAACGGCGCCTGCAGACAGAAAAAATAGATCATCTGCGCCAACGCCAGCGTGATCATGGCGAAGTAGATGCCCTGTCGTCGAATGGCCAGCAGGCCGGTGATCAGCCCCAGGATCGCGGCCGCGCCGGTGCCGGCCAGAATCGCGGCCTCCGGCGGCCATCCCCAGACCTTGGCGGCGTGCGCGCAGACATAGCCGGCGCTGCCGAGGAACATCGCGTGCCCGAACGACAACAAGCCGCCGAATCCGATCAGCAGGTTGAAGGCGCAGGCGAACAGCGCGAAGCACAGCGCCTTCATCAGAAACACCGGATAGACGCCGGCGAAAGGCGCCAGCGCGAGCGCCGCGGCCATGATCGCCGTGACGACCAGGATGCCTGCCTGCCGGCGTGGTTCCGGCAGCGCTGGCGCGAGCGGCTCGGCCATGACCTATCGCTCCTTGCCGAAGAGCCCGGCGGGCTTGATCAGCAACACGATCACCATGATCACGAAAATGACGGTGTTCGACGCCTCGGGATAGAACACCTTGGTCAAACCCTCGACGACTCCCAGGCCGAAGCCGGTCAGGATCGCGCCGAGAATCGAACCCATTCCGCCGATGACGACCACCGCGAAGACGACAATGATGAGATTGGCCCCCATCAGCGGATTCACCTGGTAGATCGGCGCCGCCATGACTCCGGCGAACGCGGCCAATCCGACCCCGAAGCCATAGGTCAATGTCACCATGCGCGGCACGTTGATCCCGAACGCCTGCACCAGCGACGGATTTTCGGTGGCGGCGCGCAGGTACGAGCCGAGCTTGGTGCGTTCGATGACGTACCAGGTGCCGAAGCAGACGATGGCCGAGGCGAGAATCACCCACGCGCGATACTTCGGCAGCCGCATGAAACCGAGATCGAACGCGCCTGCGAACTCCTCGGGCAAACGGTAAGGCTGGCCCGCGCTGCCGTAATAGTTTGTGAACACGCCCTGCAGGATGAGGGCGATGCCGAACGTAAGCAGCAGGCCGTAGAGGTGATCGAGCTTGTAGAGCCGCGCGAGCATGGTGCGCTCGATCAACACGCCGGTCGCGGCGACCGCGAGCGGCGCGAGCAGCAACGCCCACCAGTAACCCACGCCCCAGCGCTCGAGCAGAAACCATGCGAAAAATGCGCCCAGCATGTACTGCGCACCGTGGGTAAAGTTGATGATGTTGAGCAGACCGAAGATCACCGCGAGGCCGAGCGAAAGCAGGGCGTAGAAGGCGCCGTTGATCAGCCCGATCAAGAGCTGGCCGAACAGCGCCTGCGTGGGAATTCCAAAAATCTCGGTCATCGCGCCGGCTGGAAATTATTTCGCTGCGGTCGCTGCGGGAACCCGGCGTCGTTCGAGCACGACACCAAGATCCCCGCGACACCTCACTTGACCAGCGGACACTCGCCGGCGTTCAGGGGACGGAACGCCTGATCGGCGGGAATCGTCGCCCGCACCTTGTAGTAGTCCCACGCGCCCTTGGATTCCGACGGCTTCTTCACTTCCATGAGGTAGGCTGGGTGAATCTTGCGGCCATCGGCCCGGATGGTGCCCTTGCCGAACAGCGAGTCATCGGTCGGCATCTCCTTCATTTTGGCGACGACCTTGGTTCCGTCATCGCTTTTCAACGCCTCGACCGCCTTCAGGTAATGCAACACCGCCGCGTAGACGCCGGCGTGAACCATCGTCGGATGGATTCCCTTGTCACGCTCGGCGAAGCGCTTGGCGAAGGCGCGTGTCTGATCGTTCATGTCCCAGTAAAACGTATTGGTGATGATCAGGCCTTGCGCCGTCTGCAACCCAAGCGCGTGGATGTCGGTCAGGAACACCAGCAATCCGGCCAGATTCTGGCCGCCCTTGACGATACCGAACTCGGCCGCCTGCTTGATCGAGTTCGTGGTGTCGCCGCCGGCATTGGCCAGTCCGACGATCTTGGCCTTCGAGGCCTGCGCCTGCAGCAGGAACGAGGAAAAATCCTGGGTGTTGATCGGCGCGCGCACCTTGCCAAGCACCTTGCCGCCGTTCTTCAGCACGACGGCTTCGGTGTCGCGCTCGAGGGCCAGCCCGAACGCATAGTCGGCGGTGATGAAGAACCAGGTATCGCCCCCTGACTTGACAATCGCGCTGCCGGTGCCGTTCGCCAGCATCCATGTGTCGTAGGCCCAGTGCACCGTATTGGGCGAGCACGCCTTGCCGGTGAGGTCCGACGAAGCGGGACCCGAAGCGAGGAACACCTTGCCCTTGTCGCGGGTAATCTGATTCACCGCCAGCGCGACGCCGGAGTTCGGTACATCGACGATCACATCCACCTTGTCGACGTCGTACCATTGCCGCGCGATGTTGGATCCAACGTCAGGCTTGTTCTGGTGGTCCGCGGACACGTACTCGACCTTGTAGCCGCGCTTCTCGATCCCCGAATCCTCGACCGCCATGTGAGCCGCCGCGACCGAGCCGGCGCCTGCCAGATCGGTGTACAGGCTGGACATATCCGACAGCACGCCGATCTTGATCACGTTGTCGGAAATTTGCGCCTGCGCCACACCGGCACCGAGCGCCGCTGCGACCGCAAGACCAAGTAGGGTGCGTTTGAAAACATTCATGTCTGCTCCTCGTTGTGGGCCACTGCACGCCATTCGGCGCGCAAATAAAATTCATTGAAAGTCAGCGGCTCGTGCGCATCAGACGCCGAGATAATCGTGCAGTTTGTTCATGTTGGCAGCGAGGTCCGCATTGGGGATCATGTCGACCACGCGCCCGTTCTCCATCACATAGTGCCGGTCAGCGACGGTGGCCGCGAAATGGAAATTCTGCTCGACCAGCAGAATCGTGAACCCGCGGTCTTTT
The DNA here is from genome assembly GCA_030948365.1 of Pseudomonadota bacterium. Lineage (GTDB taxonomy): Bacteria > Pseudomonadota > Gammaproteobacteria > Burkholderiales > Casimicrobiaceae > PALSA-1003. The sequence continues at coordinate 7,190 of JALZAN010000032.1, forward strand.
AGCTCGGCGATAGTTCGGCCGATCTGCTGAACGATCACCGGCGCAAGCCCTTCGGTGGGTTCGTCGAGCAGCAACAGCCGCGCGCCGGTGCGCAGTATGCGCCCGATCGCCAGCATCTGCTGCTCGCCGCCGGAAAGTTTGGTGCCCTGGCTCGAAAGGCGCTCCTTCAGATTCGGAAACAGCTTGAAAATCTGTTCCACGGTCAATCCGCCATCCTTGACCTTGGGCGGGAGCAGGAGGTTCTCCTCGACGTTCAGACTCGAGAAAATTCCGCGCTCCTCGGGGCATAATGCGATGCCCAGATGGGCGATGCGGTTCGACGGCAGACGAATTGTTTCGGTGCCGTCGAGCGAGATCGAGCCTTCGCGTCGGCCGACGATGCCCATGATCGACTTCATTGTCGTCGTCTTGCCGGCACCGTTGCGGCCGAGAAGCGTCACCACCTCTCCAGCCGCGACATCGAAGGCGACCCCGTGCAGGATGTGCGATTCGCCATACCATGCGTTCAGATCGCGCACTGCGAGCAGCGACGGCGACATGACCACCTCAGGCATGACCGGCTCCCAGATACGCCTGGACCACGTCCGGATTTTTCGAGACCGCCGCGTAATCGCCCTGGGCGAGAATCTCGCCGCGGGCGAGCACGGTGATGTGGTCCGATAGCGTCGAGACCACCGACAGATTGTGCTCGACCATCAGCACCGTGCGATTGGCGGCGACCTTCTTGATCAAGGCCGCGATCCGCTCGACGTCGGAGTGCGTCATGCCGGCGGTCGGCTCGTCGAGCAGCATCATTTCGGGGTCGAGCGCGAGCGTCGTCGCGATCTCCAATGCGCGCTTTCGCCCGTAGGCCAGCTCGACCGCGAGCGTCGACGCGAATCCATTCAGGCCGACGGCGTCTATCAGCTCCAGTGCGCGCGCGTTGAGCGCGGTGAGCGTGCTCTCGGCGCGCCAGAAATCGTACGAATGGCCGCGCTTCCTCTGCAGCGCGATGCGAACGTTTTCGAGCACGGTAAGGTGCGGAAACACGGCCGAGATCTGGAACGATCGCACCAGTCCCATGCGCGCGATCGTCGATGGCCGCGAACCGGTGATTTCCCGGCCGTTGAAGAAAATTTGTCCCCGCGTCGGAATCAGAAAATGCGTGAGCAGGTTGAAGCAGGTCGTCTTGCCGGCGCCGTTGGGACCGATCAAAGCGTGGATCGTCCCGCGCTTGACCGAAAGATCGACGCCATTGACGGCGACGAACCCCTTGAACTCCTTGGTCAGGCCGCGCGTCTCGAGTATCGTGTCTTCCGCCATGCGTGGATCCCGAAGGCAAACAGCGCCCGCGCCTGTCCTTGGTTTCGATATGCTGCGCGATTATCCGGTCAGCATGCGGGCTTGGCAATGAAGTTCGAGCATTTCGGTGCCGGCAGGCGCTCTTCTGCTCGAATAGAGCCCACGCCGGGCTGGCGATGACTCTCGGTTAGACCTTCCAGATCGGTGCGCGCTTACCCAGGAACGCATCGATGCCTTCGCGCGCGTCGCGCTCCAGCACGTTGCAGGCCATCACGCCGCCGGCAAGCGCGTACGCGCCTTCGATGTCCCGCTCGATCTGCCCGTAAAACGCCCGCTTGCCGAGTGCGACCACCGCGGCGCTGCGCTGCCTGATGATATCGGTGAAGCGCGCGACCGCCGCGTCGAGCTCGGCCGCAGGTACGACGCGGTTGATCAATCCCCAGTCGAGCGCCGTGCGGGCGTCGATCGTATCGCCGGTGAGGAGCATTTCCATCGCCCGCTTGCGCGCCACGTTGCGCGCCACGCCAACAGCCGGCGTGGTGCAGAAGACGCCGACATTGACGCCGGGCAGCGCAAAGCGCGCGTCTTCGGCGGCGACAGCCAGATCGCACATCGAGACAAGCTGGCAGCCGGCCGCGGTGGCGATGCCGTGCACGCGCGCGATTACCGGCTGGGGCAGGCGCATCAGGCTCAGCATCATCCTGCTGCAGGCATCGAACATTTCCTGCTGCCAGGCGGCGTCTGTGGGCGCCGAGTGCGCGCGCAGCTCCTTAAGATCGTGGCCGGCGCAAAAGCCTTTGCCCGCACCGGCGATGACGACCGCTCGGACGCTCACGTCCGCTGCGATTTGATCGAGCTCCGCCTGCAGCGCGGCAATCATCGCCTGCGACAGCGCATTGAAGCGATCGCCGCGATTGAGCGTCAGCGTGGCGACGCCGCCGCTGACTTGGCGCAGCACGAAAGGCGATACCGCGACGTCGGGAGGGACGCTCATCGCCCGATCACTCGATCGCGCTGGCCGAGCGGGCGCGCTCGCGGAGCACGAACTTCTGGATCTTGCCGGTGGACGTCTTGGGCAGCTCGCCGAAGACCACTCGCTTGGGCGCCTTGAACCGCGCCAGCATCGACCGGCAATGCTCGATCAGCTCGGGTTCGGTGACCTTGGCTCCCGGCTTGACCTCGACGAAGGCGCACGGCGTCTCACCCCACTTCTCGTCGGGCTGCGCCACGACCGCCGCAGCGAGCACGGCGGGATGGCGATACAGCGCATCCTCGACTTCGAGCGAGCTGATGTTCTCACCGCCCGAGATGATGACGTCTTTCGACCGGTCCTTGATCTTGACGTAGCCGTCGGGCTGCATTACCGCCAGGTCGCCGGAATGAAACCAGCCGCCGGCAAACGTGGCTCGCGTCGTCTTCGGATTCTTGAGATAGCCTTTCATGGTGATGTTGCCGCGAAACATGATCTCGCCCATGGTTTCGCCGTCCCACGGCACCGGCGTCATCGTCACCGGATCGAGTACCGTCATTCCTTCCTGGCAGGTATAGCGCACGCCCTGACGGCCGTTGCGCTCGGTGCGGGTGCCGATGTCGAGCGCGTCCCACTCCACGTGCTTGGCGCATACGGCGGCGGGGCCATAAGTTTCGGTCAGTCCGTAGACATGGGTGATGTCGAACCCCATCACCTGCATGCCTTCGATGACCGATGCCGGCGGCGCCGCCGCCGCAACCAGGCAGCTGACCTTGTGCCTGATGCCTTTTTTCATGCCTTCCGGCGCGTTGATGAGCATCGCATGCACGATCGGCGCGCCGCAATAATGCGTCACCTTGTGCTTGCGCACCGCGTCCAGGACGGCTTTCGCCTCGACCTTGCGCAGGCAGATGTTGGTTCCCGCGTTGGCGGCCATAGTCCACGGAAAACACCAGCCGTTACAGTGGAACATGGGCAGCGTCCACAGATAGACCGAATGCCGGGGCATGCCCCAGTCGATGATGTTCGACAGCGCGTTCAGGTAGGCGCCGCGATGGTGGTAGACCACGCCCTTGGGGTCGCCGGTGGTTCCGGAGGTGTAGTTGAGCGCGATGGCGTTCCATTCATCGTCGGGGTGCTTCCACTGGAATTCCGGATCGCCGCCGGCGATGAATTGCTCGTAGTCCATTTCGCCCAGCGTTTTTCCGCCCGGACCGAGGATGTCGACGATGTCGATCACCCTGATCTTCTTCCGCGCGAGAGCGAGCGCCCCTTCGACGATCGCGGCGAATTCGTTATCGGTGATCAGCACCTTGGCGCCGCCGTGATCGAGCATGAATCCGATCGCTTCGGCGTCGAGACGGGTGTTAAGGGTGTTGAGCACGGCACCCGCCATCGGCACGCCAAAATGCGCCTCGACCATTTCCGGGGTGTTCGCGGCCATCAGCGCCACGGTGTCGCCGCTGCGAACGCCGGCCCCGTGCAGCGCCGAGGCGAGCCGCCGCGACCTTGCATAGGTCTCCGCCCACGTATATCGCCGCTTGCCGTGTACGACCGCCGGCAGGTTCGGATACACATACGCCGTCCGCGCGATCAGAGACAGCGGCGAGAGCGGCGTGTAGTTCGCCGCATTCTTGTCCAGGTCGTTCTCGAAAGCGTTGCGCTTTGGCATCGTGCGAGGAAGGCGTTTCCGACGCGGGGTGTTCGCGGCCCCCGTTGCGCCCCCATGGTAACCAATCCATCCGAAAAGACAAATTGCAGCGGACGAGAAGGCGCTCGCTTGCCGTCGCTGACCCTTTTCAATATGCTGGCCGCTCGGTGCGACCAGCGCGAATGGGCATATGGGGCACAGACTTTCGAAGATCGTCACGCGCACCGGCGACGCCGGGACCACCGGCCTGGGCGACGGATCTCGCGTGGCCAAGGACTCGCAGCGGATCGAGGCTATCGGCGCGGTCGACGAGCTCAACTCGACCATCGGCCTGCTGCTCGCCGAGGACATGCCCGAGGCTTGCGCGTCGTTGCTGATCGACGTGCAGCACGACCTGTTCGATCTCGGCGGCGAGCTGTCGATACCGGGCCACGTCGCGGTGACCGACGCGCACGTGCTGCGGCTCGAGTCGGCGGTCGATCGCTTCAATGCGGACCTGCCGCCGCTCAAGGAATTCATCCTGCCGGGCGGGACTCGCGCCGCCAGCCTGGCGCACATTTCACGCACCGTGTGCCGACGCGTGGAGCGCGCCCTTGTTCGGCTGGCGCAAAGCGAGACGGTCAGCGATTCCACCCGCAAGTACCTCAATCGTCTCTCGGACCTGCTCTTCGTCCTGGCGCGGGTGCTCAATCGCGAGGCCAAGGTCGGCGATGTGCTCTGGCGCAAGGATCGCAATCGCGCCGCGGATCAGGCGAGCTGAAGAGATCGCGCGCCAGGGCCGATGAGCGAACAAGGACCCGCTTCGGCGACTCGAATCACGCATGGCACCCGAAACTGACAAGCAGCAACGGAGCACGCGTCTGGCCGAGCTCCTGGCGCGGAGCGCGATTTCCGACCAGAAGGCCTTCGCCGAGCTCTACCGGATGACCTCGCCGCATCTGTACGCCGTCGCGCTGCGTATATTGAGAGAATCAGGTGCCGCAGAGGAGGTGCTTCAGGAGAGCTACGTCAATATCTGGCATCACGCCGGATCGTACGTCGCCGCAAAGAGCCAACCGCTGACGTGGCTGACCAGCATCGTGCGCAATCGCTGTCTGGATCTGATGCGCCGGCGCGAGGTCGACACGGTGACGATGGACGATGAGGAACCAGGGATGATGCTTGCCGACGACCGCCCGAACCCGATGGAGCTGCTGCTCGCCGGCGCGGACGCGCTCGCGGTCAGGGCCTGCGTCGATGGCCTGGAGGCGGGACAGAAACAGGCGATCGCGCTTGCGTTCTATCACGGCCTGTCGCATTCCGAGCTCGCGCGCCAACTCCGCGAGCCACTCGGCACGGTCAAGTCGTGGGTCCGTCGCGGCCTCGAGCGACTCAAGGCGTGCCTTGATGGCGCCGGCGTCAAACGCTGACGCCGCCCGCGACCCACGGCGATGAATCCTCTCGATCCCGACCGCCTCGATGCCCTGGCCGCGCAGTACGTCCTGGGCACGCTATCGCTCGCCCCGCGGCAGCGCGTCGCTCAGCTGGCGCTGAACGACCAGGCGCTCGCTACCGCGATTCGGGAGTGGGAGAGTCGCCTGCTTCCGCTGGCGGAGAGCTTGGCTCCGGTGGCGCCGCCGGAGCGCGTCTGGCCCGCCATCCTTGGTCGCATCCAGGGTCCGAGCGCATCGACCTCGATCTGGACCAACCTGGGTCTTTGGCGCGGCCTGACGCTGGCCGGTTTTGCCACCGCGCTGGCATTGGCTGTGGTGATTCTCGCGCCGCGCCCTGAAATGCCGACGGCAACGATGGTGGCCGTGCTCGCGGGAGACGACACCAAACCAGCGCTGATCGCGTCTGCCGACCGGTCGGGCCGCACGCTCACCATCAAGACCGTCGCTTCGGTGCAGCCGGCGACCGATCGCGTGCTGCAGCTCTGGGCGCTGCCGGCGCAGGGCAATCCACAATCGCTTGGACTGATCCCTGCATCAGGCGGTACCTTGAACATCGTGCGCCTGGATCTTCCGACGCCGGCAGGGCAGGCGCTGCAGAACATTCCCGCGCTGGCGGTGAGCCTCGAGCCCTCAGGGGGCTCACCGACGGGACTGCCCACAGGGCCGGTGTTGTATTCGGGCCCGATTCAGCGGTTGTACTGAAACCGCCAGGTTCGAGCGCCGCGTCGCGGCGGTCGAACGGGGTGATGTCCCGCGAGCAATCGATTTAGAGCTAGCTGTGGTCGCACTGGGCAGCGTGATTGAGCGCGATGCCTTCCTCGGTGCGATGGGCAACGACGTCGATCCGCAGCGGCTCGGTCGACGCATCCGGAACCGAAACCGCGGAGATCGTTCCGTCCAGGCGGCTGTCCGGTGACAGCGTGCCGAGTTGACTGTGCGAGAGCGCTGACAGGCCAAAGACAACCGCGGTGGTCAGGCCGGCAGCGAGGACCAGCGCCGGAAAACGGTGGCTCTTTCCATTCGTGTACATCGCATGCTCCTTGGTGTCCCGGCGACTGGCGCCGCGCTTGGTTGAACGGTTTCGCTTGCTTGGATGCGCCGGCCCGTCGATCTGGATTCAGCGCTCTTCCTGCGATCCGACATCAACCTTAATCCGCGACTGGGCCCGAGCCCAGCGGGATGCGACGAACCCCGCGAAACGCGGGACGAGCATGCACCGTGGACGACGAACGGCGCCAGCCGCGAAGGGTTTGCGCGTCAGCCTGGGGACAAAAGCGGGTCACGGAGGCGGACGGTCTGCTCGATCGCCCCGAAAATGGAGTGTCCGCTCGCGTCGAGCATTTCGATGCGAACCCGGTCGCCGTCACGCAGGAACGGCGTCGTCGGCTTCCCGGCAAGAATGGTCTCCACTGTGCGCTGTTCGGCGATGCAGGAATATCCGGCGCCGCCGCTGGCGACCGGCCGGCCTGGGCCCCCGTCCTGCTTGTTGGAGACCGTGCCGGAGCCGATGATGGTTCCGGCGCCGAGCGAGCGCGTCCGCGCCGCGTGCGCGATGAGCTGCGCAAAGTCGAAGGTCATATCGACACCGGCATCCGGTCGCCCGAACAGCGCGCCGTTCAGGTGGGTGAGCAGCGGCAAATGCAGCTTGCCGTCGCGCCACGCCGCGCCAAGCTCGTCGGGGGTGACCGCGACCGGAGCAAAGCTCGACGCGGGTTTGCCCTGGAAGAATCCGAAGCCCTTGGCAAGCTCGGCGGGAATGAGATTGCGCAGGCTCACGTCGTTGACCAGCATCAACAATCGAACCTGCGACTTGAGGTGTGCCGGCGCGCCCATCGGCACGTCGGCCGTGACGACAGCGACCTCGGCCTCGAAATCGATGCCCCACGATTCGTCGGCAAAGACGATGTCGTCCATGGGCCCGAGGAAACCGTCGGAGCCGCCCTGATACATCAGCGGGTCGGTCCAAAACTCGGGCGGCATGGTCGCGCCGCGCGCCTTGCGCACCAGCTCGACATGATTCACGTAGGCCGAGCCGTCGGCCCATTGATATGCGCGCGGCAGCGGTGAATGCGCCTGCCACGGATCGAAGGCAATCGCCCGCGCCGGATTGCCGTCGTTCAATTCCGCATACACCTTTTCGAGTCGCGGCGCGGCGGCGTCCCACGCGTCGAGCGCCGCCTGCAAGCTGGGCGCGATGTCCGGCACGGCAACGGCGCGCGAAAGGTCGCGGCTGACGAGCACGAGCGTGCCGTCACGGGTGCCATCCTTGAGCGTAGCAAGCTTCATGTCAGCCGCGGGTCACGCGCTTGAGCGAATAGCCGTCGGCGCGATCTTCCATTTCCCACCCGGCGGCGAGAATTTCGGCGCGCAGACGATCTGCTTCGGCCCACTGCCGCGCCAGCCGCGCGGCAGCGCGCGCCGAGGCCAGCGCCGCGACCGGCTCGGGGACGGCCTCCGCGTTGGGTGCCCAAGCGGCGAGTCCCAGCCCGAACACGCGATCGAATTCGAGTAGCGTCGCCCTTTTCGTGCCCGGCGGCAAGTCGCCGCGAAGCACCTCCCAACCCAGCGCGAGCGCGCGAGGCAGATTCAGGTCGTCGTTGATCTCGGCGGTATAGCGCTCGCGGTAGCCGGCGTCTACAGCCGCGACGCTCATCGCGGCTTCGCCGAGCGCGAATACGCCGCTGCGCAGACGCTCGAGGCCTTTGGCGGCGGCGTCCAGCGCGTCCCAGGTAAAGTTGAGTTGGGTTCGATAATGCGCGGTGAGGCAAAGGTAGCGATAAGCCAACGGGTCGTAGCCGCGATCGACGAGCGATTGCAGGCGAAGGAATTCACCGGCCGACTTCGCCATCTTGGCATCGTTGGACAACAGGAAATAGGCGTGCATCCAGAAATTCGCGAGCCGCGTGCCGACGCGCGCCTGGGTCTGGGCGATTTCGTTGGTGTGGTGCACGGGGATGTGGTCCTCGCCGCCGCAATGGATGTCGAAAAAATCGCCGAGGTACTTCTGCGCCATGGCCGAGCATTCGATGTGCCACCCCGGAAAGCCAATTCCCCAGGGACTCTGCCACTCCATCTGCCGCTTTTCGCCGGGCGCGGAGAATTTCCACAGCGCGAAGTCGGTAACGCTCCTCTTTCCGCCGAGGTCGACGCGCTTGCCCGCTTCCAGCCCCGCCCTGTCGAGGCGGGCAAGCCAGCCGTAATCCGGCTGCAGCCGGGTGTCGAAATAGATTCCGTCGGACGTCTGATAGGTGAAGCCATTTTTCTCGATGTCGGCGATGAAGGCGATCTGCTCCGGGATGTGATCGGTCGCGCGGCACAGAATCGCGGGCACCTCCATGTTCAGCCGCGCCATGTCGGCCACGAACGCGTCGGTGTAGAGCTGCGCGATTTCCCACGCCGTCTTGCCCGTCCGGCGCGCGCCCTTCTCCATCTTGTCCTCGCCGGTGTCGGCGTCCGAGGTCAGATGTCCGACGTCGGTGATGTTCATCACGTGCCGCACCGCGTAGCCGTTCCATTCCAGTATGCGCTTGAGCCAGTCCTCGAACAGAAAGGTGCGGAAGTTGCCGATGTGCTGATAGTCGTACACCGTCGGTCCGCAAGTGTAGAGACCGACGGCGCCGGCGACCAGGGGCTCGAACAGACGCCGCTCGCGTGCATAGTTGTCGTACAGCATCAGCGGCGGTTGCATCATCGGTTCCAAAAAAAGAGCCGCCAGTGCGGTCTGGCGGCTCCCTCCTGCTCGGATTACGTCAATCCGATGATCGAGCGCCGCGCGCGGCATGGCGACACGGCGCGACGAGGCGACGGTTGGCGTCGGGCTTGTGGTAATGGGGATTCGACATGCAAGCATGGTAGCGAATGAAGCTTGGAGCGGCAAGCGTGCCCGCGGATCGCTGTTAGTAACATGAGGAATGTCCGGTCCAGGTAACACATGAAATGTCCGGTTTAAGGTTGGCCTCCATGGAAGGAGGTGAATCTTGGGCCGGGCGAGAGTGTTACAGG
>JALZAN010000033.1 GCA_030948365.1 Pseudomonadota bacterium
CCCCGGACGTTGGACTCGTAGGTCTCCGACAGCTGCGGCACCGCTGCCGGATCCTTGTTGGGAAACTTGACGCCGAAGCCCTCGACCAGCTTGCGTGGCGGGATCGCTCCCAGTCGCGCGATGACCCGATGGCAACCGATGTGCTCCAGACCGTTCGGCGTCTTGGCGGTGAACCGCGCAGGGCATCCGTTGGTCGCCACCATGTCCAGTTCAGCCACCGTCGTGCCATAGCGGCACTCGATCTTTCCATCCTTGATCGCGGCGAGAACCAGCGACAGATTTCCCTCCTTGCACCGCGCGAACTCGTCGTTGCGGTTGATCAGGATGACGCGGTTCTGCGCTGCGAGTCCGAGCGCGTTCTCGATCGCCGCATCTCCCGCGCCGACAACGACGATGGTTTCGTCTTCGTACTCTTTGGGGTCGTCCAGCTGATACTGAACGATGGGAAGATTCTCGCCGGGCGCGCCGAGCTTGCGCAAATTGCCCTGAAGCCCGATCGCGAGCACGACCGCCTCGGCGTTGACGATCCCTCCTCCCGCGAGTGAAAGGCTGAATGCGCCACGCTCGCCGGTAATCGCGGTCACTCCCGCGCCGTGGCGGATATTGACGGCATATTTGGCGAGCTCCGCGTCCCAGGCACCCAGAATTTGCTCCCGGGTGCCCGCTGCGAAGGACATCGGACTGCGAAGCGGAAGCACGCTTGGCTCCGCCATCACGTACTTGCCCTTTTGATACTTGTAGATGGTGTCGGCGGGATGCGGCTCAGCCTCGAGCAGAACATGCGAGACGCCGAGCTCCGCGGCATGCGCCGCAGCCGACAACCCCGACGGTCCGGAGCCGATAATGGCGATCTTGAACATGGATGAGGGCGTCTGGCGAGCGGCGGTTGTTTTATTGTACCGCGGCCGCGGAATGGGGAATTAAGCCCTGCGGCCGCCGCATCCGACATCCATCTGCGGCGGTGCCTTCGCGTGTCGTCGCGATCGTGGCCGGCAATGAGGAGGAAACGCAAGGCGAACAGCTAAGTGCGAAACACCACACCCGGGTAACTTCGATCCGTGTATGTTCGATCAACAAGAATTCGAAGCATGAGGAGGCTTCATGTCCGACATTCGACCCAAGATGACCAATCGGCTGCTGGCCGTGCTGCCCGCGGCGGATTTGGCGCGCGTCATGCCCGCGTTGGAGCACGTGGATCTGCAGCTGGCCGAAATCCTTCACGAAGCAGGCGGACCGCAGCAGTATTTTTACTTTCCGGGGACGTGCATTGTGTCGCTGTTGGGCGAGTTGAACAACGGCGACAGCGCGGAGCTGTCGCTGATCGGCCGCGAGGGCGGCGTGGGCCTGGCGTTGGTCCTCGGCGGTGGGACGACCCCCACCCGCGCCACGGTGCAAAGCGCGGGCACGGCGCTGCGCTGGAAGGCCGGCGCCCTGCAGCGCGAGCTCAAGCTCGGCGGCGCGGTGATGAAAATGCTGCTTCGGTACACGCAGGCGGTGTGGACGCAGACCGCGCAATCGGCGTTGTGCAATCGTCATCACAGCCTCGAGCAGCAACTGTGCCGCTGGCTGCTGTTGAGCCTCGATCGTGTCGACGGCAGCCAGATCCGCATGACTCAGCAGTTGATCGCCGACATGCTCGGCGTACGCAGAGAGGGTGTCGTGCTCTCGGCGAAAAAGCTGCAGCGTCGGGGATGGATCAGCTACAGCCGGGGCCTCATCACCGTTCTCAACCGGACTGCGCTGGAAGGCCATGTCTGCGAATGCTATCAGGCGGTCAACGCGGAGTATCGACGTCTGCTTGGGGGCGGGCGAGCGATCAATCAGCCGTCGTCGCGCTGAAGCGCTTGTTGTCCCTTCCGATCCCGACCGCTGCGACGTGACACCTTTGCATCGCGCCGAAATGCAGCCGGCCCCGACTGCGGTTCCGGCTATCGCCCGACGCTGCCGCGGAAGTTGCGCAGCGCCGTTTCGAATTGACCGGGACTGAAGCGCTCGTCATTGGCAACCGCCGCCTGAAGGTTCGCGAGCCCGCCATTGATGTCGCGTGCCGACTTGAGGATGCCCTTCTGGAACATGAAATTGGTGACGCTGCCGATGGCCATCGTCGCCTGCTCGGCGCCGGCATAGTCGCGGAACTGTCCGTTCAGGCCTTCATCGACCAGCGCCGCGAGGATGCCGCGCATGTCGGCCTCGGTCAGCGTTCTCTGGTCGAGCGTCGCGGTCAACTGCGCCACATCCGCCTTCAGCGCCCGCGCCGTCCCAATTGCGTCTCCACCACCGGTGACCGTTTGCTGCAGGTGGTTCATCCTCGACGCGATGCGATCGCCCAGTGGACGATCGATCACGTCCGCGATTGCCCGCACCATCAGCATCGACGAGTCGTTGAGCCGCACCACACCCGGACCGAGTCCGGCGATCCGGGGCACCCAGCGCTTGTCGCTCATCGGATGATGACAGGCGTGGCAATCGAATAACACCAGCTCCGGAAACAGCCCATCGCGTCCGCGCTTGGGATCGGCGAGCAGATCCATCATCTCGGATACGGCAAGCGATTGCCCGATGGCCCACACCTTGACGCCGTCCCACACGCGCTTGCGCTTCTCCCAATCCGAATCGTTCTTGAAGTGGGCCGGCTCGACCGCGGTGAAGGTTTCCAGCTCGAACGACAATCGCGGGTGCCCCGCGCCCATCATGCGGTGCGTCACGAAGCGATCGGCGTTGCCGAAATGGCACGACAGGCAAAGCCTCGCGCGCTCGGACGGGTCGTCGGTGGGGAAAAGGCCCGCCTCGAGGTTGCCGGAGTGTTTCGCGCCGTCCTCGACGTGCTTGGGAAGCCAGCGCTCCGACGGCCCATGGCAGGCCTCGCACGAAACGCCATCGTCGAATTTGAAGCGATCGCCGCGCTGCGCGTTGCTGACATTGTGAGCGTGGCAGTCGATGCAGATCTTCGCCTCCGAAGCTTTGCCCAGGCCAAGATTGCGCGCGATGCGGGCCGACTGATCGTTGAACAGCACCTTGTACGCGCGCGCATGCTTGTCGACCCGCGACCACGTCACGTATTCATTCTGCAGGACGTTGGAGTCCTTGAACGGCTGGACCGAGCCGTGGCAGAGGCTGTTGGCGCAATTGACCACGCCCATGCTCTTGTCCGTCATCTGATAGGGAAGCGGCGGATGCACGGCAGCTTGCGCGCTTGCCGCGGGCCGCGACGATGGCTGTGCTGCGGCCGCCGACGATGGCGGCTGAGGCGCTGGCTGTGCCCGGACGGAGCCGATGCCGCCAGCCGCCGCGACCAGCACCAGCGTTGCGATCGATCGTGAAACGCCGCGTCCCAGTGTGAACCTTCGGGCGAACGAGATCGCTGTCTTTTTCATGACGCTCCTCACTGCTTGTTCGGCGGCGCCGAGGTGCCGGTCGTGCCGGTTGCGCCGGAATCACCGGCGACAGTCTTTGCCGGCAGGAAATCCTGGGCGCTCACTTCGTCGCTTACCGTCCATACGCTGCCGTTGGGCCGCAGATAGAACCGTTTCATTTCGTCCCAGGTGAAAGGCCGCGAGCCGAGGCGGCCGAACACCGCGATCTGGCCGCCCGTCTCGTCGACGCCGCGATCGCGGTCGAGGCCCTTGGACAAGGAGAGCGCCGGGCTCGCGGTCTTGCGCGAGGCGATGAGCTTCGGCCTGGGCTCCGGCGAGAAGCCGTAGAATTTCGGCTGGCTGTCGGGCGAGGTGAGCTGCAGCACCCTCAATCCGTTCTTCCCATCGGCAACGTACGCGAACAGCGACGCGTTGGTCGAGCCGACGACCACGTCCTGCGCGTCGGTCAGCTTGCCGTCGGCGGTGAACTTCCCGAGCAGCTTCGGAACTTCCGGGCGCTCGACGTCGATAATGGCGAGACCCTCGGCGCCGGCCGCGACATACGCGTAGGTCCTGGCGACATAGATGCGACGCGCGTCGGCGAGCGCGACACGAGCGGTTCCCACCTGGCGCGCCCGGGTGGGGTCGGTGACGTCGATCGTGGTCACGCCGTCGTCGTCAAGCGCGAACAGATATCGGAACTGCAAGGCCGACGCGCGCGCGCCCTTGAGCGGGACCACTGCGGCGAGCTTCGGCTTCAGCGGATCGTCGAGGTCAACGATGACCAGGCCCGCATTGGCCGCGACATACGCGTAGTGGCCGCCGAACATCACGTGACGCGCGCCGGCGAGCACGTCGTTCTCGTTCCAGGTAATCGCCCGGGTGAGAAAGTTGTTCTGCGGATCGCGGTCGGCCAGCGTATTGACGTTGACCAGGATCAGCCCCTCGACCGAATCGGTGATGGCGGCATAGCTGTAGATCGGATGAAACGGCTGCTCGAGGTTGGTCACCCGCATCAGCTCGCCCTCGTTGCGCAGTGGGTTGATCGACTGATTGGTCGGCAGCGCGACGCAGGTCGCGTTCGGCGAGGCGATGTGGGTATTCTGGCCCCACGGAGAGAACGGCGCGGTGATGATCTTCTGCGAGATCCCCTTGTTGGCGATGCTCGCGACGTCGTACACGCGCATCCCGCCCGCACCTTCGGCCACGTACAGGTACTCGCCGCGCAATTGCAGGCATCGCGCGGCACCCGCGGTGGCGCGCGTCTGAATCGTCGGCAGCTCGAGATCGCGCTTCTGGTGCTGCGCGAACCAATCCGGATAGGCGTACTGATGCAGGTAGCTGCCGATCACCGCCTGCGGCTCGTCCCACTCGGTGACCTGCACCGCGGCGACCCGTTTTTCCTCGCCGATCCACGCGTTGTATCCGACGAAGTTGACGAAGTTGGTCCCTTGCACCATCAGCTGCGCCATGATGGCGTTGTTGTCGTTCTGCCGCGACAGGTGGCAATCGGTGCAGGTTTTGGTCTCGGTCGTCCGCTCGGTATGCGGGTAGTGGGGCGCGAAAGCCTGCGAGGAGAAGCCGGACGCGGCGATCGGCGGCTGCTGAATATAGATGCGCTCGCGATTGATGTTGGTCGACGAGAGCACCAGCGCCGAGCTCGAGCGTATGGGAGCGATCTTGCCGCCTTTCACCGCCCCGTGGTGGCCAAGCTGAAACATGTCGTCGCGCGCGACCTGCGGATTGTAGGTGGCGTAGTTGCGCGTCTCGCCGCCCTCGTAGTGCAGGCGATCGGTCCTGGCGTTGGCCTGGATCGGCAGGTGGCACCCCGCGCACGAGGTGGTCCATGACAAGTGGCAGGTGTAGCACGTCATCTTGTCATCGCCGTGGGCATACCTGGCCGGGTCGACGCCGGGTCCCCATTGCATCGAATCGCCGCTGCCCATCAGCTTGGCGCGCGCGGCCTTGGGATTGTATTTGGGGCTTAAGGGATTGACGGTGTCCTTGACCAGCTTGACTTCCCACTCCTTGTCGGGATCGAGCGCCGCGCGCTGGAACAGCTTGCCGTCGCGCCACTCGAAGCGCTTGCGGCCGTCCTGGGTGCGCAACAGCGACATGTCGGTGCCGGAAGGCTGCGACGCCGGGCCGGTGGTGAACAGCGTCGGATAGCGCGTTGCGGTGCCGTGGCAGTCGGCGCAGTCGATCTCGATGGCGGCAGCGACTTCGCCGTAGATATGGCCGTTGCCGTGCGAGTCCTGCGCGAAGTGGCAGTCGACGCACTGGATTCCGAGCTCCATGTGAATCGATGTCAGGTGGACGGCCTTCTTGAACTTGGCGGGATCGTCATCCGCGACCGCCTTGCCCACCGCGTCGAGCAGCGTGCCGTGGCGGTCGCGCTTGTATACCGCGCGGAAATTCCAGCCGTGGCCGTGGTAGTCGGCGAACTGCGTATCCTTGAGCTTGGGATTGAGCGAGCTGACTTCCTTGAGGAATTCCGGATCGCCCCACTTGCCGCGGATCGATGCCTCTTCCGGATTGCGATCGAGGATCTTGCGGATCTCGGCGCCGGTCGGATAGCGCTGCTTTTCCGGCCACATGAACGGCGCGTCGGACTCGTAGTCCCACATGATGTAGCCGTAGTAGCTGTTGACGAACACGTTCGGCTGGTGCATGTGGCAGACCATGCACTGCGACGACGGAACCGATCGGGTGAAAGCGTGCTTGACCGGATGCCCCGGCTCGTCGCGGGGAATCGTCGGGTCCGCGCTTTGCGATTTACCGGTGTTGCCGAACACCGCGAACGGCCCCGAATGCGCGGGGTCGCGATCGTTGGCGTAAACCGAGTGACATCCCGAGCAACCCGAGGAACGGTAGTCGCCCGGCTGCTCGTTGGTGCCCAGGAACCACATGTGCGGATCGTTCAGGCGCGTCTTGGTGATGTTGATCACCGGCACAGCGATGCGAAGGCCGGTGCCGGGGCCGCGATTGGACTGGCGGATGTCCGGCCGGCCGGGCTCGTCGAGCTTCTGGATCGCGCCGGTATTGTTGGGCAGCCCGATTTCCGGAAACTGGCTCTGGATCACCCGGCCGCCGCGCTCGAAGACGCGGAAGATATCGCCGGCAGGAATGGTTTCCCAGGCCGGCAGCGGATACAGCTTGGCCAGTATCCCCTTCTCGGTCATGAACGGCGTCGGCGGCACCGGATTGACCATCGTCGCCGGCTCGCCCTTGGTCGTATAGGCCTCACCGAAAGCATAGCGCTTGAAAGGCAGAATCCCGTTGTTGTACGCTGCGCCGCCCCACAGCATGGCCGAGGTCGACATCATGCTGCGCTCGGTCGCTTGGATGATGTTCAGGTGGCATGCTCCGCACGCGACGCGCGCCGCGCGATAATCGCCGGGATTGATGAAGCGCACGAACTCCGGCGCCTCGCGGTTGAGGAGCGTGTAGCTGCGCTCAGGGTTGGCGCTCGAAGGGAAATTCCATGCCTTGGGAAAGCGCGGCAGGACATGCGCGCCGTCGGTCGCGGCGCGGTATTCGGCGGTCTTCGGCGCCGCAGATTGCGGCTTGACGACGTGAGCGTCGCCACCGTGGCAATCGGTGCAGCCGAGGATGACCCCGGTATTGATGTGCATCGTGACGTGATCGGTTGCCGTGTGGCAACTGACGCAACCCAGCGACTTGGCCAGCGCGTCCTGCGCCGTCTGCCGCTCCGGCGCCGGAGGCGTCGCCGCGTAGGTGCGACTCTCGCCGCGCTCGGGACCCATCGCCAACAGGGTCGACGACGCGAGCGCGGCAAGCACGCCGGCGACCGCGAGGAGTGACTGGACTCGAATGTCGTTGCGCGCGCTCATGTTCAGTACGTTAGCAGAACGTTGAACAGAATCGAATATTGCGTCTTGCCGCTGCCGGCATCGTAGAGCTGCTTCAAACCCTTGCCCGGAAGGAGCGCCGCGGCCGAGGCATTGAGCACGATGTTCTGGGTGAAGAATGGACGGTACTGTACCGCCGCTGAAACGTCGGTGCCCAGGTTGCGATCGATATTTCCCTGATTGCGCAGGACCGAAAGCACCGTGGTGTTGGCGAACCAGAGCTGATTCAGGTTGCCGATGACGCGCCACTGCGGCGAGACGTCGACGTCCGCGCCGACCCCGATCAGCGCCACGCCCGGATTGGTGAAATTGGACTGGCCCTGATCCTTCGATGAGCGAAGGCTCGCGAGGACGCCGTTGCGGCCCGAGAGCGCGACCCCGCCGCCGCCGATCAGCGGCACCGGCTGACGAATCCAGAAGCTGGTGTCGGAGCCGGCGATCTGCGGATTCTCGAGGATCGCGTCGAAGCCGTTTTCCTTGTTGTCGTAGGGATCGCGGTCGCCGGTCGCGTAGAGCGCGGTGCCGCGGATGCGGAACCAGTCGAAGTCGCGCGATACCTCACCCACGCCGTAAAAGGCGGAGATGTCGGCCGAGCGCTGCGAGAAGGGGTTGCGATCGTCCTTGCCGATCGCGTAGTAGAGCGACGCGGTGGTATTCCAGCGGCCGAAATGTCCGTCGCCCGAGGCGCCAAAATAGGTCACATTGTACTTGTGTGGGCGCGCGTCGCCGAAAATGGCGGGCCGGATCTGGAATCCGTTGTTGTCGAGAAACGCGTCGGCGGTTTCCCGGTTCATGTTGTGAATCACCGTCCCCTGCAGCGTGAACCCCGGCACCAGAAAATCCTGGCGGAAGAGATTGGCGACGAAGACGTCGTCCTTACGCAACGACTTGCCGATGTCGTTCAAGCCGCTGTTGGTGTCCTTGTCGATCCTGCGGAACCACGCCAGGTTGTACTGCCAGCGGTTGCTTTCGCGGGTGCCGAAAAAACGCACGCCGACCGGCTGATCCTGAAAAAGGAAGCCCCGGAAATCGGAGATGAAAGGCTGGATGCCGACCCGGATGTCGTCGAAATCGAATTGCTCGGACGCGATGTTGTATTCGTAGTCCACAAATGCTTCCTGGATCGCGAAGAAGTTATCGTTGCGCCGCGTTCCGCTGCGTGGATCGATCCGCAGCGCACGCACCTCTTCGACCTTGCTGACGTTGTAATTGAGCACCGGGACGAAACGGAACTCCACCTCCGGCGGCTTGAACGTCGTGTCGCCCTTGAGCAGCGACAAGCTGACGATCACGTTCTGCGCGAACGTCGACTGCCGGCCACGGCCGAATTGGTCGTTAGCCTGGGGATCCTGCGACGATTGAGCGCCGATCGGCGTCGGCAGTTTTCGCGCCTCGAACAGCGTGTCGGAGATCACGCCGAGATTGAAGAACCAGTCCTCGCCGAAGACCGGTCGATCGCCCTTGAGCGTGTTCGGATTGTAGGGATCGAGCAGGTGCTCTTTGACGATGCCGAGCTGGTCGATGATCCGCCAGCGGTCGGGCACGGAAAGCGATTCGCGGGGCAATAGCGGCGACGGCGGCGGCACCTGATTGGGATCGACCGCTGGAATGATGGCTTCGAGCGGCCGGCCCATCGGCCGACGGAGGAAGATCTGATCGTCGGCCAGCGCTTCGGGAGACGGCGCCGGGAAGCGCTCGGTCTGGGCGTCGCCGGGCGCCGGCGCGATCACGACGCTGCGGGGAAGCCCTCGCGCGATGCCGGGATTGGCATCGACGGCAAAGTTCGGATTGGTCTTGCCAACCACGTATTCGATCCAGCCGCTGCGCCCGTCGCCAAGGTGAATGCGATACCAGTTTCCGCGCCGCTGATCGCCCTCCAGACGCGCACCCTGCTGCAGTTGCGCCAGGATCGGCGATCCGCTCGACGCGTCGGCGTGCACGTCGACGGTGGAGGCGATCACTTGGACGAGATAGCGGCCGTCGATGGAGCGCACCGGCGGCGCCGACTCGCCCCGCTTGACGCCCGGCACCGTGGGCGACGGTGTCTGCGGCGCTTGCGCCATGGCGCAGAAGCCTGCCGCCAGCCCGAATGCGCCGATCACCGCCTGGCACCAGCGGCTAAAGGCCGGCGCAGACATTCTGATCGGTGGTGCCATTGAACGGCGCCTGCGGGCAATTCACATAGCGCAGACGCGTCCCCTCACCCTGCGGGGCGAGCTGGTCGGCGCGAATCGCGGGCGGCGCATTGGCAATCCCGGTATTCAAGATCCTGCCGGCGTTGGCGAGTCCCAGAAACGAAACCATGTCATCCTGATCGATGCCATCGCCGGAAACGCCGATCGCTCCGACCAGCTTACTGCCGCGGTAGATCGGCATGCTTCCGGGGAAAATCTGAATGCCGTTTTTCAACCGCGTGCTGCCCGTGCATCCGATTCCGTTGTCGCCCGCGGCCAGGGACGCGACCAGCTTGTTGATGATGAGGTCGAGCTGCAGACCGTCGCTGAACGGGCTCCAGTTGGCATAGGGCTTCGACAGCGGTCCATTCGCGGTGCCTTCGATGCCATCGGGGAAGAACGGCCGCGCAAGATTTCCGACGGCGCGGTTGCTGTACGCCAGCCCATTCGCAAGCGACGTCGGATCGTTCAGAAACGCCTTCATTGCAGCGACGTACGCGGCGATCGGCGATGTTGCCGGAGGCACCAGATAACCTGCCGGAGGCAGCGCCGACAGCTCCGCTCCGGCGGTAACGCTGGAGAAAAACGCCGCGGTCCGGGCCTTTTGCACGGCAACGTCGGTTCCGAAAATCGGCGCGTCGGGTGAGCGTATCAGTCCCAGAATCTCGCCGGCGGTGTCGACCACGGTGACCGACACCTGTGCCGCCGAACCGACGGGCACCCGGATCTGCGCCCGGGCGCGGTTGGCGACATCGATGCCGCTCTGGAGAATCTGGGTGACCTCGGCTTGCGTCAGCAGCCCATCGGTACCGGCGCGCGGCGGAAAACGCGGCACGTTCGCGGCATCGACGAGTACAAACGCGCCAACCGATACAAAGGCAGGGTCGGTCGACGGGCGATACCCGGACGCAGGCGTCCCAAAAGCAACTCCCGCGACAATCGGATTTCCACCGTAAAACGCGACATTGACCAGCGCTCCCGCGCTGCCGTTGATCGCGGCAAACGCCGGCGCCGAGGCGGGATTGCTGGCCAGCGATTCCGAATCGACGTAGCGCAGCGTACGGCCGTCGACGGTGATGTGATCGGCGCGGCGATCCGACGGCGCCGCAAAACTGCTGCCTCCCGCAAGCGCGATCAGCTCATCCAAATCCACGTCGAAGTCGATGATGTTGAGATCGGCAGAGTAAAGACCGTCGGCGATCACACCGACGCCGCCGACGACCGTGCCGTTCTTGTACAGCGGCAAGCCTCCCGGATCGGCCGAGAGCCCGAGCGGCGAGCGCTTCGGCCCCACCGTCCCCGCGCTCGCCTGCTGATTCAAATCCGAGCAGGAAAGCTGACTGAATTGCACGCCAAAGAGCGGCCCGCCAGGCTGCTGGTTTTCGCGCGGGTTGAAATGCTCCTGAACGATCTGGCTCGCGGTGCGGCTTGAAAATGCGTTCCCCTCGGAGGAGAGATAAGCGCCGGTAATCGCTTTGGCGATGGCCGCCAGTTCCGAGGGCAGAATCGAGATGCCTTCGAGGCCGCCGACAGCGCCGCGTCCGCCCCTGATCGTAAACGTGGCGGCCGCGCCGGTCATCTTGAATACCCCGAGCACGTTGCCGACACGGTCGACGACAGCGATCGTCGCTTTGGCGTTGCGCGCCTGCGCTTCGGCGACCGCCTGCGCGATGACCTGCTGTACGTCGGCTACGGTGAGAATGGTCGGACTGGCGGCTTCACATCCCCCGCCGCATCCTCCGCCACCACCCGCGCCGCCGCCGCATCCGGCAAGCATGGCGATCGCGATCAGGGCTGGCGCGACAAGTCTGCCGACCGCCCACGGAGCAGCGCCAAACCCGGCCGCGCTCATTGCAGCTTTCGCGTCACCGCTTGTATCCCACCCGTCGGCGCATCCAACGCGGTGTTGCCGCGCGCCGCAAACGGCGGGTGGTTAGGAAGATGAAATCCGTGGCACGAGACGCACGTCGAAACAAGCTTGCCAGCGGCCGGCTTGTTGCCCGCGTGGCAGCCACGGCAATTGACAATGTCGGGGATCGCGACGTCGTCGCTCGAATGCGACTTTTCGACCGCGTGGCAGTCGACGCACTTGTTGGTGCGATGCTTGACGTGGTCGAAGCGTGCCTTCGGCATCCACGCCGATGCAACGTGAACGGGAACGACCCCCCAGGCGATCGCTTTGCCAGATTCCCCTTGAATCACGGCTTTGGTGACCTCGTGACAAACGATGCAAACGCGTGCTGCGAACAGATCTTCGGAGACTTGCTGCGCCTTTGATTTTGCCCAGGTCAGCGCGCGCTGTCGCTGCTGTTCTGTGATCACACCGCTGCCCAGCCTTGGAAGGCCGCGCTGGATTTCGCCAAGATCGACGACGTCCACGGGAATATTCTTCAAGGCGATGTTTGCATAGAACTCCTGCATGGTCAACATGACATCGTCGACCGAGCCGTGTGGAACCTGTCGCGTCGTTACCGCGGGCTCGAACTCGAGGGTGTGACACTCGATGCAAGCCTTGTTCATCGAGATCGGCTCGAATCCCTTGCCGCTCGCATCCGGAATGTGGCAGCTGCGACATTCGAGCGTCTTGCGTCCCTTCGGCGCACGCACGCTAGTTTTCAAATGCAGGTCGTGCGGAAATTTCAAATGCGATTGCTCGATGAGCTTCGCCTTATCCGTCTGCGAGACACGCACCATGTCGTCACGGCCCGGGCCGCGCCATATCGTCAGCTTGAACGGCGGGTGATCCGCGGCGAAGTCGGTCGCGTTGACAAAGGTCGTTTCCGGATCGAAGCGCTTGATGTTGGCGTGACACGTCACGCACAGATCCGGGTCGCGCCGCACCAGGCCTTCGGGCCCCTTGTGGTCGGCGTGGCAATTCGCACAGCGCGTTCCGCCGAAGAGCTTCGCCTGAAGCGCGACCGTCTGCACGTGGCCTGGCGTCTTGACGTGGCACTCGATGCAGACATGGTCACGCACATGGACGAACGGCGTTTCATGACAGGTGCCGCACTGGCGCCCGAACGCCTGGTGGCCGGAAGAGAGCGGGCCCGGATTCCACGACTGATCGGGCGTGACCGGCAACTTCACTGTCGCCGGGCGAAGCAGCGGGAGCACAGCGTTGAGCACCGGCGCGACCAGGAAAACGAGGCCGAAGACGATGGCCAGTATCCACGCCGGTCCGCGCTTGGAGAGGACCGTCTCCTCGAGCGAGGTTCGCGATTTGGCGCGGATTCCCGCGAGGTCGTCGGGCAACGGGCGGACCAGCTCGATCGCCAGCGCCAGGTCGAAGCCGGCAGAAGGCGGCTCGACGGTCATCTCGTACGGGCCGAGGGCAATATGAACGCGCGGCGTCAGCCGGGCTTCGCGTTCGGGCCCGCCGTCGACTGAGAGCTCCGCTTCGGGCGCATGGATGAATATGCTGTCGCCCTGGCGATAAATTGCGGCGTGGAAAAGCGCCACGCGCGGATCGGGCAAATGGATCTCGCATTGCGTGCCGCGGCCGAGGCGGATCATCTCGCCTTCGACCGTGCGTTCGGCGCGAACCGCCTGTCCCTTGCGGTTGCGGGTGACGCTGATGACCAGAATCCGCATCGGCTACCAGTAGAAAAACACAGACACGATATGGATGATCAAGGCTACCAGCAGCGCGATCGACAACGGAACGTGAATGTAGAGCCAGATGTCGAGCCACGACTTGAGCTGGACGTCGCGACGTGCGCGCGCAACGAGCTCCTGTTTCTTTAGCAGCACCGCATACAGTTGATGGTTGGTCTTCGCCTGCTCGCCTGCCAGCTTGCGGCCGATGATCTGCACGCCATTCGCCGCGGCGGTGGTCGGGCAGCGAGAATCGCGCCCGCGCAATTGCTGCCACCACGGCCCGCCGATCTTGGTGCCCTGCGCCGACGCGAGCACCAGGCGATTGATGGTGTCGGGCAGCGACAGCGCGAGCTGGCGCGACTGGCGGTCGAGATCGGCGATGCGGATAAGCAGCATCTGCAGGGTATCGTCGCCGAGATTGTCGGTCATCACCCGCGGGTAGCGCAGATAGGCGTAGACGCCATAGAAGCCGCTGAAGATCACCACCAGCATCAGCACGTATGCCAGCGTGTGGACGTTCCAGCCGACCTTGAACGCCATGTGTAAGGTGGCGATGACGATCAGCGCGGTGCCGAAGTAGACGTGCGCCGAAAGCCAGCCCTGCACCATGCCGGCATTCGAAGCATAGCGGCGCTTGCGAACTCCGAAGTACAGCAGCCAGAAAATCAGCATGGCGCCGACCGTGCCCAGCGTATATCCGAGCCACGTTCCCCCGTATCGCCCGTTGGGGGGATGGTCCCAGAAATACGCGGCGGTCGATACGAAGACGGCGGCCGTCGCGATCTTGAGATAGCGATAACGCGCGTATGCCAGGATCGACTGGTGCGCCAACGACAGCTCCCCTGTTCCGCGGCAGGAAGCGCGCTCTTCGCGCTCACGCCATGCCTCTCCACGCCGTGCGCCGTCCAGCGCGTCCGGTCAGCGTAGAGTGTATAGACCACGCCGAGATTTGTAACCCCCGCGAGTGGCGCACGGCGCTCGCTTGTCTCTCCCGCCCGACCAACGTCCTGCCTTTCGCGCCGGTATAATGCGCGCTCCTCGCGCGGAACGCTCTTGCTCGCGCATGACTCGTCGCATCGATTGCAAGGCATGCCACGCTGATGTTGCTCTTCTGGTCCGTCGCCACGCTGCTGGTCGTATTGACGCTTGGCATGCTGCTGTGGCCGCTGTTGCGCACGGGACACGCCGCCGCCGCGCCGGAAGACGACGACGCGGCCGTCGCGGTGTATCGGGACCAGAAGCGCGCACTCGACGCCGAGTGCGCGGCGGGATCGATCACCGCCGCGGAGCGCGACGCAACCGTCGCCGAGCTCGCGCGGCGCGTGTCCGAAGATGTCGCGGCGGCGCCGATTTCGGTTCCGTCGCCGGGGTCTGGCGCAAGCGCGCCGCCGCCTGCGCCGCGACGCGCCTGGGCGCTGGCTGCCACACTGCTGCTGCTGGTTCCCGCGGCGTCATTCCTCATCTACCAGCGTATCGGCAACCCGGTTGCGGCGATCGCCCCGTCGGCCACCGCAACCGGCGCCGGGCACGAGCTTACAGAGCGACAGATCGCGGCCATGGTCGACGGCCTCGCTCAGCGCCTCAAGCAGCGTCCGGATGACGTCGAAGGATGGGTGCTCCTGGCGCATTCGTATCAGGCGCTGGAACGATTTGCCGAGTCCGCCGACGCCTACGCGCACGCCGAAGCGCTCATGCCGAACAACGCGAGCCTCCTCGCCGACTACGCGGATGTGCTGGCGATGGCCCAGGGACGCCGCCTCGCCGGCGCGCCCGCGGCTCTCGTCCAGCGCGCGCTCATCATCGAGCCGAAGAACAAGAAAGCGCTGGCGCTGGCCGCGACCGTGGCCCTCGAGGCGCGCGATCTCGATGCGTCGATTGCCTACTGGCGGCGGCTCGAAGCGGAAGTTCCGGCCGGATCGGACGAAGCGCGCCAGGTCGCCGACGTGATTGCGGAGATCGACTCCGCCAAGCGCGAGGGCAAGGGTGCCCGCACCGCGCCGTCCGCGCGGGCAAGCGCCGAGCCGCCACCGAACTCGATCGCGCCGCGGAGCGCCGCGGTGACTGCGGCGCCGACGATCAGCGGCCGCGTCGAGCTCAACGCCGCGCTGGCGTCGAAGGTCGCGCTCAGCGACACTGTGTTCATCTTCGCGCGCGCTTCCGAGGGCCCGCGCATGCCGCTCGCGGTGCTGCGCATTCCGGCAAAAGAATTGCCGCGCGACTTTTCGCTCGACGACAGCATGAGCATGGCGCCCGGAGTCAAGCTTTCTGCGACGCCGAGCGTCGTTGTCGAGGCGCGAATCTCCAAGAGCGGCAATGCGCTGCCGCAGCCAGGGGACCTGTTCGGGCGCAGCGGATCGCTCAAGCCCGGAGCGACCGGCGTGCGCATCATGATCGATCAGGTCGTTCCCTGACTCGCTCACCCTGACAGTGATACTGCGGAAGCCATGCTACTATCGTTTCACAACAAATCCGCCCTTTCCATTCGCGCTATTCGCGCACGCGCATGACGCATCTGCCCGCCTCCCGCTTCCGCCACCAAATGATTCGCGTGCTCGCGGCAACCGCTGCCGCGCACGCGTTGAGCGTGAGTGCGGCGCCTGTCGACGACTTGCGGGCGCAGGTAGAGTCCGGCCAGTCCGCCGCCGCTTATTCCGCTTTTTGCGTCGGCGCTGGCGACCGCTCGGTGGAATTCGAGCTCTGGTGCGGGGTCGCCGCGGTCGATGTCGGACGTCCCGGAGAGGGTGTCCTCGCGCTGGAACGGTATGTGCTGCAATTCCCGGACGATGTTCGCGCCCGCCTCGAGCTCGCGCGCGCCTATTTCTACGCCCGTGACGATATCCGCTCGCGCCAGGAATTCCAGGCGGTCGCGAAACTCAAGCCGCCCGCCGACGTCCAGGCCGGCATCGACCGCTATCTGGCGGCGCTCGCGGTGCGCGAGGCGCGCTATCTTGGACGCAAGGTTTTCTACGTCGAGATCGGTGCCGGCTACGACGGCAATGCCAACGCCGGCGTGGCGCAGGCCGACATCGCGTTGCCGGTGCTCGGCACGGTGACCGTCGGCAGTTTCGGCGTGCGAAAAAAATCCAGCTTCGGCTGGCTCGCGGCCGGTGCCGAAATCAACCGCCCGGTCACAGCGGGATGGACAGTCCACGGCAGCATCGCCGGCAACGGGACACTTTACGACAATGCGTCTGAGTTCGACCTGGCGAATTTCGCCGCGTCGGCGGGTGCGAGCTATCAGGCCGACCGCAACACATTCACCGGGACCTACATTCACGGCGAAATCACGCTCGACGGCTCGCGTTTTCGCTCGACCGACGGCGTCGCGCTCGAGTGGCGGCGGGAGATCAACGAGCGAACGACGTTTTTCCTGACTCCTCAATTCGCGCACCTCACCTACGCCGGAGACAACAGCGCGCGCGACGCCAATTTCGCCGCGCTTTCCGCCGGCTATCGCCAGGTGTGGCT
>JALZAN010000034.1 GCA_030948365.1 Pseudomonadota bacterium
GAGAACGTCTGCGGGGCCATCGCGTACCAATGCCCACAGGTTCTGTCCGAGCACATCGCTCGCTTCAACAAACGTTTCCTGCACGACCGGATGTGCCGCATAGCGATCCATCATTCCCACCGCCTGCGAGCCTTGTCCCGGAAATACGATGGCGATCTTCATCATTTTGCCGGCGCGTTAAACCAAAAACGGTGTGGCGCGCTCACTGCCAGCGCAGGAGCACCGAGCCCCAGGTGAAGCCGCCGCCGACACCGGCCAGCATCACGTGCTGGCCGGGCCGGATACGGCCATCGCCAACAGCGATGTCGAGCGCCAATGGAATCGAAGCCGCCGACGTGTTTGCGTGCTCAGCCACGGTGCTGACCATTCTTTCAAGCGGTAGAGCGAGTTTTTTCATGGTCGCTTCCATGATCCGGATGTTCGCCTGGTGCGGAATCACCCAATCGAGCGCACTCGACGGCAAGTCGTTTGCCGCGAGAGCTTCCTGCGCCACCTCGGCGAGTACCTTGACGGCGAACTTGAACACCGCGCCTCCGTCCATGTGCACGAACGGCGTGCCTTCGACTTTCCCGTTCGCGACCGTGCCGGGAACAGAAAGGATATCGCAATAACGGCCATCGGCATGCAGATGCGACGACAGGATGCCAGGCGCGCTCGATGGCGCGAGCACCACCGCACCGGCGCCGTCGCCGAACAGAACGCAGGTCCCGCGGTCGCTCCAATCGAGGATGCGCGAATAGATCTCGGCGCCGACCACCAGCGCATTCCTGGCCGCTCCGCTCTTGACCATCATATCCGCGGTCGCCAACGCGTAAACGAAGCCGCTGCAGACCGCCTGCACGTCGAACGCCGGGCCGCCGCTGGTGCCGAGCTTGGCTTGCAGAATGCAGGCCGTCGAAGGAAAGATCATGTCCGGCGTCGTGGTGGCAACGACGATCAGATCGACCGCCTCCGCCGCGAGACCCGCCCGCTCCAGCGCCCGGCGCGAGGCGACAAGCGCCAGGTCGCTGGTCTGCTCATGAGGCGCGGCGATGTGCCGCTGCCGAATACCGGTGCGCGCGCGCACCCACTCGTCGCTGGTGTCGATCCGGCGTGCGAGATCGGCGTTGGTCAGGATCTCGGCGGGAAGATAGCCGCCGGTACCGACAATGCTGCTATGCATCGGGCAACCCGGAGGCTGCGACAGCCGGCACCGGCATTGCGGCGAGACGCTTCTCGATCCGTTCCAGCACGCCGTGCGCCGCTTCGGCGTAGGCTTTTTTCAGCGCATAGCGGAATGCAAGCGCGTCCGCCGATCCGTGGCTCTTGACGACCACGCCCTTGAGGCCGATCAGCGTCGCGCCATTGTATTGCCGCGGATCGACACGGCGCTTAAACGCCCTGATCACCGGCAGCGCGAACAGGGCGAGCAGCTTTCGCATCGGATTGCGGGTGAATTCCTCCCGCAGGAAATCGGAAAGCATCAACGCCAATCCCTCGGAGGTCTTGAGCGCGACATTGCCGACGAAGCCGTCGCAAACGATGACGTCGGTCGTCCCTTTGTAGATGTCGTCGCCTTCGACGTTGCCGTAGAAATTGAGGCCGGACGATTTCAGGCGCTCGGCAGTCTCCTTGACCACATCGTTGCCCTTGATATCTTCCTCGCCGATGTTGAGCAGCCCCACCGTTGGCCGCTCGATGCCGTCGACCGCGGCGACCAGGGCGCTGCCCATGACCGCGAACTGAACCAGCTGATCGGCGCTGCAGTTCACGTTCGCGCCAAGATCGAGCGCCGTGGTCACCCCCTTGCGCGTCGGTAGCTGCGACGCAATCGCCGGCCGATCGATGCCGGGAAGCGTCTTGAGCACAAACCGCGAAATCGCCATCAACGCTCCGGTGTTGCCCGCCGAGACGCACGCCTGCGCGTCGCCCTGCTTGACCAGGTCGACGGCCACGCGCATCGATGAATTTTTTTTACCACGCAGCGCACTGGCGGGGCCTTCGTGCATCTCGACCACTTCGGCGGCTGCACGAACCGAGATCCTGTCTGCCGCGCTGGAGCGCAGCGTGCCCAGCACCTTGCGAATATCGTCTTCTCGACCGACGAGAATGACGCTCGCTTCCGGTGTCTCCTCGAGAAACCGGATCGAAGCGACGACAGTGACGCGTGGGCCATGATCGCCGCCCATGGCGTCGACAGCTATGCTGATGGACATCGAGTCAGCGACGACGGGTGATGAATCCGATCAATTGCGCGCGGACGCGCTGGCAAACGAGTCGGCAATCGAGGCAAAACGTGACGCGACGACCGAGCCGGGCCGCGGCACGTCAGGCCTGGCCCGCTGCGCACTACTCACCGTGCGCCGGGACATCGCAGCGGCCTACTCGTCTGCCTTGGTCTTGACGATCTTCTTGCCGCGGTAATACCCGCTCGGGCTGATGTGATGGCGACGGTGGATCTCGCCGCTGACCGGTTCCACCGCAAGCGCAGGCTTGGGAAGGAAAGAGTGCGCACGATGCATGCCGCGCTTCGACGGCGATTTTTTGTTCTGCTGGACAGCCATGTCTAGGTGCTCCCTGAAATTGTTCCGGACCCGTCGCCGGGCCCCGATCATCGCGTCGTGCCGGCTTCCGCATCAGCGCGTGGTCTTTTTCAACTCCCCGAGTTGGATAAACGGGGACGCTCTCTTTTGCTCCGTGGCGCGGCTCGCCACGTTCGCCGCCTGACACTCGCCATCCGCGTGGCGCGGAGAGAACGGCAATGACAACACGAGCTCGTCCTCGACCAGCGTCAAAGGGTCGAGGCGCTCGCTGGCGAGAACGACCTCGATCTCCTCGGCGTCCCACCGTATCAACTCCGCCTCGCTGCGCGCAAGCAGCAGTTCGGTACTCTGATCTACCGTGGCCGCGAACGATTGCAGGCAGCGCTGACAGACCATTGGCACTGAGCCCGCCAGCGTCAAGGTCAGCGCCGGTCGACGCTGTCCGTCGATTCCACCTACCAGGCGCCAGGCAATGCCCGCTGCGCCCGCATTCGCCGCCAGTCGATCGGCGACGCGCGGCAGTTGCGACGCGTCGACCTCGCCGGCCAGCGACTCTCCGCTGGCGGAGAGCTTGAGCGCATCGAAGCGTGTGGGGCGTCGGCCCGCAGTGGACTGCGTCATGGTAGCCCCTGCCTTGGCGCGGCGTTATCGATAACGGGCGCGGTAGAAAGCATGACCCGCGTCCGCAGCCGGGTAAACGTTGCATAATAGCGAATCGGTCATGGACTGTCAAAGAAAAGCGTGAAAACAAAGACTTCGCCGCATCCAGACGGTGCTGCAACGCTGGTGCTCGCATCATCGTCGAGCTATCGCCGGGAGCTTCTGGAGCGCCTCGGCTTGCCGTTTTCCGTCGCCGCACCGGCTATCGAGGAGACGGCACTGCAGCACGAAATTCCAGCCCAGATTTCGGTCAGGCTGGCCGAGGCCAAGGCGCGTGCAGTCGCCGATCGATATCCGCGCGCGCTTATCATCGGCTGTGGTCAGGTCGCCGCCTGCGACGGGGTAGCGCTCGGCAAGCCGCGTGATCGCGACGACGCGCTGGCGCAGCTAACAGCCATGCGTGGGCGAACGATCGTGTTCCATACCGCGCTGGCGTTGCTCAACGCGCGCACCGATCGATGCCAGACCGCGTTGGTCGACGTCGCCAGCACCTTCCGCACCTTGAGCGACTCGCAACTCGCCGCTTACATCGACCGCGATCAGCCGTACGACTGCGCCGGCTCGGTCAAATGCGAGGCCCTGGGCATCGCCCTCTTCTCGCGCATCGCGAGCGATGACCCGACCGCGCTGATCGGGCTGCCCTTGATCCGGTTGACCGACATGCTGGCTGCCGAAGGCGTGCAGATCCTTTGAGCGCGTCCGCGCCTGTCCGCGGCCGCTTGTATCTCGTTCCGAATCTGCTCGGACTGGTTCCTCCGGCGCAGGTGCTGCCGCAGCACACGATCGATGTCGCACGCTCGCTCGAGCATTTCGTGGTTGAGACGCCCAAGGCCGCCCGCCAGTTCATCAAATCGCTGGCTCCCGCGCGCCCGCTGCAATCGATGCATTTCGCGACACTCGACGTCAACACGCCGCGCGAGCGGGTACCAGAGTTGCTAGCGCCGGCGATCGGCGGCCAGGATCTGGGACTGCTTTCCGACGCCGGTTGCCCGGGGGTCGCCGATCCGGGCGCGCTGCTGGTTGCCGCGGCGCATCGCGCCGGCGTTCGGGTCGTGCCTCTGGTCGGACCTTCCGCCATCGTGCTTGCGTTGATGGCCGCGGGGATGAACGGGCAGCAGTTCACGTTTCATGGCTATCTGCCAGTGGCGCCGCAGCCACGCGTAGCCGCGCTCAAGGCGCTTGACGACGCGGTCGCGTTGACCGGCGTCACGCAGATCTGCATCGAGACCCCTTACCGCAACGAGGCTTTGCTCGCAGCGACGGTGGCCGCCTGCCGCGCCAGCACCGATCTTTGCGTGGCGGTCGATCTGACGCTACCGAGCGAGCAGATCGTGCGACGATCGATCGCACAATGGCGCGACGCCGAGCGCGTCGCGCTCAATCGCCGCCCCGCGATCTTCATGATCGGAACGATCTAGGCCCCGCAAACAGGCGCTGGCACAATCGGCCGCGAAAGCGTCGCGACTGACGCAGGGCGAGGCTTCTACTGACCCTCGTCGTCGGGCGTGTTCTTGATGTAGCTCTTGAGCATCCGGTTCTCGAAGCTCTGCGCCTCGTACACGGCCTTGGCCACATCGTGAAAAGACACCACGCCCAGGATCGTCGGCCCGTCGATGACCGGCACATAGCGCGCGTGCCGCTCGAGCATTCCACGGCGGAGCTCCATCACGTCGAGACCCGTGCTCGCCGTCAGCGGGTCGCGGACGTGGATTTCGCTCACCTTGAGCGTGCCGAGCTGCCCTTTCTGCTTGGCCAACGCCTGCAGCACCTCGGAGAAGGTCAGCATGCCAACCATCTGCCCGTGATCCATCACTACCAGCGAACCGATGTCGTGCTGCGCCATGATGTTCACCGCATCCAGCACCGTTCCGTCCGGGGGCGTGGTGAACAGGGCGTTGCCCTTGATACGTAGGATTTCACTGACCAGCATCTCGCCTCCCCCATCTTTTCCATGGCAGGTTACTCCGGCTCGATGGCCGCGCGCAACCCGCATTCCTGCCGGCACTCAGCCGGGAAGGAGCCGCCGTTCGCGCAGCGCTTGCGCGAGCGTCCCGCTATCGACGTACTCGAGCTCGCCGCCGACGGGAACCCCCCGTGCGAGACGCGTAACCTTGAGGTTGCGCACGGCAAGCAGCTCGGCGATATAGTGGGCCGTCGCCTCGCCCTCATTGGTGAAATTGGTTGCCAGAACGACTTCGCGCACCGATCCGTCCTGCGCCCGCCTGAGCAGCCGGTCGAGGCGAATTTCCTTGGGGCCGATGCCATCGAGCGGCGACAGGCGCCCCATGAGCACGAAATACAAGCCGGCATAGGCCTGCGTGTGCTCGACCATCATCAGATCGGCGGGTGTTTCGACGACGCAAAGCAGGCTCGCATCGCGCTTTGAGGAGCGGCACAAACCGCAGATTTCGTCTTCGGTGAAGGTATTGCAGCGCTGGCAGTGGCGTATCGTCCGCGTCGCGGCTTCGAGCGCCAGCGCGAGCCGTTGGGCACCCTCACGGTCGTGTTGGAGAAGGTGCAGCGCCATGCGTTGCGCGGCCTTCGGTCCGACGCTCGGCAGGCAACGCAGCGCTAGGGTCAGCTCCTCGAGACTGCTGAGCGGCTCCACCTTCCGCTAGAACGGAAGCTTGAACCCGGGCGGCAACGGCATGCCCGCGGTCAGCCCCGCCATTTTCTGCTGCGATGCCGCCTCGACCTTGCGCACCGCGTCGTTCATCGCCGCGGCGACGAGGTCTTCGAGCATGTCTTTGTCCTCCGCCAGCAACGACGGCGCGATGGTGACCCGCTTCACGTCGTGGCGGCCGGTCATCACAATCTTGACCATGCCGCCGCCCGCCTCGCCCTCCACTTCCATCGCGGCGATCGCCTCCTGCGCCTGCTTCATGTTCTCCTGCATGGTCTGCGCCTGCTTCATCAGACCCGCAAGCTGGTTCTTCATCATCGTCACTATCCTCGCTAGGAAACCGGTTTGATCGAGTCGGGCTTGATCCGTGCGTCAAAGCGCGCAAGCACGTCCTGCACGAACGGATCGTCACGAAACGCGGCTTCGGTCTTCGACTGTGCCTCGGCGCGCTCGCGCTTTTCGATGACCGCCAGGCTCGCCGTCGCCGCGGCCCCGACGTCGAAGCGCAATCGGATGCGTCGACCCAACACCTCTTCCAACGCCGCCTTCAGCTTGTCGGCATAGGCTTTTTCGGTGAGATGACGAGAGGCCTCGGAGACCGTCAGCACCAGCTCGTTGCCGGAGAACGCTTTGAGCTCCGTCTGAGCAGCAAGTTGCAGCGCGATGCCGGAGAGCTTCATGCCGGCGACAAAGGCCGGCCAGTCGGCAATCTCGGGGATCGGCGCGGCGCCTGGAGCAACGGTGGCCGGGGCGGTACCCGCTGTTTTCGGAGTCATCGCAGATTCGAACGGTGACAATTCCACCTTGGTTGCCGACATCGGCGGCGGACGGGTATCCGCGGGTGTGCTCGTTGCCGACTGCGCTGCGCGACTGCGAGTCACAGGTTCGCCCGGTGCACCTGCGGGGGAGCGCGGGGCCGAGACGGCTTCGTGCGCCGAAACCGGCTCGAAGGCCAGCAGCCGCAGCAGCGTCATCGCAAAGCCGGTCGGCTCATCGGGCGCCAGCGACAGGTCAGCACGTCCCTGGACGCAGATTTGATACGCCAGCTGGACGCCTTCGGGCGAGAAGGCCTTGGCGTATGCGGCCACGCGGGCCGAGTCGACAAGCGCATCGACGGTTTCCGGCACTGTCTGCGCGATTGCGATTCGGTGGAAG
Organism: Pseudomonadota bacterium; assembly: GCA_030948365.1. GTDB lineage: Bacteria > Pseudomonadota > Gammaproteobacteria > Burkholderiales > Casimicrobiaceae > PALSA-1003. Next base: position 6,961 of record JALZAN010000034.1, read on the forward strand.
AGCGCCGCCAGCTCGTCCAGCGCCGACGGCAGTGACAGGCTGCGCTCGGTCAGCGCGCTAGCTTCGGCCAGCAACGCGGCGCCGTCCGCCGCGATCAACGCGTCGGCGATGCGATAGATGTATTCGGTCTCGACGCTGCCCAGCATGGTGCGCACGACGGCGGCGCGCACTTCGCCCGCGCCGTACGCGATCGCCTGGTCGAGCAGCGACAGCGCATCGCGCATCGAGCCGCGGGCGGCGTGAGCGATCAGCAGCAACGCGGCGTCATCGAACGCAATGTTCTCGGCACCGAGGATCTCGCCGAGCCGCGATGCGATCACCGGCTGCGGAAGCGCCTTCAGATTGAACTGCAGGCAGCGCGACAAGACGGTGACCGGAATTTTTTGCGGATCGGTCGTCGCGAGGACGAATTTCACATGCTCGGGCGGTTCCTCCAGCGTTTTGAGCATCGAGTTGAATGCCGCCTTGGACAGCATGTGCACTTCGTCGATCAGGTAAACCTTGTAGCGCCCGACCGTCGGCGCGTAGCGCGCGTTGTCGAGAATCTCTCGCATATTGTCGATGCCGGTATTCGACGCCGCGTCCAGCTCAAGCAGATCGACAAAGCGCCCGGCGTCGATGTCCACGCAGGCGGGACAGACGCCGCACGGCGAGGCGGTCACGCCATTGACGCAATTGAGGCTCTTGGCGAGGATCCGCGCGATCGTCGTCTTGCCCACGCCTCGCGTGCCGGTGAGCAGGTACGCATGGTGAAGGCGGCCGCGGTCGATCGCGTTGGTGAGCGCCTGCACGACATGGTCCTGTCCGGCCAACTCACTGAAGCGCTTCGGCCGCCACTTGCGGGCGAGGACCTGATAACTCATCGAAGCGTTTGTTGCGTGACCGGGTCGCGACTAGCTCGCGTCGTCGCCGACGTCGGGTACGAAGACGCGCACATGCCGAGCGCCGGTGTTTTCGTGAAAAACAGCAACTGCGAAACGCAAATGAGCTGGCATGTGTGCTGAAGATCGAGCGGCAAAGGGTGGCGAGCCGTACCCCCGGCACTTGCAGAGAATAGTTATGGCTGCTTCCTTCCGGACCTGACCAGATTCACCAACTATGCGATGCGGGGCGGCCCGCCGTTGATCATTGCGCGAGTGCTTTCGCGCCACCGTCATTATCGACGATGTGACGCGGCGCAGCAAGCAAGCATTGTCGGCGGCCTCTTCGCGTCGATGGTCACGATCCCTCCAGCAGGTCTTCGTGTCTGCGACGCGCGCTTGAAAGCCTAGGCAGACGCAGCGCGGCGTGAAATGCGTCCGCTGCGCTCGTATAATCGGCGGCAGCGCATCACGCAGGCGATCGGGTTGCTCAGACTACGCCTTTTGCGAAATTGCACCATTGCGACGTTCGCGTTGTGCGCGTGCAGTTCGCCGCCCGCGCCGCCGCCCTCGCCGCCTCCGCTGCCCGGCAACGACCTTGTCGTGTACCTGCGGCAAGGGGCGGTGACGTGGTTCGGCGGCACCGACGATCAGGGAACCGGACTCGACTACGATCTGGTTCGAATGTTCGCGGCGCAACAGGGGCTCACGCTCAGGGTCATTGCGACCAACAATCCGGTACAACGGTTGGTGGATCACGCAAGCGGCGCCGCCGTTGGCGCCGGCGGCATCTATCGCGCCGCCGAGCGATCGTCCGGCAACGGTTTCATCTACTCGTCGGCGTATTACGCGATCGAGCCGGTGCTCATCTACAACATCGATGGCTTCAAGCCGGGAACCTGGAACGATCTTGCCGGGGAGACGGTGGGCATTCTTGAAGGGAGTAGCCTGGAATCGGCGTTGGCCAAGGTCCGCAAGGACCATCCCGAGGTGCGCTGGCAATCGCTGGCATTGCCGTCGACGGAAGCCTTGATCAGCCAGGTTTCGGACGGGACCTCCAACTATGCAATCGTTGCGTCGAGCGAAGCGAACGCGACACGCAGCGTTTATCTCGAGTTCGACACCGCGTTCATGATCGGCGGCAAGCAGGAACTGGCGTGGGCGTTCCCCGCAGGCGAAATCCGCCTGCGCGACCAGGTCGATACCTTTTTCGCTCGTTGCCGGAAAGACGGCACACTCGCCAAGCTGATCGAGCGCTACTACTCGCGAGGGCAGGTGACGCGACTGGACGCCGGGGTTTTCCGGGACCGTATCAAGTCGCTGCTGCCGCAGTTCCGCGCCAACTTCGAGCGCGCCCAGGATGAGACCGGTGTCGAGTGGCGCCTTCTTGCCGCGATCGCCTACCAGGAATCGCAATGGGATGGTCAGGCGACCAGCGAGACCGGCGTCCGAGGCCTGATGCAGCTGACCGAAGACACCGCGCGGCAGCTGGGCGCGGTAGACCGCCTCGATCCCCAGGCGAGCGTGAGCGCCGCGGCACGATACGTGAGCTCGCTCAAGGACAAGCTTCCATCGCGCATTCAGGAACCCGATCGCACGTGGCTCGCCTTGGCGGCTTACAACATCGGAGTCGCCCACCTGGAGGATGCGCGCGTACTGGCGCAAAAACAGAAGCTCAATCCGGACGCGTGGTCGGCGGTGAAAAAAACGCTGCCGCTGCTGGCGCTGCCGGAGTACTACGAGGATGCGAAGTTCGGTTACGCGCGAGGCGGCATGCCGGTGGCGTTTGTCGAGCGGGTCAGGGCCTATTACGACATACTTCTCGTGCAGGAGCCCTCGCGCAAGCCGCAACTGCGGATGCTGACCGTGACCGACGCCGCCGTCACGCCCGGCGCGGAACCGGCGCTGGCCAGCAAGTGACGCGACATTACCCGATCAGCCGGATCAGGGAAGCGCCCGAATGACTTTCTCGCCCCCCATGTAACTGTGCAGCACCGGCGGAATGTCGACCCCGCCATCGGCGCGCTGAAAATTTTCCAGCACCGCGATCAACGTCCGCCCGACGGCAAGCGCGGAGCCGTTGAGGGTGTGGACGAGCTCGGGCTTGCCTTGCGCGGCGCGGAATCGCGCCTGCATCCGCCGTGCCTGGAACGCCTCGAAATTCGAGCACGACGAAATTTCGCGATATTTACCCTGCCCCGGCAACCAGACTTCCAGGTCGTAGGTCTTGGCCGAGCCAAAGCCGGTGTCGCCGGTGCATAGCAGGACGACCCGGTACGGCAGCTCGAGCTGCGTCAAGACCGATTCGGCGTGGCCGACAAGCTCCTCGAGCGCTTCGTACGACAGGTCCGGGTGCACGATTTGCACGATCTCTACCTTGTCGTATTGATGCACTCGGAACATTCCGCGAGTGTCTTTGCCGTAGCTCCCGGCTTCGGAGCGAAAGCACGGCGTATGCGCGGTGAACTTCAAGGGCAGCGTTGCCGCGGGAACGATCTCCTCGCGCACGAGATTGGTCAGCGGGACCTCGGCCGTCGGAATCAGGTACATGCGCTCGTCGTCCGCTGCGCCGCCCCGGGTCACCCAGAAAAGGTCATCCTCGAATTTCGGCAGCTGCCCGGTGCCCGTCACCGCGTCGCGATTGACGATATAGGGAACGTAGCACTCGATGTAGCCATATTGGCTTGAGTGCAGGTCGAGCATCCACTGGGCCAGTGCCCGGTGAAGTCGGGCGACGCTTCCGCGCAGGGTGTGAAAACGCGCGCCGGAGAGCCTGGCCGCTTTTTCGAACTCCAGGCCGCCGACAGCGGCGCCGACATCGACGTGGTCGCGCACCTCGAAGCCAAACTCCCTCGGCGTGCCGACACGGCGGACCTCGACGTTCTGCGCTTCCGACGCACCCACTGGCACACTCGGATGAGGCAGGTTCGGCACCGAAAGCAACCATTCACGCTGCCCCGCCTGGATGGTGCCAAGTTCGGATTCGAGCGCAGCGAGCTCGTCGGCGAGGCCCGCGACTTCGTTCATCAGGGCCCTGGTGTCGTCGCCGCGGCCCTTGGCGGCACCGATCTCTTTCGACAGCCCGTTGCGTCGCGCCTGCAACTCCTGCGTTCGTGTCTGCACCGACTTGCGGCGCGCCTCGGCGGCTTCGAAGCGGGCCTGGTCGAGCACGTAGCCGCGCGTCTTCAAACGCGCCGCAACTGCCGCCGCATCGTTGCGCAAGAGTTGAATGTCGAGCATCGGCGGATTTTAGCAAACGCCAGCGGCGTCCTTCGCTCCGGCAGGAGCAGGCTGGCCCAGGTTTCCGATCTTCGAGCCAAAGCGAGACTAGGATTTGTCCTCGTCGTCGGACCGTGCCATCGCGTCACGATCGCGCAACGCGGCAAGCCGCTCGCCGATCTTCGACTCGAGGCCGCGCTCGGTGGGAACGTACCAGCGCGCCGCATCCATGCCATCGGGAAAATAGTGCTCACCCGCAGCATAGGCGTCTTCCTCGTTGTGCGCGTACCGGTAATCCTTGCCGTAGCCAAGATTCTTCATCAGCCGGGTCGGCGCATTGCGCAGTCGCAACGGCACCGGTCGCGATCCATCGCTGGCGATAAAGGCGCGCGCGGCGTTGTATGCGACGTACACCGCATTGCTTTTGGCTGCGCAGGCGAGGTAGATGACCGCCTCGGCCAGCGCGAGCTCGCCCTCGGGTGTGCCGAGGCGCTCGTAGGTCGCCACCGCATCGAGCGTGAGCTGCAGCGCTCGTGGGTCGGCCAGGCCGATGTCCTCGCTCGCCATCCGAATCATTCGCCGCCCCAGGTAGAGAGGGTCGGCGCCGCCGTCGAGCATGCGGCAAAACCAGTACAGCGACGCGTCGGGATTGGAGCCACGAACCGCTTTGTGCAGCGCCGAGATCTGGTCGTAGAAGGCCTCTCCGCCCTTGTCGAAGCGGCGCATGCTGCGGGTGATCGTTGTCTCGACAAAGGCGAGGTCGATTTGCGTCTTGACCGCGTCCTGGGCGGCGACGCCCAGCTGCTCGACCAGATTGAGCAGCCGCCGACCGTCGCCATCGGCATAGGAGATGATCGCGTCGCGCGCGGTTTGCGCCAGCGTGGCCGCGGGGATCGCCACCGCGAGAGCGCGGTCGAGCAGCTGTGCGAGCTCGTCCGCATCGAGCGCCTCGAGCACATACACTGTTGCGCGAGAAAGCAGCGCGCTGTTGACCTCGAACGAGGGATTCTCGGTGGTGGCGCCGATGAACGTCACCAGCCCCTGCTCGACATAAGGAAGAAACGCATCCTGCTGCGCCTTGTTGAAGCGATGAACTTCGTCGACGAAAAGGATGGTGTGGCGGCCCGATTGCGCGAGCGTCGCCTCGGCGCGGGCGACGGAATCGCGAATGTCCTTGACCCCCGACAGCACCGCCGAGAGCGCGATGAACTCGGCACTGAAGGCATCGGCCATCAATCGCGCGAGCGTCGTCTTGCCGACACCGGGTGGACCCCACAGGATCATCGAGTGCGGCTTGCCGGTCGCGAACGCGACGGCCAGCGGCTTGCCCGGCGCCAGCAGGTGCCGTTGGCCGATGACCTCGCCGACCGTCCGCGGGCGCAGGCGCTCGGCCAGCGGCGCGGCGGGATTGGCGACCGCGAAGAGATCGGTTTCCATGAAGATATCGCCTGGTCCCGCTATGTTGCCCTAAGTTGGCCTGCTAGCCGCTCGGCTAATGCTCAGTTGCCGATCACATCGGCGCCGGCCGGCGGTGAGAAGCGAAACAAAGCCGGGTCGATCGCGGGATTGCGCTCGAAGGTGTCGAAAGTCAGCTCGGTCACCTGACCGAAGCTGTCGTGCAGCTCCATCGAGCGCGGCAGATTGTCCTTGAATCCGATGCGAACGTGATCGAATCCGCTGTCCGGCGATTTGGGCTTGGCCTCGACGTAGTCCATGCCGTCGCCGGCGCCTCCGGCGGTCAGCACGAAGTTCTCCTCGAACGCATTGCTGCCGGCAAGCAGCGATGCGGGCGTGGCGCCGAGGGCACGATCGAGCTTCTTGACGATGACCTGATTGAGATCGCGGTCGTAGATCCACAGCTTGTCGCCGTCGCCCACCAGCAGTTGCGAATACGGCTTGTCGTAGCTCCAGCGGAACTTGCCCGGACGCGCAAAGGCGAACGTGCCGTACGAGGTCTGCGGCACGCGTCCGGATTGCGCTCTGACGACTTGCCGGAATGTTGCCTTGCCGGTGCGCGCGCCGTCGACGAAAGCGCGCAACTGGTCGATGCCGGAAGCCGCGACGTCTACGGTACCGAAAATGGCCAGCGCAAACGCGGCCGCAACCGCGCCGCGGACGCGGTGGCTCACGCCGCCTCGCCCTTGCCTGCCGGCACCAGCACCTCGCGATTACCGTTGGTCTGCATCGGCGACACCATGCCGGCGCGCTCCATCTGCTCGATCAGCCGCGCTGCGCGGTTGTAGCCGATGCGCAAGTGGCGCTGCACCAGCGATATCGACGGCCGCCGCGTTTTCAGTACGACCGCGACTGCCTGATCGTACATCGGATCGGCTTCGGCGCCGCCGGCGTCGATGCTGGTGCCGCTCTCTCCGTCGGCCGCATCGGCGCTCGATTCCAGGATTCCGTCCAGGTATTGCGGCCCGCTCTGCGCCTTGAGGTGCTCGACCACGCGATGCACTTCGGCGTCGGACACGAACGCGCCATGCACCCGCTGCGGGTGACCGGTGCCTGGTGGCAGATACAGCATATCGCCTTGACCGAGCAGCGTCTCGGCACCCATCTGGTCGAGAATGGTCCGCGAGTCGATCTTGCTCGCCACCTGGAAGGCGATGCGCGACGGAATATTGGCCTTGATGAGGCCGGTGATGACGTCGACGGAAGGCCGCTGCGTCGCCAGGATCAGGTGGATCCCCGCGGCGCGGGCCTTCTGCGCAATGCGCGCGATCAGCTCCTCGATCTTGCGGCCGGTCACCATCATCAGGTCGGCGAGCTCGTCGATGACCACCACGATCAAGGGCATTTCCTCGATCGGTTCGGGAGCATCCGGCGTCAGTGAAAACGGATTGGTCAACGGCTTGCCCGCCCTTTTCGCTTCGACGACGCGGGCGTTGTAACCGGACAGATTTCGGACCCCCAGTGTCGACATGAGGCGATAACGCCGCTCCATCTCGCCGACGCACCAGTGGAGCGCGTTGGCCGCCAGCTTCATATCGGTCACCACCGGCGCCAGCAGGTGTGCGATGCCTTCGTAGACCGAAAGTTCAAGCATCTTCGGATCGATCAGGATCAGGCGCACCTGGCGCGGCTCTGCCTTGTAAAGCAGCGACAGGATCATGGCGTTCACGGCCACCGACTTGCCCGACCCGGTGGTACCGGCGACCAAAAGGTGCGGCATCCGTTGCAGATCCACGATCACCGGCTTGCCGGCGATGTCCTTGCCCAGCGCCAGCGATAGCGGGCTGGCCGTGTCGTTGTAGGTGGTGGATGAAAGCAGCTCGACCAGGCGCACGATCTGGCGCTTCGAGTTCGGCAGCTCGAGTCCCATGCAGGACTTGCCGGGGATCGTTTCGACCACCCTTATGCTGACCACCGACAGCGCGCGAGCGAGGTCCTTCATCAGGTTGACGATCTGCGCCCCCTTGACGCCGATCGCCGGCTCGATCTCGAAGCGCGTGATCACGGGGCCCGGGTAGGCAGCCAGTACTTTGACGGCGACACCGAAGTCGGCAAGCTTGCGTTCGATCACCCGCGAGGTGAAGTCGAGCGTGTCGGCGCTGACCACTTCCAGTGAAGACGGTGCGTCCTCGAGCAGTGCGAGCGGCGGCAGCGGCGAATCGGGAAGGTCCTGAAACAGGGGTTTCTGTTTTTCCTTGATCACGCGCTCGGACTTGGCCACTTCGACCGATGCCGGCACCACAACCACCGGTTCCCGATCGTCGATGGTTTCGCGCGCGGCCTCGACGACGTGTTCGCGCTCCTCGAACGCCGCGGCGCCGATGGCGCGGTCGCGTTGCCGCTCTCGCCTTTGCCGGGCCCTGGTCAGCATTTGTTCGACGCCTCCGCCCACGCCTTCCATCAGCCGGAGCCAGGACATGCCGGTCAACAGCGACCAGCCAATGCCGAAAAGAGCAATCAGCACCAACGTCGCACCATTGAAGCCCAGCGCGCGGGCGAGCCCCTGGCCGATCATGTCGCCCAGCGCCCCGCCGTGCGCGCTCGGAAGCAACGCCGGAAGCCGATAAAGGCGCAAGGCTTCGAGCGAGGCGCTCGCCAGCAACACCAGCACGAAGCCCGGTATCGCGAGCCACGGGTGGTGACGCTCGATATCCTCGCGGGTCAGCCGCCGGTAGCCGGAAACGACCACCACCACGCCGGCGATGACCCACCACCATGCCGACAGGCCAAACAGGTATAGCAACAAGTCGGCAAGCCAGGCGCCCACAACGCCGCCTTTGTTTTGCGGCGCCGCGCCGGAACCGGAGAACGACCAGGCCGCGTCGGACTTGTTGTACGTTGCCAGGATCAATGCCAAGTAGACGAAGCCGACGACGATCAGGAACCACCAGGCTTCATGCAGCAGCCGCACCAGGCGTGGCGACAGGACCGGCTCCGCGGGCCGTTGGCGCGCCGCCGCTGCAGTCGCCCGTCGCGAGACGGGTGGCGTTTTATTTCTCTTAAAAATCACTGGATTATCGTCGATAATTAATCTAATTACGAGTAATAATGCCCGCGCTTTAGCCTAAAGGGAAGCGCTGGTCATCCGTCCCCCGCTCGATGACCGCCCGCGATGGCCATCGGTCGGGCCGGCCATGCCGTCACCGTGGTGCCTTTGGCCGTGGCCACGCGGTTGCGAACCCGTGGTCGCGAGCGCATATGAGAAATATGCGCGGTGACGGCGCACTGAAACGAAGCGCCGCGCGTTTCCATTAGAATCCCGAGCATCGTTCGAGGACCACTCCGACATGAGCACCAAGCATCACCGGCTGTTGATTCTAGGCTCCGGGCCGGCCGGATTCTCGGCCGCAGTATACGCCGCGAGAGCGAACCTGAAGCCGGTGGTGATTACCGGTCTCGCCCAGGGCGGGCAACTGATGACGACCACCGACGTCGACAACTGGCCGGCGGACGTCGACGGGGTGCAAGGTCCCGAGTTGATGACGCGCTTCCAGAAACACGCCGAACGATTCGAGACCGAGATCGTCTTCGACCACATTCATACCGCACATCTCGGCCAGAGGCCGTTTCGCCTCGCCGGCGATGCCGGGGAATACACCTGCGACGCGCTGATCATCGCCACCGGCGCCTCGGCGAAATATCTCGGTCTGGCGTCCGAGCAGGCGTTCATGGGCAAGGGTGTTTCCGCCTGCGCCACCTGCGATGGATTCTTCTACAAGGGCCAGGACGTGGCCGTGATCGGCGGCGGAAATACCGCGGTCGAGGAGGCTTTGTACCTGTCGAACATTGCCCGGAAGGTCACCGTGGTCCACCGCCGCGACAAATTTCGCGCTGAGGCGATCCTCATCGACAAGCTGATGGCGAAAGCAAAGCACGACGGCAACGTCCAAGTTTTATGGAGTCACACGCTCGATGAAGTGACGGGAGATCGT
>JALZAN010000125.1 GCA_030948365.1 Pseudomonadota bacterium
TTCGCCGCAGCCGCGGCAACCGGATCGCTTCCGGCACCAAACACGATCGGAACCGCAGTTGTTGCGCCTTTCACCCTGATGGCGACGGACGTGCCGGCAACGAATATGAGCGCAACTTTTTCTCGTTCCAAGCTCCTTGCCGCCTCCTCAGCGGCCTTGACATCACCCTTTACATCGCGAATTTCCAGAAGGATGTGCTTCCCATCCTCCAACCCCAACGCCTTGAGCTCATCTCGAAGTCCGTCAACTTCGGCACGATAGGGTCCTCCTTCGTGAATGACTCCGACTCGATATAGCTTGGCTTGTTGCGCTTGGGCTGGATGAACCAAACCCACAGCCAACATCGCCAGAAGGGATATAGCCATTCTTCCGATCATGATTTTTTGTCCGCAGCGGCCCAGCGTTGGATGTTAGCAGGAGCAATGAGTCTACCCGGTAGGACCATCTCACCGCGTGCGTGCGTCAATTATTCGATCACGCCGACTTCCCGCGTCCACAGCTCCCAGGGTCGCGCCAGCTGCGTGTCATTGATCGCCGCGGCCTTGGCTGCTTCCTGTGCGTTGAGATAAGTCACCTTGCCCAGCGTAATCGCCTGCAGCTGCAGTTTGGCGTTGACCTCGGCGTAGATCGCGCGATACACCGCCTGCTCGATCGAGGCGCCGACCACGGTCGATCCATGCCCGCGCATCAGCACCGTCGTTCGCGTGCCGAGCGCTGACGCCAACGCGGCGCCGAGGCGGCGATCGCTGATCAGCATGTCGGTGTCGCCGGCGATGTCGCGTATTTCGAACAATGCCGTGCCCTGCCCCAAAAACCCGCTCATGTGGAAGATCGGCTGCAGCGGACGCCCGGTCACGCCGAAAGGGATGACGCTGGGCGAATGGCTGTGAACGACCGAGTGCACGTCGGATCGCGCGCGATAGATCTCGCCGTGAATGAATCGCTCCAGGTACACCCTGCGACCCGCGGCGTCGACCGCGGTACCGTCGAGGTCGAAGGCGAGAATGTCGTCGCGGGTGACCAGCCCCGGCGCCATGTTGCGCGCCAGGAGAAAGTGCTCGGGCGACTGGTCGTGCCGTACGCTGACGTGGCCGAAGCCGTCGACGACACCCTTCTGGAACAGGATGCGATTGGCTACGACCAGCTTGTCGATCAGTTCAGCGGCGGGGGCGAGCTGCGGCATGGACTCAGTTCAAGCGGGAGGCGCCGATCCAGGGTTGGCGCCGAGGGGCGCGCAGGATTGAGTCATCGCATCGCACTCTCCGCGCGGAAGCCTAGCGCGCAGCCCGCGACACGACGGCGCGCGCAAGCATCGCGTGCAGCAGCACGTTCGCTCCGGCCTCGAGATGCTCGGGTCGCGCGTCCTCGATCTCGTTGTGGCTGATGCCGTCCTTGCAGGGCACGAAGATCATCGCCGCCGGCGCGACGCGCGCGAGGTAGATCGCGTCGTGGCCGGCGCCGCTGACGATATCGCGATACGGGTAGGCGAGCGCCTTCGCCGCGCTGCGCACCGCATCGACGCATTCCAGATGGAAGCGCGACGCCGGAAATTGATCCACTTGCCGCACGTCGCATTCGAGGCGAAGCTCGACCGCGATCGCGGCCGCGGCGGCGCGAATCTCACGGTCCATCGTCACCAGGTGCTCGTCGTCGGGATGGCGCATGTCGACGCTCATCACGACGCTGCCGGGAATGACGTTGCGCGAATTGGGCTTGACCTGGATGAATCCGACCGTCGCGCGGCCGTCCGGCGCGTGCTTGAGCGCCACCGCGTTGACGGCTTCCACCATCTTCGCCGCCCCGCGCAAGGCATCATGGCGCGCCTCCATCGGCGTCGGCCCGGCGTGCGCGTCCTGGCCGGACCAGATGCAGTCGTACCAGCGCTGGCCCAGGGCACCGGTCACTACGCCGATGACCATGTCCTCGCGCTCGAGGATCGGCCCCTGCTCGATGTGCGCCTCGAAGTAGGCATCGAGCGCGCGCCCACCGACCCGCGCGTCGCCTGCGTAGCCGATCGCGTTCAGCGCTTCGCCGAACGTGACGCCGTCGATGTCGCGCTGCTTGAGCAAATGGTCGAGCGGGAACACGCCGGCAAACGCGCCGGAGCCGCCCATCACCGGCACGAAGCGGCTGCCCTCCTCGTTGGTCCAGATCGCGACCGCGACCGGATGCTCGGTGACCACGCCGGCGTCGTTCAGGGTGCGCAGCACTTCCAGCCCGGCGAGCACGCCGTAGTTGCCGTCGAATTTGCCGCCCGAGGGCTGGGTGTCGACATGACTTCCGGTCAGCACCGTCGGCGCCAAAACGTTGCTGCCCGGACGCGTCGCGAAAACATTCCCCGCGCCGTCGATTTCGATGTTGGCGCCGGTTTCGCGCAGCCAGCCCACGACGCGATCGCGGCCCTGCCGGTCCAGATCGGTCAGCGCCAGGCGGCGCACGCCTCCCTTGGCCGTGGCGCCGATCTCGGCCAGCTCCATCAGCGATCGCCAGAGTCGCTGGCCGTCGACGCGAAGCGAGCCGATCGTGGTGGGGGAACGACGAATGACATCCGCAGTTGTGCTCATTTCAGCTCCTCAGACTTGCGCTTGCTCGGCGTGGCTCAGCCGCGCGTGGATCCATTCCGCGGCACGCAAGGTCGCCCGATCGGCGCCGACGTCACCGACGACGCTGACACCGACCGGCAATCCGTGCGGGCCGTGGCCGACCGGCACATGCACCACCGGAACATGCAACAGCGTCCAGACGCGATTGAACAGCGGGTCGCCGGTGGCGGTGATTCCCGGGGGCGCCTCGCCGACCGCGCTCGGCGCAATCAACACGTCGAACTCCTTGAAGACCTGTCCCAGCATGGTGCGACACATCCGGGTCAGCGATCGCGCGGCATCGTATTGCTGCGGCGACACCGCCAGCCCGGCGTCGATCATTTTGGTCATGTCCGAGCTCAAGTCCTTGCGGCGGGTGAGATTCTCATACGAAAGCGATTTGGCCACCTCGAAAGTCATGATCGCCGTCTGCGCCTCGGCCAGGCCGGCGAACGGCGGCGGCAGCGACACGTCGTGCACGCTCGCGCGCTCGGCGCGCAGCCGCTTTCCCGTGGCTTCGAATGCGGTCACCGTTTCCGGCTGCGCGCGGTTCCATTCGTAGGTCCGGCACATGCCGATCCGCGGAATGTCCGCCGTCGGTTCATCGATCAAGAGCTCGTGCCGGCCGGTCAGCGCGGCCACGAACAGCGCGGCGTCGGGCACGTTGCGGGCAAGCGCGCCGACGGTGTCGAGATAATCGGAAATCATCTTGACGCCGATGCGGGTCACCATGCCGAAGGTGGGCTTGTAGCCGACGACGCCGCAAAACGCGGCGGGACGAATGATCGAGCCCGCCGTCTGGGTGCCGAAGGCGAGCGGCACCATCCAGTCGGCGACTGCCGCGGCCGAGCCCGACGACGAGCCTCCGGGCGTGTGCCGCGGATTGGTCGGATTGCAGGTCGGGCCGGGGTGATAGGTCGCGAACTCGGTCGTCACCGTCTTGCCGACAACGATCGCACCGGCCGCTCTCGCCATGGCGACGCAGGCCGCGTCCCACGGCGGACGATGCCCCGCATAGACGGTCGAGCCGTAGGCGGTCGGCATGTCGAAGGTGTCCATCAGATCCTTGACCGCGATCGGCAGGCCGTGCAAAAGCCCGTCGGCGCCCTGCCCGTCGAGCGCGCGCGCGCGCCGCATCGCCGCCTCGGTATCTAGGAAGGTCCAGGCGTGAACTTCCGCTTCGCGTTCGGCGATGCGCTCGATGCAGTCGGCGAGCAGCGCCGTGGCGGTGATTTCTCGCGCCGCGAGCTTGCGCGCGGCGGAAGTGGCGCTAAGACGATTGAGGCCGCTCATCGAACGCTTTCCTTTGGTCGATCAGTGTGGCACGGAACTGGCGGGAGAAGAAACGTCACGCAAATGGCACGCCGCGAAATGGCCCGGCACCACGCTCTTGAGCAGCGGCTCCTCGACGCGGCAGCGATCGAAGGCGTAGGGGCAGCGCGTATGGAAGCGGCAGCCCTCGGGCAAGTCGACCGGGCTCGGCACGTCGCCGGCGAGAATGATGCGCTTTCGTTTCACCGTGGGATCGGGCACCGGCACCGCCGACAGCAACGCCTCGGTGTAGGGATGCTGCGGGTTCGAGAACAGCGCGCGCGTCTCGGCGATCTCCACGATCCGGCCCAGATACATGACGGCGACGCGCTGGCTGATGTGCTCGACCACGGCCAGATCGTGAGCGACGAAGAGATACGAGAGCCCGAACTCCCGCTGCAGATCGACCAGGAGGTTGATGACCTGCGCCTGCACCGACACGTCGAGCGCCGACACCGGCTCGTCGCAAACGATCAGCTTGGGTCTGGGCGCCAATGCACGGGCGATGCCCAGGCGCTGCCGCTGTCCGCCCGAAAATTCGTAGGGGTACTTGGCCATCTGGTCGGCGCGCAATCCCACTTTCTCGAACAGCGAGAGCACGCGCTCGCCGATCTGCGCCGCGGTCTCCTGTTCGAAGTTGCGGATCGGCTCGGCAACGATGTCCGCCGCGCGCATGCGCGGGTTGAGCGACGCATAAGGGTCCTGGAATACCGCCTGCAGCTCGCGCCGGTAGGGACGCATGGCCGCGCTATTGAGCTGATCAATGCG
>JALZAN010000035.1 GCA_030948365.1 Pseudomonadota bacterium
GACGCTGGCGCACGCCCGCCCAGAGCATCGCCGCGCCTTCGAGCGCCCAGGCCGCCGAGGTCCACCGCGCGTCCAGCGCCAGCGGTATCGCCAGCGTCGCAAAAATCACACCGAGACCAAGGAACGATTCGGCGAGCAGACGGATGGCCTCGCCCTGGCGCGAGAACAGCATGCGCGCGAGAACGAGGTAGACAGCCGAGACCGCGAGCGCGCTCAGCGCCATGCCGAAGGGCATGTCGCGCACCATCGCGCTCTGCAGCGCGGCTGCAATCAGCGGCGTTCCAAAGACCAGCGTCGCGTCGACCGGACTGCGGACCTCGACCGTACGCCGCAATGCGTAGAGGACCGCGATGCCGACGTAGAACAAAAAGAACAAGATCAGGAACGGCTCGGTGGTCGCGAAATTCTCCGGACGGTACCGGGTCACTCCCCACAAGGTGCCGATGAGAAAGGTAAAGACGAAGCCGAGCAGGTTGAGGCTCCGCCACGCCTTGAACCAGGCGATGCCGAAAATCCCAGCATTGAGCAGTGCGTAGTACGAAAACAGCACAACGTGGTTGCCGGCGCTGCTCGAGGTAAGAATGGGCGCCAGGAAGCCGCCGATAATGCCGACGATAGCGAGGGCAATGGCGTCCTGCAGCACCGCCAGCGAACTCGATAGCGCGACGATCAGCAGCAACAGAACGATGGTCGCGCCCGGCGGCAGGACGGCGTAAAGCTTGAGCGCCGCGAAGACTGTCAGATAGAGCAATCCCACCGCGGCGCCCTGCAGGATCATGGCGTACGCGCCGCGCCGCAGGCGCAGCCGCCAGCCCACAACGAGCAGCGCAAGCGCTCCGGCGCCAACCGCGCTCAGGCGCATTTCGATAGGAACGTGGACGTGTTCCGACGCGTACTTGAGCAGAAAGCCGACGCCGATGAATAGCAGCAGCGCGCCGATCTTGGCCAGCGTGTTGCCGCCCATGATCCAGGCCAGCCATGGCGGCGGTGGACTCGGTGGCGAAGCCGGCGGCGGGGCGCCGGGCGAAGCTTCGCCGGCGCGCGCCGTGGCCACCGGCTGGCCGCCTTGACGCACGGGAAGCGAAGCGGCGATCGGCGCCGGCGCCATTGCCGAAATGGGCGGCCGTCGTGTCCAATTCGGCCGACCTTTCCGACGCCGATGCGTCCGCCGCCATCGCGGCGGGCACGCCTTGGTCCAAATCGACTGGAGCGAACGCTTCTTTTTCGCTTGCACGTTGCGCGGATTCAGCGGCGGATGCCGACGCGCCGTCTGGCGCCGTGGCAAGAGGAGGTGCGAGCGCCGCGCGCTCGTCGAGCGCACTGACCCGCGACTCGAGGCTTTGCACCCGCGATTCGAGCGCCTGGACGCGACTCTTCATCCCGGAGCGCTGCGACCCTACGATGATGCCGACGACCAGGCCGACGATGGCGCCGAAGAACGCTCCCAGCCCTTGACCGATCGCCGCACCGGCCAACGCTCCGACAATCAATCCCAACGCCCACATGCTGATCTCCGATTTCCTGGCAGTCTGGGGCGAGCACGACCCCTTGCCCATCCGACGGATGGCTTGGCTGCTTCGCTGTTGTAATGCCAGATCTATCGCCAGTCTCCACGCAGCCCGAGTACGCTTTTCTGCAGCGCTTCCGGCGAAGCCATATCCGGCGACAACGGCGTCCCGGCGACCAGCGCGATACGCGAAAACATTCCTCGCCATCGCCGCATCGCCTTGCCCCGATGCGATCTGCTGAAAAAACTTCCCCAAAGACCGCGCAGCGCCAGCGGTACGACCGGCACGGGCGCCTGCTCGAGAATGCGCTGCAGGCCCGGGCGGAAGATGTTGAGCTCACCCGTCTCGGTCAGCCGCCCCTCGGGGAAGATGCCGACGATCTCCCCCGCTCGCAGCGCCTTCGCCGCCTCCTCGAACGCGCGCTCCTTCATGGCCGGATCTTCCTTTGCCGGCGCAATCGGAATGGCGTTCATGGTGCGGAAGATGAAATTCAACACCGGAATGTGGAAGATTCGATGATCCATCACGAAGCGGATCGGCCGCCTCACGCACGCCGCGATAACGATCGCGTCGACGAAGCTGACGTGATTGCACACCACCACGCAACCGCCCGTCGCGGGAATGCGATCGAGTCCTTCCTTGTGCACGCGATAGATCGTGTGCACCAGAAGCCACGCCAGAAAGCGCATGAGAAATTCCGGCACCAGTGAAAAGATGTAAATCGCGACGATAGCGTTCATCAGCCCAGTGGCCAGGAATAGCTGGGGTATGGTGCACCCCGCCTTGAGCAGACCGAGCGCGATTCCCGCCGACGCCACCATGAACAGCGCGTTGAGGATATTGTTGGCGGCGATGATCCGCGACCGAAACGCGACGTCGGAGCGCTCCTGGATCAGCGCATAGAGCGGCACGATGTAGAAGCCTCCGAACATCCCGAGCAGCACCAGGTCAGCGACGACGCGCCAATGCGCCCACACGCGCAGAAACCCGTCGACTCCGGTGAGACTGCTCGGGGCCAGACCGCGGCTGGCGAAATAGAGATCGATCGCGAACACCGAGAGTCCGATCGAGCCGAATGGAACCAGTCCGACCTCGACCTTGTGTCCGGACAGCCGCTCGCAAAGCAGCGAGCCGACGCCGATGCCGACCGAGAAAATCGCCAGCATCATGGTCGCGACGTGCTCGTCGCCGCCGAGCACATCGTGCGTGAAATTGGCGAATTGAGTCAGGTAGGTTGCGCCGTAGAACCAGAACCAGGAGATTCCCAGCATCGATAGCCACACCACCCGATTACCGTGCGCAAAGCGCAAGTTCCGCCAGGTCTCGGTGAACGGATTCCAATTGATGCGAAGGTCGGGCGCCACCGACGGGGCACTGGGGATGCGGTGGCAAACCACGTATCCGGCGATGGCGATGGCGATCGTCGTTGCGCCCGCGTACAACGGACCGTCAGGCTTGATCGCGATCACCAGCCCGCCGACGATTTCGCCGAGCAGGATCGCCACGAAGGTGCCCATTTCGATCAGGCCGTTGCCGCCGACCAGCTCGTCGCTCTTCAACGTTTGCGGCAGAATGGCGTACTTCACCGGACCGAAGATGGTCGAGTGCATGCCCATCAGCCCGAGCGCCGCGAACAGCAGCACCAGGTCGCGGCGATAGAAGCCGATGGCGCCGACTACCATGATCGCGATCTCGAACAGCTTGACGAAGCGGATCAATCGCGATTTCTCGTATTTGTCCGCGAACTGGCCTGCGGTTGCCGAAAAAAGCATGAACGGAGCGATGAAGACGGCGGCCGCGATATTGACCAGATCGTTGGACGACAGCGCGCTCAGCGTCGCCGCCTGGAAGGCCACGAAAATCACCAGCGCGTTCTTGTAAACGTTGTCGTTTCCGGCACCCAGAAACTGGGTCCAGAAGAAGGGCGCGAACCGGCGCTCCCGCAAAAGCTGAAATTGACTGTGCTCGGCCATCGCTCGCTCCGGTAGTCAGAAGAACGCGGCGCGCGGGTCGCAGCGCCCAGTCGAAGAGCCCCGCGCCGAGCCGGCGTAGCCCGCAGGCAAGAGGCGGACAACGAATGGAACCACAATCCGACCAGACATAATGTCCCCTTTGACACAGAACCCTCGCGGCAACCGCTTTCGCTGTGTCCGCTCGAGCCTCCCGTCGCTGCCCATGTCCTAGTGCTCTTTGACGTATGCCCTGACCGCGTCCAGCGCTTCACGGACGGCGCTCGCGTCGGGCCAGAAAAAAACTTCCCGCCCGGCTTTTTCGCTGCGTAGCACCCCGGCCTCGCGCAACACCTTCAAATGGTGCGCCACCGCCGTGCGCGACAGCGTGGATGCGGCGACGATCTGGCCGATGCTGAGTCGCTCCCCGGGCTCGAACATCAGCACGATTCGCTGCCGATGCGGGTCACCCAGGGCCACGAAGATCCGTGCAATCCGCCGCCACGCCTTCGGAATCGCCTTGCCGTACGCTTTTATCATGCCTATATCACTAGTTATATAGTTTCGTCACTCTACCCGTTGCCGAGCCATTGTCAAGCGGCGCATCGCTGCTTCCGACGAGCGGCGGCACCACCAATGAGGCGATGGCGCAGTCCCGTCCCACCAGCGCCTCGGATACAATGACGGAGCGCTCTCGCGCACCAGCCGCCATGCGCCCCTACCTCGACTTCATGCGTTTCGTGCGCGACCACGGATTGCGCAAGGACGATCGCACCGGGACCGGCACCTTGTCCGTTTTCGGATATCAAATGCGCTTCGACCTCGGCGCCGGTTTCCCGCTGCTGACCACCAAACGCGTCCACACCCGCTCCATCGTGCACGAGCTGCTGTGGTTTCTGGCCGGGGACACCAACGTGCGCTACCTGCGCGAAAACGGGGTGACGATCTGGGACGAATGGGCCGACGAGCAGGGAGACCTCGGTCCGATCTATGGAAGCCAGTGGCGCTCGTGGCCGGCGCCCGACGGGCGGAAGATCGACCAGCTGTCCGAGGTTCTGGCACAGATCGTCAGCAACCCCGACTCCAGGCGCCTGATCGTCTCCGCCTGGAACGTGGGCGAGCTCTCGCGCATGAAGCTGCCGCCGTGCCACGCGTTTTTTCAGTTCTATGTGGCCGACCATAAGCTTTCGTGTCAACTGTACCAGCGCAGCGCCGATATCTTCCTCGGGGTGCCCTTCAACATCGCGTCGTACGCCTTGCTGACGCACATGGTTGCGCAGCAGACCGGTCTTGGCGTCGGAGACTTTGTGTGGACTGGCGGCGACTGCCATCTCTACCTGAATCACCTGCAACAGGTCGACACTCAACTCGCGCGCGCGCCCTACGCGCTGCCGAAGCTGGTGATAAAGCGCCGTCCCGCGTCGCTTTACGATTACCGCTACGATGACTTCGAATTTGTCGACTACCAATATCATCCGGCGATCAAGGCGCCGGTCGCGGTCTGATGCTCAACGCGGCTTGCGTCCAAGCGACGCGCTCATCGGAACGTGAAACGGTCGAATCGCGACGGCGTCTAACTCCGCATCGGCAACGCTTCGCCGAGGAACGATGATTCGAAAACTCGCGTCAGGGCAATTCCGGCCTTATTCGCGCAAGATCGATCCCACTACGGGCAAGAGAAACCTCGGCACGTTCAAGAGCCGCGCCGCGGCGGAAGCTCACGAGCGCGCGGTACAGTATTTCAAGCTGCACTAGGCGAGCCGTCCGTTTGCCGCGGGTGGCGAGCTTCACTATTCCAAAACCGAAGCGGTCCCAGGCTGCGCGCCTGCGGACAAACAAAAAAAAAAGCCCGCCGGGAGAATCGGGCGGGCAAGGGGGAGTCGATACGGGATCTCGGGGACGCTTCGGTCCGATTCGAAGACAGGTGTTGAGAGGGTGGGAGACCCTGGGGTCAGACGATGCTGCGAGCCGCGCTCACACGCTCGACGAGCTCTTCTAGCGCGAGCTCCTGCGCCACCGACAAGGCTTGTCTGGCGGAGGTCTCGGCGTGATCGGTGCCGGGGGCCGTCGCGGTTTCGCTTTGCCAGTAGGCCGAAAATTCGGGTGAGTACTTGTCCATGGGCCATCTCCCAAGGACGATGTCGCTGCGCGCCATCGCGCAAATCACCACCGTCCCGCCCGAGGACAAGCAATCGTCGTGCCACCAAACCGCACGCTTGTGAATTCAACCCTTTGCGGACCCCAACGAAGACCTCAGTCGTCATTCCGGTCATAACGATGAGTTAGTGCTCGCCTCGCGCGCCCAAAGTGTCGCGTCGGCACGACAGCAATCGGTGCGACGCCGCCAACCTCTTGAAGTTTTGGCGATGTTTTTGTCGCCACACGGCGACAACCCATGCGCAAATGCAACATAGCGCGCTCGCAGTTCGTCATCAGGCGAGCGGCCGAATTAGGGAGGATGGAGGTTAGATCAGGTCTTCGCTTCTTTGAACATCGCCGGCTCCAGGCGATGGCGCTGCAGGAGTTTGTAAAATTCTGTGCGATTGCGCTTGGCCAAGGTCGCGGCCTGGGTCACGTTGCCACCGGTGATCTTCAACAAGCGGACCAGGTAATCGCGCTCGAACTGTTTGCGCGCCTCTTCGAACGGAGCCAGCACGCCGGCGTCTTCGCGTAGCGCACTTTGGACCAGCGTCGCTGGAATCACGCTGGTCGTCGCAAGGGCGACTGCCTGCTCGAGCAGATTGAGCAGTTGCCGCACGTTGCCGGGCCAGGGCGCGCCGATCAGTAACGCCATCGCATCGGGCGCAAGCGTGGGGACCGGCTTGTTGTAACGCTCGGCAAGCTTGCGCAGGAAGTGGGTCGCAAGCAGCGGAATGTCTTCCCGCCGATCGGCGAGTTGCGGCAGCTTCATCGACACGACGTTGAGCCGGTAGTACAGGTCCTCCCGGAATTCGCCGGCGGCTTTTTGTGCATCAAGGTCGCGATGGGTGGCGGACACGACGCGCACGTCGACCGGTATCGATTGAGTCGCGCCGACCGGTCGGACTTCCGCTTCCTGCAATACCCGCAGCAGCTTGACCTGCAAGGCGAGCGGCATGTCGCCGATCTCGTCCAGAAATATCGTTCCGCCGTCGGCGGCCTGAAACAGCCCCTTGTGCGCCTGGACCGCGCCGCTGAACGCGCCGCGCGCATGCCCGAACAACTCGGACTCGAGCAACGGCTCGGGAATCGCCCCGCAGTTGACAGCGATGAACGCCTTGCCGTTGCGGCGGCTGGCGCGATGGATCGCACGAGCCAGCAACTCCTTGCCGGTGCCCGATTCACCGAAAATCAGCACGCTGGCATCTGAATCGGCGACCAAGCGCGCCTGCCGCAGCAGATCCTCCATGCGCGGGCTGCGGGTGATGATTCCGGAGCGCCAGTCGCCGGTCGTTTGCGATACCGTCTCGGATTCACCGGCGCTCAGCCGCACCGCCGCGGCCACTTTTTGCAACAGCTCCTGACTATCGAAAGGCTTGGTCAGAAAGCCGAAAACTCCCCGCTGAGTTGCGGACACCGCCTCGGGAATCGTGCCATGCGCGGTCAGGATGATCACCGGCAACGCCGGATGTTGACGATGAATGGCGTTGAAAAGCGCGAGCCCGTCAATGCCGGGCATCTTGAGATCCGTGATCACCGCCGCCGGACGCGTCACCGCGAGCACGGCAAGCGCCGTCTCGCCGCTATCCGCGGTATGGACCCGGTAGCCGGCGGAAGTCAGCCGCAAACTGATTAACTTAAGCAGATCCGGATCGTCGTCGACCAGCAGCACGTCGCTGGAATGTGGAATGTTGACCTTCATCGTCCGGTACCTCCGCCACCGCCGCCACCGCCGCCGGCGCCGCCCGCATTGCGATTGCGCTCAAGCAACAAACTGCGCTCGACCGCCCGCAGTTGGTCCAGCTTTTCCTGCGCCGCGGCGGTTTTCCGCCGCTCCTCGCCCATCCCGCGCAGCCGTTCCGAAATCTGGGTCAGCAGCACCGCAGCAAGCTGCTTCAGCGGCGAGGTGCCGGGAGTCTTGCCGCTGACGCTTTCCAGCAGAGCGATTGCGCGCGCGTCGTCGGGTGGGCCGGCGCCGGGCAGCGTGAGCAGTATCGCGGCGCGGATCCGGTTCGACTCGGTGCGTGACCGGCTCAGAGCCTGCATCGCCGCCGCCAGCTCGCGTCGCAGCTCTTCGTTCGATTCGCTGCTGTAGCGTTGAAGCTCGACCAGGAGCGCAATGGTCTGTTGCTCTTCCTCGTTGAACGGCGCCGCCGGTGGCGAAGGCTCGGTCGCGCCGGTCGCGGCCGGCCCTGGCGGTGGAGCTTGCTGCGGCGTCGGCGTCGCGGGCGCACCTCCAGCCTGCGCCATCAGCATCGGATCCGGCGGCCCCGCACCGGGCGATCTTGCCATCAGAGCAACGGCGATGGTCAGCGCGAGCACGACAACGGCGCGAGTCGCCGGCACGGCTAGGCCTCGCCTTCGAGCGTGACCCTGCGGGCCGGAACGCTGGCCGGAACGGACTCGAAGCCCGGGGCCAATGGCAGCCATAAGCGAAAGCGCGCGCCACGCGCGCCATCGGCGCGATCGAGCACTTCGATTCTGCCGCCGTGGACCAGCGCGTACTCGCGCGCAATCGCGAGCCCCAGGCCCGAGCCCTTGATCCGGCCTCCTGGCGCGGTCTTGCCCTGGTAGAACGAGTCGAATATTCGCGGCCGCTCATCCGGGTCGATGCCCGGGCCTTCGTCGATGACGTCGAGCACGGCGAAATTGCCTTCGATCGAAAGATCGACCGTGATCGGCGACGAGCGCGGGGCATATTTGATCGCATTGGAGAGCAGGTTGTCGATAATGGCGCGGATTTTATCGCCGTCTCCGACAACGATCGCCGGAGCAAGCCTGACATCGAAAGTCAGCATGCGGGCGAACGCGGTGAGCTTGTGCTCGCGCATCACCCGGCGCAGCACCTCGACCAGCGCGACCGGACCGAGCGTTTGCGGCTCCATGCTCCGCGTCTGGTGATAGGTAAGGAGGTCTTCGATCAGCTTCTGCAGCGAAAGCGTGTTCTCGCGCACGATGCGCACGATTTCCTGCTGCTCGGAAGACAGCTCGCCGCCGACCCGGTCGCGAAGGAGCTCGGCACCTTCGCGCACCGCGGTGAGCGGCGTCTTCAGCTCGTGCGAAACGTGCCGCAGAAAGCGGTTCTGCTGTTCCTCGAGCTCGCGCAGGCGAGATCGCAGCCATTCCAGACGCTGACCGAGATAGCGCATGTCCTGCGGACCATTGACCTGGATCGCATGCGTGAAGTCGGCGGTCCCCATCTGCCGGATCGCCTGGTCGAGCTGACGTATTGGCCGCGCGATCAATACCGCAAACAGAATGGCCAGCGCGAGCGCGATCATTCCCGCGGCAACGGCGAGGTAGCCCCAGGTCTTGCTGCCTTCGGCCGCCGTTTGCTGAATGCGCTCGATCTCGCGCTCGGTCAACCGCGTCGTCGCGGTCAACATCAGCTGTGTGCCTTCGGCGATGTTGGAGTAGCCTTCGGCCAGCGTCGTCGTCGCGTTGGGTGGTCGGTGCGGCGCCTTGAGCAAAGCAAAAAGCCGGCTCTCGCTGTCGGTCAGTTTTTCGAGTTGATCCAGTTGCGCACGATCCAGCGGCAACTGCGACAACTGCTGCGCCGTTTGCCGAAAGTCGGGCCGCAGCTTCGCGTAGTCGTCCACCAGTTGCGGATCGTCGAGAATCAGATGTTGTCGCACCAGGCGCTCGAGCGTGGTCGCCTGCTCGTAGAGCTGGCGGCTGGCGCGGCCGGCCTGAGCCGCCTGCAGCACCGCTTGCTGGCTCTGCGTGCCGAGACGATCGAGGCTGACGATCAACTCGACCAGCGCGTAGAGCAAGGGCAGGCTGACCAGCAGGAAGCCGAGCAGGATGAACTTGAGGAATGATCGCGGGTAGTACACGAAAGGGGCGGGTGTCAGCGGCCCGCTATAATCGGGTTGGATGGCGCGTGAGGGCGCCACAGCCTGCGAGTCACGCGTGCACGATACACCAGCCCCGACCGCATCGCCAAGCGTAAGCGCCCATGGACGTCGCGTCGCGCTGATTGCCGCAGTCGCGAGTAACGGCATCATCGGCGTCGGCAACCGCTTGCCATGGCATTTGCCCGACGATTTGAGACATTTTCGAAACCTTACTTCCGGTCACAGCGTGGTCATGGGGCGTAAGACTTGGCAGTCGATCGGCAAGCCGTTGCCGGGCCGGCAGAATATCGTCGTCAGCCGCGACGCGGGATTTCGCGTCGATGGTGCGACGGTGGCACATTCCCTCGACCAGGCGCTCTCGCTCGCAAACCGGACCGACCCGGTGTTCGTGATCGGGGGCGAAGCGCTCTTTCGCTCCGCGCTGCCGCTCGCGGCGGTTCTCTACCTGACCGAGATCGAGCGCGATTTCGAAGGTGATGTCAGATTCCCGGTTTTCGAGCGCCCGGCGTGGCGCGAAATCGCACGCGACACGCGCGCGTCCGCAAGCGCCGAGGGTTTCGCGTACCATTTCGTCACCTACGAGCGCGCGCCGTCAATTGAGGACGCGTCGCCCGCCCGCGCATCGCGCAGATAGTCACAGCCGGGAGATTCGCATGTCCGAAGACCACTTTCACGTCCATGGCCCGCATGAGCACGAGGTCGAGCACCGCGCGGCGCATGATCCGTTCGCCGGCAAGATCGCCGTCATGACCGCGATCTTCGCCACCATCGGCGCGTTCTTCGGCTACATGGGCGGCGCGACTCAGAACGAAGCGTTGCTGTTCAAGAACGAGGCGGCGATCCGCCGCACGGAGGCATCGGACCAGTGGAATTTCTACCAGGCGAAGAGCAGCAAGCAGAACCTCGCCGAGCTGGGAGCGACGCTGACCAGCGGCGACCAGCAGACGAGATATCAGAAGGAAGTGGAACGCTACAAGGGCGAAAAAGAAGCGATCATGCCCGAGGCGAAGAAGCTCGAGGAGCGGTCGAAGGCGGCCGAGGAGAAGAGCGAGGCGTCGATGCACGTGCATCATCGCTGGGCGCAGGCGACGACGCTGATCCAAATCGCGATCGCGCTTGCCGCGATCACCATCCTCACCCGTAACCGGGGCCTGCAGTACGTCTCCTATTTCACGGCTGGCGGGGCGATGCTCATCGGAGCGCTGGCATTCGCTCATATCTGACGACATCAGACGCGGGAATGCTGCGCGGCGACGAGAGAGCCCGGAGGTCGACCCGCACCGAATTCCACCGCCTGAAGCGACCAGACAACTTGCGGCAGCGTTTGTAGTCCCAAACAAACGGCGACATTGCAATCGCGGCGTTAGCGCACTGCGCGTTCAGCCCAGGCTTCGCAACTCTCGCAGCGCTACCGAAAGCATCGCCGCGTCAATCGGTGCGGCGTTGCGCAACTCTCCCAGCAATTGTCCAGCGCGCTCGATCCCGCGCCGGTTTCGATCCTGCCAGGCGGCGATGAGCCCGTCGGGCGCGGCAACGCCCGCGCCGCCGACGATTACTTCGCCGGTAATGGTTCTCTGCAGGCCGGACAGATCGTCGAGCATCGCGCCTTTGGCAAGCATCTGCCAGTGCGCCTGCCCAGGCAGGGCGACGATCATTTCCCGCAACCACGGCAAGCCAAGGCGCGCCGCGAGATCGAAATAGATCTCGGCGACAAGCTCGACCGGACGCTGCGTGCTGTCCGCCACTTCGACGATATCGAGCATCGCGTAAAGCGTGTCGAACGTGACTACGCGCTGCGCCAGCTCGCGCGATACGCCCTGGGCAACGTAGTGCGCGACAGCCGCTTCGATGCGCGCACGGTCCGCTTCGTCGAGAAGCTGCTGCAGACGCGTCGCCAGCGCGTCGACCCGTGTCGCGAAATGGCTGATGGTCCCGGCCATGTCCTCGCCGAGTCTGCGCGAACGCAGGAACCAGGTCGTCCCCCGGTCGATCAGGCGCGAGGTGTCGATCAGCATCGCGGACTGCACCGCGTCGTCGACCTTGTTGTCGAGCGCCTCGATCTGCTGCCAGAGCGTCACGAAACCGAAGATCTCGCGATTGAGCAGATAGGCGCGGACGATCTCGTGCGGTTTGCCGCCGGTGGTTTCGAGCAACCGATGCACGAAGGTGCTGCCGACGCGATTGATCATGCTGTTGGTCACGTGCGTGGCGATGATCTCGCGCTTGAGCGGATGGCGCGCCATATAAGCCGCGTAGCGCTCGCGCAAGGCCTTCGGAAAATAACGCGACAGCGCCGTCTCGACCCACGGGTCGTCGGGTAGCGTCGACCCCAGCAGCTCATCGTAGAGCCAGATTTTGCTGTACGCGAGCATGACGGCGCGCTCGGGGCTGGTGAGCCCGACGCTCTTGGCGCGCCGGTCGGAAATCTCTTCGTCCGAGGGAAGAAATTCCAACGCACGGTTCAGCTTGCCGCCTTTTTCCAGATACTGGATGAAGCGCTGCTGGGCGTCGAGAAGCTGCGGCGCGATGCGGCCGGTCACCGACAGCGCCTGGGTCTGGAAATAATTGTCGCGCAGAACGAGCGCCGCGACATCGTCGGTCATCTCCACGAGCAGTGCATTGCGCTGCTTCTCGGTCAGCTCACCCTCGGTGATTGCGAGCCCGAGCAGGATCTTGATGTTGACCTCGTGGTCGGAGGTGTCGACGCCGGCGGAGTTGTCGATCGCGTCGGTATTGATGCGGCCGCCCGCGAGCGCATACTCGACCCGCCCGAGCTGCGTGCAACCGAGGTTGCCGCCCTCGGCGAACACCTTGCACCTGAGCTCGCGGCCGTTGACGCGCAGCGCATCGTTGGCGCGGTCCCCGACCCGGGCGTGCGATTCGCTCTGCGCCTTGACGTAGGTTCCGATGCCGCCGTTATAGAGTAGATCGACCGGCGCCTTTAGGATTGCATTGACGAGCTCGATCGGCGCCATTGCGTCGACCGAGATCCCGAGAGCCGCCTTCACTTCCGGTGTCAACGCGATCGATTTCGCGCTGCGCGCGTGAATGCCGCCGCCGGCCGAGAGCAGCGTCGCATCGTAGTCCGCCCAGGACGAGCGCGGCAGCTTGAACATGCGCTCGCGCTCGGCGAAGCTCGCGGCCGGATCCGGGTTCGGATCGAGGAAGATGTGCCGGTGATCGAAAGCCGCAATCAGCTTGATGTGACGCGAGAGCAGCATCCCATTGCCGAACACGTCGCCCGACATGTCACCGATGCCGGCAACGGTGAAATCGGTCGTCTGCGTATCGACGCCCATTTCGCGGAAGTGACGCTCGACCGACTCCCACGCGCCGCGCGCGGTGATGCCCATCGCCTTGTGGTCGTAGCCGGCCGAGCCGCCCGAGGCAAATGCGTCCCCGAGCCAAAAGCCGTACTCCTTGCTGATGCCGTTGGCGTAGTCGGAGAAGGTCGCGGTTCCCTTGTCGGCCGCCACCACCAGGTAAGGGTCGTCCGGGTCGTGCCGCTTCACCTGCGGCGGCGGAACGATCTTGTCGCCGACGCGGTTGTCGGTGATGTCGAGCAAGCCGCGCAGATAATCCTGGTAGCAGGCAACGCCTTCCATCAGGTAGGCATCGCGATCGGTCGGCGGCGGAGCGCGCTTGAGAACGAAGCCGCCCTTCGACCCGACCGGAACGATGACCGTGTTCTTGACCATCTGCGCCTTGACCAATCCGAGAACCTCGGTGCGGAAATCCTCCGGACGGTCCGACCAGCGGAGGCCGCCCCGCGCCACTTTCCCGCCGCGAAGATGTACCCCTTCGAAACGCGGGGAGTACACGAAAATCTCGAACATCGGCTTCGGCTCCGGAAGCCCCGGGATCCTCGAAGGATCGAACTTGAACGACACGTAGCTCCTGCGCCCGCCCGCGGCATCGCGCCGCCAGAAGTTGGTTCGCGTCGTCGACTGGATCATTGCCAGGTACTGCCGCAGCACGCGGTCCTCCGACAGATTGTCAACGTGCTCGAGCGCGGCCTCGATCTCGCGCACCTTGTCCGCGGTCTTGGCGCCCGCACCGGCGGCCACCTCAGGATCAAATCGAATCTTGAACAATTCGACCAGCGCCCGCGCGATATCCGCGTGCGCCGCCAGCGTGGATTCGATGTACGCCTGCGACAGCGGGAATCCAATCTGACGCAAGTACTTCGCATAGGCCCGCAGGACGACAATTTCCCGCGCCGGCAATCGCGCTGCCACCACCAAGCGGTTGAAATCGTCGTTTTCGACCTCCCCGGCAAAGACGCTCCCGAACGCCTCTTCGAAAACCGAGTGCAGAGTATCGATCTCGGACTCGGTATCCGCGATCGCCGATTGCATACCGAGATCGTGAATCCAGATGGCCGGCGAGCCCTCCGGCTGCACCCGATATGGACGCTCGTCGAGCACTTTGAGCCCCATACGCTCGAGCATCGGCAAGCTGTCGGAAAGCGTCACCGGTGCGCCCAGATGGTAGAGCTTGAACCGAAGCATGCCGGGAGGAGCCTCCAGCGGGCGATAGAGCGACATGCCGAGCGACTCGGCATTGCTCATCTTCGCCATCATCTGGATGTCGGGCACGGCGTCCCGGGCGTTGAAATCCTCGCGATATGCAGCCGGAAAGGCACCGCCGAACTGTCGCGCAAGAGCGTTGCCGCGCGCTTCGCCGCCGGCTCCGATCAGCGCCTGCTTCAGATCGTCGGACCAGCGCCGCGCCGCTGCGGCGAGGCGCGCCTCGAGCTCGCGCACGTCGAAGTTGGGGATGTTTCCCGGCGTGGTGCGAACGATTATCAGGATCCGCGCCAGCACCGATTCCGACAGGTGCACATTGAATTCCGAGCTGCTGCCGTTCAATGCCTTGGTCAGTATCGCCTGCCACTTCTGCCGCAGCTCGGTGGTGTAATTCTCCCGGGGCGCATAGATCAGGCACGACAGGAAGCGCTCGAACGGATCGCGGCGCACAAACAGCCGGAACCGCTGTCGCTCGCCCAGGTGGAGGATGCCCATCGCGGTATGCAGCAGCTCGTCGTCGGTGATCTGGAACAGCTCGTCGCGCGGATAATTTTCGAGGATGTTGATGAGCGCCTTGTCCGCGTGGCTCCCCGCGACCAGGCCCGCGCGCGCGACCACGTTGGCGACCTTGCGCCGCAGCAGGGGAATCTCCGAGGGCTTGGCGCTGTACGCGGTCGACGTGAACAGGCCGAGAAAGCGATCCTCGCCGCAGACCTCGCCCTTGGCGTCGAAGCGCTTGACCGCGATGTAGTCGAGGTAGCCCGGACGGTGCACCGTCGAGCGCGAAGTCGACTTGGTGACGACCAGCAGCTCGGGCCGCCGCGCATAAGCTTTCACTTCCGGCGGCAGCGCGGCGAAGCTTGTCGCGACCTCCTTGGTTTCGCCTTCGCGCAAAATTCCCAGGCTCGAGCCGGTGACAATCTTCAGCGCGTCTTCGCCGTTCTGCACGACGAGCTCGTGGCAGCGGTAGCCGAGAAAGGTGAAGTGATTGTCGGCGAGCCAGGCCAGAAAAGCCTTGCCTTCCGCCAGCTCGTCCGCAGGCAGCGGCGGAGGACGCTTGTCGGTCTCGGCCCGAATCGCCAGCAGGCGGTCGCGCATCGCTTTCCAATCGGCGACGGCGGCGCTGACATCGTCGAGGACGCGAAGCAGATCCGCGGCAAGCGCATCGAGCTCCTTCGGCTCGGTGATCCGATCGACCTCGACGTGGATGAACGACTCGTGAGGCGCATCGGCGTCGCTTTCGGCGGCGATGTCCACCAGCGTGCCGTCGGCACCGCGCCTGACCGCGATGATCGGATGCATGATCAGGTGCAGTGTCAAGCCGTGGCGATTGACCTCCATCGCGACGGAGTCGACGAGAAACGGCTTGTCGTCGTTGACGATCTCGATCACGGTGTGCGTCGATTGCCAGCCGCGCTCCTCAATCGACGGGTTGAACACCCGAAGACGCGGGCGGCCAGGGTCGCGCTGACGCGCGAAATTCCAATGCGAGAGCGCAGCACCATAGAGGTCCGCGGGCTGGCGCTCGGCCAGATCCTCGGGATCGATCTGACTGAAATATTGGCGGACAAAACGCTCGACGAGGTCGCGCTTTTCGGGCGCTATCCTGTCCCGAACGAGCGCCAGCACTTCATCGAGTCGTTGAACGCGGGTGTCCTGCGCTTCTGCCATGGTTGAACTCCTTGACGTGCGAGCGCCACCGGGTCGTTGCTGAGCTTGGCGAAATGGAAGTCACGGCCGGTCCGCGACTCCGCGCCACGCCAGCGAGGATCCAGACGCGGCCCGAAAGGTTAGCTGCCGGCGCACGGAGATATGATGCCAGCCGAGAGCGGCGGCGTCGAAACGCGCGTAGCCCGCGCCATCGAA
>JALZAN010000036.1 GCA_030948365.1 Pseudomonadota bacterium
GGCTCGCCCCCGGGTCCAGTGCGTCCGAGGGTAACGAATCCGCGGTCCAGAAACATTCGAGCAACGACAATTTCCGGATCAAGCGCTACGTCGCCAAATACACCATCAACCCCGCGATTGCGAACGGCATCGCGCATGTAGTGGGATCGATCGAACCCGGCAAGATCGCCGATCTGGTCTTGTGGCGGCCCGCATTCTTCGGCGTCAAGCCGTCGCTGATCGTGAAGGGCGGGATGATCGCCGCCGCGGCGATGGGCGATCCCAACGCGTCGATACCGACGCCGCAGCCGGTGCATTACCGGCCCATGTTCGGCGCGTTCGGCAAGGCGCTGCAGACGTCACTCACCTTCGTTTCGCAGGCGGCGCTCGACAGTGGCGCCTTGGCGAAGCTGTCATTGAGCAAGCCGCTGATGGCGGTGTCCAACACGCGCAAGCTGGGCAAGTGCGACATGAAGCTCAACGACGCGCTGCCATCCATCGACGTCGATCCCGAAACCTACGCCGTGCGTGCCGATGGCGTGCTGTTGACCTGCGAGCCGGCCAAGGTGCTTCCGATGGCGCAACGATACTTCCTGTTCTAGGCAGGTTCTCACATGATGATCGTCCGCAGGCTCGCCGCGCAGACTTCGCACGCTGACGAAACGCTGGCCCTGCCGTACGAGCGACGCTGCAAGAGCCGTCTGCGCACGACCTTGGTCAGCGGCGAGGAAGTCGGCCTGTTCCTCGTGCGCGGGACCATTCTGCGCGGCGGCGATTGCCTCGTGGCGGACGACGGACGGATCGTTCGCGTGCAGAGCGCCGCCGAAAATCTCATGGAAGTGCGCGCGGAGAACGCCGAGTCTCTTGCAAAGGCGGCCTATCACCTGGGCAATCGCCACACCGCCGTTCAGGTCGGTGATCGCTGGCTGCGCTTTGCCGCCGATCACGTGCTCGCGGAAATGCTCGTGGGCCTCGGCGTCGGCGTATCGGCAGTGTCGGCGCCGTTCGAGCCCGAAGCCGGAGCGTATGCCGCCGGCCATCATCAGCATTCGGGCGAGGCGAAGCACGCCGGAGTGATCCACGATTTCGCGATGCGCGGGCGTAAGCGCGCACGAGAGACGTCTTGAGCGACACCCCGGCCGACTTGTCGCTCGTTCGCCTTTTGCAACTGGCGAGTCCGGCGCTTCCGATCGGCACCTACAGTTATTCGCAAGGAATGGAGTGGGTGGTTGAAAAAGGCACGGTGCACGACGCGGTGACGGCGGCAGGGTGGATCGGCGATTTGCTCGATCTGATCGTCGCACCGGGTGAGGCCGCCGTCGTGTCGAGGCTGCTTGCTGCCGCGGGCGGGCGCGACTGGCGCGCGTTCGGTCAGTGGAACCACTGGTTTTGCGTGTCGCGGGAAACCGCGGAGCTTCGCGCCGAAACCGAACAGATGGGCGCGGCGCTGATCAAGCTGGCGCTGGCGCTGGAGCTGCTCGATGCGGAAGCGGCGGCAGAGATTGCTGCCGAGCGCGCCACCTCGCTGCCCGCGGCCTATGTGCTTTCCGCGCGCGGCTTCGGTGTCCCCCGCGATGCGGCGCTCGTCGCCTACGTCTGGATGTGGCTCGAGGCGCAGGTCGCGTGCGCGATCAAGTGCGTTCCTCTGGGCCAGGCCGCCGGGCAGCGGCTGTTGAAAACGCTCGGCGGGCGCATTCCCGCGGCGGTCACCCTGGCGCGCGCGACCCTCGATGAGGATGTGACGAGCTTCGCGCCCGGTCTTGCTCTGGCGAGCGCGCGCCACGAGACGCAGTACACTCGCCTTTTTCGATCCTAGAGAAACGAGCCTTGACGATTTCACAGCCGCTGCGCGTCGGCATCGGCGGGCCCGTAGGCTCGGGAAAGACCGCGCTGACGCTTGCCTTGTGCCGGGCGCTGCGCGATCGCTGCCAGATCGCGGTGGTCACCAACGACATCTACACCGAGGAAGACGCGCGGTTCCTGGTCGACAACGGGGCGCTGCCGCCGGAGCGCATCATCGGCGTCGAGACCGGCGGCTGTCCGCATACCGCGATACGTGAGGACGCGTCCATCAACCTCGAAGCCGTCGACCGCCTTGCCCAGCGCTTCGGCAATCTGGATGTCGTGTTCGTGGAAAGCGGCGGCGACAATCTTGCGGCGACGTTTTCGCCGGAGCTGTCCGACCTCACCCTGTACGTGATCGACGTCGCCGCCGGCGACAAGATTCCGCGCAAGGGCGGCCCGGGGATCACCCGGTCGGACCTGCTGGTCATCAACAAGATCGACCTCGCGCCGATGGTGGGCGCGTCGCTCGAAGTCATGGAGCGCGACGCCCGGCGGATGCGCGGCGAGCGTCCGTTCGTGTTCACCAATCTCAAGACCGGCGTCGGCGTCGAGGTGGTCGTTCGCTTTGTCGTCGAACGCGGCATGATCGCTTTGGCCGAGCCCCTCGACGTCGGCGTCGTCGCGCCGAGTTAAGTCTCCTGACGTCGCCGCGCGTTCGACGCGGCCACTGGTGCATTCCAGCTCAGTTCCAAAGCGGTGCGACGTCGCGCCCAGCGCACCGCTTTGGAACACGGAGCCCCGCCCGTTCGCGATCGAGCGGCGATTCGTGGCGCGAAAATTCATCGTCCTTCGAATGTAAACAGCACGTTAGGTGCACCGGGAAGGCGTGGCATGGATTGTGCGAATCAGCAAGGTGACGGTGCGCCGGCGCATGCCGCGCCAACACAAGAGCGCGTCCGCTAGGGTGAGCTTGTCAACCATTCAATACGGGGTCAACCATGCAACGAAGAGATTTTCTCAAACGATTGGCGATTTCTGCGTCGCTCGCGGCTGCCGGAATGGCTATGTGTCTACCGTCGTACGCCGCGGACACGATCAAGGTCGGCATTTTGCACTCGCTGTCGGGAACGATGGCGATCAGTGAGACGGTGCTCAAGGACGTTACGCTCATGGCGATCGACGAGATCAATGCCAAGGGCGGGGTTATGGGCAAGAAGCTCGAGGCAGTTGTCGTCGATCCGGCGTCGAACTGGCCGTTGTTCGCGGAGAAATCCCGTCAGCTGCTGACGCAGGACAAGGTGGCCGTGGTTTTCGGCTGCTGGACCTCGGTCTCGCGCAAATCCGTGCTGCCGGTGTTCGAGGAGCTCAACGGGCTGCTGTTCTATCCGGTGCAATACGAAGGCGAGGAGCTTTCCAAGAATGTGTTCTACACCGGCGCCGCGCCCAACCAGCAGGCGATTCCCGCGGTCGAATATCTGATGAGCAAGGAAGGCGGCGGCGCCAAGCGGTTCATTCTGCTCGGCACCGACTACGTCTATCCGCGAACGACCAACAAGATTCTCCGCGCCTTCCTGCGCAGCAAGGGCGTTGCCGACAAGGATATCGACGAGAAGTACACGCCCTTCGGGCACTCCGACTATCAAACCATCGTTGCCGACATCAAGAAATTCTCGGCCGGCGGCAAGACCGCAGTGGTGTCGACCATCAACGGCGACTCCAACGTTCCCTTCTACAAGGAGCTCGGCAATCAGGGGCTGAAGGCGACCGACGTACCGGTGGTCGCATTCTCGGTCGGCGAAGAAGAGCTGCGTGGCGTCGATACCAAGCCGCTAGTCGGACATCTGGCGGCCTGGAATTACTTCATGTCGCTCAAGAATCCCGCCAACGAGGAGTTCAAGAAAAAATGGGCGGCGTATGCCACCAAGATGAAGCTCGCCGGCGCCGACAAGCCGCTGACCAACGACCCGATGGAGGCCGCGTACGTCGGCATCAACATGTGGAAGCAGGCGGTCGAGAAGGCAAAGTCCACCGACGTCGACAAGGTCATCGCCGCGATGGCGGGGCAGTCGTTCAAGGCTCCCGACGGATTCACCATCAAGATGGACGAAAAGAACCACCACCTCCACAAGCCTGTGTTCATCGGCGAAGTGCAGGGCAACGGCCAATTCAACGTGGTCTGGAAAACCGCGGGACCGATCAAGGCCACACCCTGGAGCCCGTACATTCCGGAAGACAAGGGCAAGAAGGACGAGCCGGAAAAGAAGTGACCCGTCGCTTTCGGGCGCGGGTCGCGACAGCGGGCCGCCACGGAAGCTCGACGAGTCTTACCGAGACTTTGAGTTGAAGGCGCACTACGGCGGCGGCAGCGGATTGTGATCACCCGCTGCCGCCGTTTACTTTCCCAGGATAGGAATTCCGTGATCACGATCGCGCGCTGCTTCGCCGCCGTCGCACTCGGCGCGATGGCCTGGTCGGCCTGCGCCCTGGCGCCGGAGACGCTGCGCGATCTGGCTCTGGGAGATAACGATGCGAAGGCGAAGGCCATTGCCGTCGCCGCGGCAAGCGGCGACATCACGTACCTGCCGGTGCTGCAGGCCTTGCTCGATGGCGAGGTCCAAACCGTCGGCGACGCGCAGCTTCTTCTTGTCAAAGGCGACGCGGCAACGGACTTGTCGACCGGGAAGGCCATCGCGCCGTTGCCGGAAAATCGCGACGACGTCATCATCAACAACCGGATTCGCAAGGAGCTACGTACCGCGATCGCGGCGCTGAAGCTCACGGCGCCAGAGCGCGACATTCGCCTTGCCGCAGCAAAGGAGCTGCAGACCGGCGGCGACGAGGACCTGCTGCCGGCGATCGACGCCGCGCTGGCCAGGGAATCCGACGCCGACATCAAGGGCCTGCTGCTGCTGACGCAGGCGTCGATCCGGCTGACCAGCGGCGACAAGGCGACGCGGCTGGAAGCCGTGCGGGCGCTGGCCGAGAGCAACAACTCCAACACCAAGATGCTGCTGCTGGGGTTGCTCGAGCAAAAGGGCGATACCTTTGCCGAGCCCGACGCCGACGTCCGCGCGGAGGCTGAAAAATCGCTGCACGCGGTGCAAAGCCGGCTGTCGACCGGCGAGCTGATCGGAAGAATTTTCAGCGGCATCTCGCTCGGCTCCATCCTGTTGCTGGCCGCGCTCGGCCTGGCGATCACCTATGGTCTGATGGGCGTGATCAACATGGCGCACGGCGAGCTGATCATGATCGGCGCCTACACCACCTACGTGGTGCAGAACGCGTTTCGCGCCCACTTTCCAACGATGTTCGACGCCTATCTGGTAGCAGCGGTGCCGGCGGCGTTCGTCGCCGCCGCGCTGGTCGGAATGGCGCTCGAGCGCAGCGTCATTCGCTTTCTCTACGGCCGCCCGCTGGAGACGCTGCTCGCGACCTGGGGCATCAGCCTGATACTGATGCAGTCGGTGCGCACGATCTTCGGCGCGCAGAACGTGCAGGTCGAGAACCCTTCCTGGATGTCGGGCGGGATCGAGGCGATTTCCGGCGTCGTTCTTCCCTGGAGCCGCATCGCCATCATCGCCTTCGCCGCGCTGGTGCTGGCCATGATGTGGCTGCTGCTCACGCGGACGCGGCTCGGCCTTTTCGTGCGCGCGGTGACGCAGAATCGAACCATGGCGAGCTGCACCGGCGTCCCGACGCGGCGCGTCGATACCTGGGCCTTCGGGCTCGGCTCGGGGGTCGCCGGGCTCGCCGGCTGCGCGCTGTCGCAGATCGGCAACGTCGGTCCCGATCTCGGCCAGAGTTATATCGTCGACTCGTTCATGGTGGTCGTGCTCGGCGGCGTGGGTCAGCTTGCCGGAACCGTCTATGCGGCGATGGGCCTCGGCGTCGTCAACAAGTTCCTCGAAGCGTGGTCAGGCGCGGTGCTGGCCAAGATTCTGGTGCTGGTGTTCATCATCATATTCATCCAGAAGCGTCCGCAGGGACTGTTCGCGCTCAAGGGCAGAATGGCCGAGACGTGACATGCGTTTCTTTCTTCGCGCCGAGAGCGGACGCAGCGCCGGCATGAGCGCGCTCGGCAGCGCGGCCTTCGCGCCGATGGTGGTCACCGGCGGTCCGCGCTTCGCGCGCCTGCTTCGGGTCAAGGGATGGCTGTTCTACGTCGCCGCCGCGCTGGTGCTGTTCGTCGCGTTCCCGCTGTTGAATCTGGGGGTGCCGGCCGGCAGCGCGCTCCACCTCTCCGATTACACGGTCACTTTGATCGGCAAGATCATGTGCTACGCCATCGTTGCCCTGGCGATGGATTTGATCTGGGGCTACACCGGGATTCTCTCGCTCGGACACGGCGTGTTCTTCGCGCTTGGCGGCTACGCGATGGGCATGTACCTGATGCGCTCGATCGGGCACGACGGCGTTTATCAAAGCGACCTGCCTGATTTCATGGTCTTCCTCGACTGGAAGGCGTATCCCTGGTACTGGAGCTTCACCGACCATTTCTGGTACGCGGCGCTGCTGGTGGTGCTGGTTCCGGGCCTGCTTGCGTTCGTCTTCGGCTACTTCGCCTTTCGCTCGCGCATCAAGGGCGTGTACTTCTCGATCATCACCCAGGCGATGACCTACGCGTTCATGCTGCTGTTCTTCCGCAACGACACGGGATTTGGCGGCAACAACGGCTTCACCGATTTCAAGCGCATCCTCGGCTTTCCGATCACCGCGCCGCAGACGCGGATGGCGCTGTTCGTGCTGACCGGCGCCGCGTTGCTCGGGTTCCTTCTCCTCGGCCGCTGGATCGTGACCTCGAAGCTCGGACGCGTCCTCACCGCGATCCGCGACGCCGAAACCCGCGTGATGTTCTCGGGTTACAACCCGCTCTACTTCAAATTATTCATCTGGACGCTGTCTGCGGTGATCTGCGGCATCGCCGGCGCGCTCTACGTTCCGCAGGTCGGCATCATCAATCCGAGCGAGATGTCGCCCGCCAACTCGATCGAGGTCGCCATCTGGACCGCGGTCGGCGGGCGGGGGACGCTGTTCGGTCCCGTGCTCGGCGCGGCGCTGGTCAATCTGGGCAAGAGCTGGTTCACGCAGGTTCTCCCCGAGTACTGGTTGTTCCTGCTGGGGCTTTTGTTCATCCTGGTCACGCTTTTCCTGCCCCGCGGCGTCGCCGGATTGCTGCGGACTGCGCGGCAGCGGCGTGCGTGAATCGATGAGCGCAATCTCGTCGCGCGAGCAATGGGACGACGCCGGGGCGGCGTCCGGCGTGCGCGTTCTCAAGTCGGGCGTCGACACCTCGCACACCGGCATCCTCTATCTCGATGCCATCTCGGTCAGCTTCGACGGCTTCAAGGCGCTCAATGCGCTGTCGCTGCTGATCGACTCGGGCGAGCTTCGATGCGTGATCGGGCCCAACGGCGCCGGCAAAACGACCATGATGGACGTGATCACCGGCAAGACGCGGCCGGACGCGGGCACCGCATTCTTCGGCCAGACGATCGATCTCACGCGCTTTACCGAAGCCGAAATCGCCACCGCGGGCATCGGCCGCAAGTTCCAGAAGCCCACCGTATTCGAGCATCACACCGTTTTCGAAAACCTGGAGCTGGCGCAGAAGTGCGACAAGCGCGTGTGGGCGACGCTTAACGCGCGGCTGGGTTCGGAAGCGCGGGACCGCATCGGCGCGACAATGGAAACGATCAAGCTCCTGCCCGAGGCGTCGCGCCCCGCGGGACTGCTATCGCACGGGCAGAAGCAATGGCTCGAAATCGGCATGCTGCTCATGCAGGAGCCGCAGCTCCTTCTTCTCGACGAGCCGGTCGCGGGCATGACCGACGACGAGTCGATGCGCAGCGCCGAGCTTTTTCTGTCGCTGGCCGGCAAGTACACCCTGATCGTCGTCGAGCACGACATGGAATTCGTCGAACGCATTGCCCAAAAAGTCACCGTGCTTCACGAGGGCAGCGTCCTCGCCGAAGGAACGATGGATCAGATCCAGCAGAACGAGCAGGTGATCGAAGTGTTTCTGGGACGCTGACGATGCTTATCGTGCAGGAACTCAATCAATACTACGGCGGCAGCCACACGCTTCGCGACGTCGCCTTCGACGTGCCTGCCGGCGCCTGCACTACGCTGCTCGGACGCAATGGCGTGGGCAAGACCACGCTCCTCAAATGCCTGATGGGCGTGCTGCCGATGCGTTCCGGCAAGATCGGCTTCGCCGGCGAGAGTATCACCGATCTGCCGCCATACGCGCGCGCGGCGCTGGGGATCGGTTACGTGCCACAGGGCCGGGATATTTTTCCGCGACTCTCGGTGATGGAAAATCTCCAAATGGGGCTGGCCGCAAGGAAAGTCGCTGCCAAGGTTCCGGATTTTATTTTCGACATGTTTCCGGTCTTGAAGCAGATGACGAACCGCCGCGGTGGCGATCTGTCAGGCGGACAGCAGCAGCAGCTGGCCATCGGGCGCGCGTTGGCGATGCGACCGCGGCTGTTAATTCTAGATGAGCCCACCGAGGGCATACAGCCGTCGATCATCAAGGATATCGAGCGGGCGATTCGCAGCCTCGTCGCCGCCGGTGACATCGCGGTACTTATCGTGGAGCAATATTACGACTTCGCGAAGTCGCTCGCCGATCACTACGTGGTCCTGTCTCGGGGAGAGGTGGTGGCCAAGGGACTGGGCGCGAACATGGATCGCGATGACGTGCGCGCGTATCTGGCGGTATAGGAATTCGCTGCGGCACGATCACAACTATCGGCGCATGGCGAACGAAGGGACCGCGCGAACTTGCCAGCGCCGCGACGAAGGCCGCAGATGCGCGACTGAACAATCTGACGCGCGAACAAGCGAAGTATGCGAATGAGGTCCCGGAGCGGAGACGGCACGAAGGGCGAGGAGTAACCAAGGGAGCGCCGCCCCGTCCGGGCAATGACTACATGAGCAAGCAGCGTGCCAAGCGCCGTGTCATGGCGCGGACACGTTTGTCCGCTGGAGAAATCGGTCTCGAGCGGGGCACCGATGGCGCTCGTTCGCCGCTCAATTGCCTTTCAGGAGCCGCCCCGCGTCACCGCGCGTCGAAGCCGGTCACTCCTTGCCGTGCGATCAGCGTTCCGCCGGCAGCGCGCCGCCGGCAGTCGCCGCGACTGGCTTGGCGTGGTGATCGGCCGCCAACAACATGTACACCGCAGGCACCACGAACAGCGTGAACAGCGTTCCGATCGACAGTCCGGAAAAAATCACCAGTCCCATCGCGTGCCGGCCAGCGGCGCCCGCGCCCGCGGCGATCACCAGCGGAACGACGCCGAGCACCATTGCCGCGGTGGTCATCAGGATCGGCCGCAGCCGAACCGCGGCCGCCTCTTCGATGGCTTCGCGCTTGCTCTTGCCTGTGCGCTGGAGCTGATTGGCGAACTGCACGATCAGGATGCCGTGCTTGCTGATCAAGCCCATGAGCGTGACCAGCCCGACCTGGGTGTAGATATTGAGCGTGGCGAAGCCGAGGTTGATGAAGATCAGCGCCCCGAACAGCGCCATCGGCACCGACACCAGAATCACGATCGGATCGCGGAAGCTTTCGAACTGCGCGGAAAGCGCCAGGAAAACGATGATCACCGCGAACAACAGCGTAATGGCGAAGCCGCCGGACTCCTGCACGAATTGGCGCGATACGCCCGAGTAATCGGCCGAATATCCGCTCGGCGCGACCTCGGCCAGCGCTTGTTTCATGAAGTTGAGCACCTGGTCCTGCGACACGGACGGCGAATACACGCCGAAGATGGAGGACGAGTTTAGCTGCTGGAAGTGGGCGATGCCTTCCGGCACGGCTTCGGTCTTCTGTCGCGCGACCGTCGATGCGGGGACCAGCGATCCGTCCGCGGTGCGGATATGGTAATCGAGCACCTGATCGGAATTCAGGCGGTCGGCCTGCAACACCTGAGGGATCACCTTGTACGACCGTCCGGCGATCGAGAAGTAGTTGACGTATCCGCCTCCGAGCGCCGCGCCCAGCGCCGCGCCGACGTCCTGCTGCGTCAGCCCGAGCGTGGCGACGAGATCGCGATCGACTTCGACGGTCGTCTGCGGCTTGTCGAGCTTCAGGTCGGTGTCGACGAAAAAGAACATGCCGCTGGCCTGAGCCTTCTGCAGCACTGCCTGCGTCACCTCGTTCAGGTTCTGGTACGGCTCGGTCGTCTTGATGATGAACTGCAGCGGCAGTCCCTGCGCGCCCGGCAGGGGAGGGAATTGGAACGCGGCGACGCGCGCGCCGGCGATGCCGTTCCACTTGGCCTGAAGCTCCTGCTGCAGCTGAGCGGCGCTCTTCTTGCGCTCGCTCCAGGGCTTGAACAGCACGCCGCCGATGCCCTGGTTGGTCGTCGGCACGCCGGTGATCTGGAACATCTCATCGTATTCCGGAAGCGAGCGCGAGATTTCGAACACCTGGTTGGCGTAAGTGTTCATCTGCTGCGATGTCGCGTTCGGCGGGCCCACGATCTGCGACAGCACGAGGCTCTGGTCTTCCTCCGGCGCGAGCTCGGACTTCGAGGTCATGAACAGATAAACCACGCCGCCGAGGAGAATCACGCCCATCACCACCGGCACCGACCAGGTGTTGAGGGTGCCGTGCAGAAAGTGCTGATATCCGTGGTGCAGCCGCTCGAACTGGTGGTCGACAAAGCGGACAAACCTGCCGCTTTCCTGCTCGGTCTTGAAGATGCGCGAGGTCATCATCGGCGACAGGGTCAGCGCCACGATGCCGGAGACGGTAACGGCGCCGGCGAGCGAGAACGCGAACTCGGTAAAAAGCGCTCCCGTCAGGCCGCCCTGAAAGCCGATCGGCACGTATACCGCGACCAGGACGACGGTCATCGCGATAATCGGGCCGCCGAGCTCACGCGCCGCGAGCAGCGACGCATCCATCGGCGACATACCCTCTTTCATGTGCCGGTCGACGTTCTCGACCACGATGATCGCATCGTCGACGACCAGGCCGATCGCGAGCACCAGCGCCAGGAGCGTCAGCAGGTTGATCGAATAGCCCAGCATCAGCATGACGAAAAAGGTGCCCACCAGCGACAGCGGCATGGCGATCAGCGGGATGACGACGGCGCGCAGGCTGCCGAGGAAAAGGAAGATCACGATTGCGACGATGATCAGCGACTGGATCAGCGTTTTCTCCACCTCGTCGATCGAGCTGCTGATGAATTTAGTTCCGTCGTAGACGATTTCACCGGTCAGTCCGTTGGGCATCTGCGCCTGGATGTCAGGGAACGCCGTACGGACGCGTTTCGCGACCTCGAGCACGTTGGCGTCGGGTGCGACCTTGATGCCGATGAACACCGCATTGCGCCCGCCGAACGCGGTCGTGAAATCGTAATTCTCGGCACCGAGCGTGACCGTGGCTACATCCTCCAGGCGGACGATCGCGCCGTCCTTCTGCTTGACCGAGAGCTTCTTGAATTCGTCGACCGAATGCAGGCTGGTGCCCGCGGTCAGATCGACGCTCACCATCTGGCCCTTGGTGTTACCGAGCGCGGCGAGATAGTTGTTGCTGGAAAGCGCCGCGCGTACGTCGGTCGCGGTAACTCCGTACGCCGCCATGCGCGTCGGATCGAGCCAGGCGCGAAGCGCGAAGGTCCGCGCGCCGAGGATCTCGGCCGTCTGCACGCCCTCGACCGAATCGAGCTTGGGCTTGACCACGCGAACCAGGTAATCGGTGACGTTGTTGTTGGGCAGGACATCGCTGAAAAACCCCATATACATGGCGTCGATGGTTTGCCCGACCTGGACCGTCAGCACCGGCTGCTGCGCCTCGGGCGGCAACTGGTTCCGCACCGAATTGACCTGGGTGTTGATTTCGGTGAGCGCGCGGTTGGCGTCGTAGTTCAAACGCAGGGTCGCGGTGATCGACGAGACGCCCGAGACGCTGGTCGACGACATGTAGTCGATGCCTTGCGCCTGGGCGATCGCGCCTTCCAGCGGCTGGGTGATGAAGCCGGCGACGGTTTGCGCATCGGCGCCGTAGTACGCGGTGCTGACCGTGACAACCGCATTCTGGGTCTTGGGATACTGGCGCACGGCAAGGCTCGTCAACGAGCGCACGCCGAGCACCAGGATCAGCAGGCTGATGGTCATCGCAAGCACCGGCTTGCGGATGAAAAGATCGGTGAAGTTCATGGACGCTTGAGTCTCACTTTTCCTGCGGCTTTGGATTGGGGCTGTTCGCCGGCTGCACCGCGTTGTCGATGATCAGCGGAGTGCCGTTCTTCAACTTGACCTGGCCGCTGGTAACGACCTGGGCACCCGGCTCGATGCCCTTCAGGATGGCGACCTGATCGCCACGAGTCGGCCCGGTGGTGACGAACATCTGTTGCGCGAGCAGCTTTGCGTTGCCCTTCTCATCCTTGTCTTCCGCCTTGTCCGACGGCTTGACCACGAACACCGTGCTGCCGTAGGGATTGAAGGTAATCGCGGTTTGCGGAAGCGTGAGATAGCGGTTTTCCTCACCCGAGTTCACCCTGACATTGGCGAACATTCCGGGCAACAGCAGGCGCTTGGCGTTGGGGACCGTCGCTTCTACCTGCACATTGCGGGTGTTGGTGTCGATCTTGGAATTGATCGCATTGATCTTGCCGATGAAGTCAACGCCGGGGAAGGTGTCCGTCGTCACGGTGACCGTCTGGCCGAGCGCGACCTGCGGCAGCTGTTGCTGCGGCAGATAGAAATCGACGTAGATCGGGTCGATGGTCTGCAAGGTGACCAGCTTGTCGGCCGGATTCAGGTACTGGCCGGGATTGACGATGCTGATGCCGAGCTTGCCTGCGAACGGCGCGCGCAGCGTCTTTTTTTCCACGATCGCCTGCTGCTGCGCGACCTGCGCCCGCTTGCTCTTCAGATCGCCGGCGTCGGTGTCGACCTGCGCCTTGCTGATCACCTCCGCCGCGAGCTGAGCCTTGTCGCGCTCGTAAACCGTCGACGCGAGCTCCGCGGCGGCCTCGAGCGAATGAAGCTGCGCGATGTCGGAATCGGCATTCAGTTGCGCCAACACCTGACCGGCCTTGACTTCGTCTCCGGATTTGAAGTTGATGCTTCGCACCAAGCCGGCGACTTCGGTGGTGACGTCCACGCCCCGGATCGCGCGCAGCGTGCCCACCGCATTCAGTTGCGGCTGCCAGACCTGATATTCGGCCTTCATGGCGGAGACGGTCGCCGGTGGAAGCCCTCCCTTGCCCATGTATTTTTGCATCATGATGCCCTTGAAGACATTGAACCCCACCAGGCCTCCGAGGAGGAGCCCGACGACGATCAGCATGATGGTCATGCGCTTTTTCATTTCATTTTCCCGTTCTGGATTTTTTGATCGCCTGCGTGCCGAAGTCGCATGCGCAGTAGCGTAAAGTTTAGTTCGTCACCGAGCCGGTGATGGCCGCTGCCTGCGGCTCGCGATTCCACCAGCAGCCGCCCAGCGCCTGGAACAGCGCCGCGGTGTCGGCGTAGCGCGCCGACTGCGCGGTAACGAGGTTGAGGCGCTCCTGCTGAAACTGCTGCTGGGCGATCAGCAGGGCGAGGATGCCGGTGCCTCCCAGTTGGTACTGGCGCTGCGTCAATTCGAGCGATTGGCGCGCGTACGCCGTCGCGTCCGACTGGGCCTTGAGCGTCCGCGCATCCGCCTCGAGCGCGCGCAGCGCGTCGGCGACGTTCTGAAAAGCGAGCAGCACCGTCTGCCGGTATTGCGCGTCGGCCTGCTCGTAGGCAGCGACCGCGGCGCGGCGACGCGCCTCGAGCTCGCCACCGTGAAACAGCGGCTGCAACAATCCGGCGCCGACACTCCACACCGCCGGGCCCG
This sequence comes from Pseudomonadota bacterium, assembly GCA_030948365.1. Lineage (GTDB taxonomy): Bacteria > Pseudomonadota > Gammaproteobacteria > Burkholderiales > Casimicrobiaceae > PALSA-1003. The sequence continues at coordinate 13,607 of JALZAN010000036.1, forward strand.
CGAAGAGGCTGCCCAGCCGCAGCGACTGCTCGCCCAAGCTTCCGGTCAGGTTGATCTTCGGATACTCGTTCGCGGTCGCCACGCCGATTTGCGCGCTTGCCTGATGCAGGAGCGCCTCGGCCGCCTGCACGTCGGGACGCTGCCGTGTCAGCAACGAAGGAAGGCTGAGCGGCAGCTCCTGCGGCAGCGCGATCGTGTCGAGATCGAATTCAGGCAGCATCGCTTCGCTCGGCAACCGGCCCGACAGCACCGCGAGCTGGTGTCTTGTCTTGGCCAGATCGCGCTCCAGCGCCGGCAGCAGCGCCCGCGTCTGCTCGACCTGCGTGCGCTGGGACGTCACCACCAATCGGGCGACCGCGCCGAGCTCGAACTGCTTTTCGATGAGCTCCACCTGCTTTTGCTCGGCAGCCAGAATTTCCTGCGTGGCCTTGAGTCGTGCGCGCAGCTCCGCCTCGCGAATCGCGGTGGTGACCACGTTCGCGGTCAGGCTGAGCCTCGCGCCCTCGAGCTGGAAACCCTGATAGTCGACCAGCGCCTGCAGGCCTTCGAGCTCGCGGCGATTGCCGCCGAACGCATCGAGCGCGTACGAGACGTTGACCGAGGCGTTATACAGAGTGAAGACGCTGCCCGGGGCACCGGGCTGGCCAAACGATGCGCCGGAGGTCTTCTGGCGCGTCGCGGAGAGATTGCCGTCGACCTTGGGCAACAGCAGCGCGCCTTGTTCCGCCGCCAGATTTTCCCTTGCTTGTCGCAAGGTGGCCTGCGCCGCCGCGAGCGTGGGGCTTTCGGCCAGCGCGTCGCGGACGAGCCGGTCCAGCGCTTCGGAATTGAACAGCGTCCACCATTGCGCCGAAAGGTCGCCGTTGGGAACGAAGCGCTGCGCTTCGCCCCCTTTTTCCGGCGCCGCGACGGTCTGCTCCGGTAGCGGCGTGTCGGTGTAGCGGCTCGTGGCAGGAGGCTCCGGCCGGCGAAAATCCGGTCCGACCATGCACCCGCCAAGCGTCACGGCGGCAATCACTGCCACCGTTGCACTGCGAAAATTGATCACGGCGTCATACTCCGTCTTTGCGCGAGATTGACTATTACGTTCCGTCCCGCGGCGCCGGGTCGGACGGCGGGGCGTAACGATTGCATTGGAGGGAGGCGACCGTCCGAGGTCATCGGCCGGACCCGCAATTTTACACGAGTGCGCTGTCGCGCTTACGCGGCCTCGGCCAGGGCATGCGTTGACGCCTCGGACGACAGGATGCGCACCAGGTCGTCCGCGGTTGATTTTGCCGACGTCACCGCAGTCCGTACCGCGTCTTCACCCAACGCGACTCCCTCGATTCGAACGACATCGATATCGGTGAGGCCGATGAAGTCCAAGATCGCGCGCAAATACGGCTCCTGGAAATCGTAGGCTTTCATCGGGCTGTCGCTGTAGATGCCGCCGCGGGCCAGCACCAGGATAGCCTTCTTGCCTCGTACGAGCCCTTCCGGTCCCTTCGCGGAATACGAAAAAGTCACTCCGGGGCGCACGATCTGATCCAGCCACGCCTTCGTCGACGCCGAAATGCCGAAGTTGTGCATCGGCGTAGCGAGAACGACCACATCGGCGGCGAGGAGTTCTGCGACCAGCACATCGGACCGCGCGATCGCCTGGGCTTCGGCGCCGCTGCGCTTGCCCTCGGCGAGCGTCCGCCCGTCGGCGAATGCCTCGGTGACCGCCGGCGAGGGATCCCTGGATAGATTGCGCACGACGACCGCCGCGGCGGGATGGCGCGACTTCAGGTCGTCGACGATGCGCCGCGCGATCTGGCTTGAATACGACGAGCGGCGCGGACTGCCAAGAACCAGCAAGATGTTGTTCATGTCATCCTTTCGTAATCCGGCGTCGTCATCGAGTCCACGCGGCCGGAGTAATCGGCGTCTTTAGTGCGGGACGCCGGGTTTGATATATCATCGCTGCATAATTCATATCTGTATCAATGTGCCCAAAAAAAAGTGCCCGTCAAAAACTGCCTGTCAAAAAGCTATTTGATCGCGGCGAGCG
>JALZAN010000037.1 GCA_030948365.1 Pseudomonadota bacterium
GCGCATGATGACCTGCCGCATCTCGTCGGTGATCGGCATCACTTCGTAAACACCGATACGCCCCTTGTAGCCGGTGCCGAGACAAGCGTCGCAACCCAGTGGCCCGTACGCCTGCCAGGAGCCATCGATGTCCTGCTCCGAAAATCCCGCCTGAAGCAGCGATTCGGGCGGGATGTCTTCCGGTCGCTTGCATTGTGTGCACAGTTTGCGCGCAAGCCGCTGCGCGACGATGAGGATCACGCTCGAGGCGATGTTGAACGCCGGAACGCCCATGTTGGCCAGACGCATCAGGGTTGCCGCCGCGTCGTTAGTGTGCAGGGTGGAAAGGACCAGGTGGCCGGTCTGCGCAGCCTTGATCGCGATGTCGGCTGTTTCCAGATCGCGGATTTCGCCGACCATGATGATGTCCGGATCCTGGCGCAGAAACGCGCGCAGCGCGTTGGCAAAATTCAACCCCGCCTTTTCGTTCACGTTGACCTGATTGACGCCTGGGAGCTGGATTTCCGCCGGATCCTCGGCGGTGGAGATGTTGATGCCCGGCTGATTCAGGATGTTGAGGCAGGTATACAGCGACACCGTCTTTCCACTGCCGGTAGGGCCCGTGACCAGAATCATTCCATACGGCCGGCCGATGGCCGCGAGCAGCATCTTCTGCTGATCGGGCTCGTAGCCGAGCGCCTCGATCCCGAGCTTGACGCCGGCAGCATCGAGGATACGGAGGACGATCTTTTCACCGTACAGTGTGGGCAGCGTGCTGACCCGAAAGTCGATCGATCGGGTCTTGTTCAACACGAGCTTCATGCGTCCGTCTTGCGGCACCCGCTTTTCCGAGATGTCGAGTTTGGAGATCACCTTGATCCGGGACGCCATCTTGTCCTTGATCACCAGCGGCGGCTGCGCCACTTCCTTGAGCACGCCGTCGAGGCGATAACGGATCCGATAGAATTTCTCGTAGGGCTCGAAATGGATGTCCGAGACGCCCGTGGCGATGGCGTCGAGCAAAATCTTCTGGATGTACTTGACCACCGGCGCATCGTCGACGTCGGGGTTATTGCCGTCCTCGTCGGCCTGGGCCTGGGTGTTGGAATCGGCGAGATCGACCTCGAGATCGTCGGCGCTGACCAGGTCCTTCAGCGTCTTGCCGAGCGTTTCGATGACCTTGGCGATGGCATTGCCGAGCTTGTCGTCCTCGACGACGACGGGATCGATGACCAGGTTGGTCTTGAAGCGGACTTCGTCGAGCGCCTGCATGTTCGCCGGGTCCGACACCGCGACGAAGAGACGATTGCCGCGCTTGTGCAGTGGAAGAATCCGCCGTGTCACCGCGATTCTTGGGTCGACAAGGTCCTTGTTGATCTGATCGAGATCGAAGCCGGCAAGATCGAACAGCGGGGTGCCGAATGCGCGCGATGCGAACACGGCGACCTGGGTCGCGTTCATCCGCTTGGAAAGCACTATCTGCTCGACGAAGCCGAGATTTGCGGTCTGCGCCTGCCCGTGCAATGTCTCAGCGTCGTATTCGGACAATAGGCCGTGCTGCACCATCGCGCGTGCCAGACCGCTGAGATTCTGTGCTGCCGCCTTGGTAGCCATCGTTTGTCAATGCATCGCGCCGAATCCTGGAGGAGTCCCCGCGAGCGTATTCCAGACGCATAAAAGTTAACTTATCGATGATGCCTGCTCGCCCGTGGTTTGTAAAGGCAGCGCGGGGCTGCGACCCACGGGCGGAGCCAGCTTGACCACCTTTACCGCGTGATCCTGCACCTGAAGCACCTCGACCGTCTGTCCGGAAAGCTTGAAGCTGACCCCGGCAGCGGGAATGTCGCCGAGATGCTCGACAATCAGGCCGCTGAGCGTTTTCGGTCCTTGGAGCGGAAAAGTGGTGCCAAGCTTGCGATTGAGCACGCGAAGCGGCGCCATTCCGTCTACTACAACACTGCCGTCGGGTTCGCGCTGGAAGATTTCCGGCCCGCCGGGAGCCTGCGTCGTGAACTCGCCCACGATTTCTTCCAGAATGTCCTCGAGCGAAACCAAACCCAGCAATTCCCCGTATTCGTCGACAACAAGTCCGAGCCGCTGGCGGTCGGCCTGAAACTGCTGCAATTGCGCCAGCAGCGGGGTTCCTGCGGGAATGAAATACGCGGGCCGGAGAATGCTACGCAGGTGCTCGGCGTCCATTTCTCCCATCTGTTGCAGGCGGAGCACTTGTTTCAGATGCAGCACGCCGATGATGTTGTCGAGCGCGTTCTCGTAAACTGGAACCCGAGTGTGGTAGCTCGTCGCGAGCTGCTGTGCCAGCAGCGCCGGCTTTTCGGAAAGATCGAGCGCCTCGATGTGATTGCGCGGGGTCATCACGTCGTCGACGCTGACCGAGTCCAGATCGAGAAGATTGGCGAGCATGGCGCGATGCTTGCCGCGATAGTAGTGGCCCTCGAGCACCAGGCTGCGGACCTCCTCCTGCGACAGGATCGCCTCGGGCTCGTTGCCCGGCTGAAGACGGAGCAATTTCAGCAGGCCCTGGACGAAGAGATTGACGAACCAGACGATGGGCGTCGCGGCCTTGAGCATTGGCGACAGGATGAAGCTCACCACCGGCGCGAGGCGATCGGCGTGCGCGGCGCCGACGACCTTCGGCGTGATTTCGGAGAACACGAGCAGCGCGAATGAGATCACCACGGTGCCGGCCGCCAGCGCATACTCTTCCTCGCCGAACAGGCGCTTGGTGATCACCGCGGTTAGCGTCGCCGCGCCCGCGGCGACGAGCGTGTTGCCGAGCAATATCACGCCCAGCAGCTGGTCGGTGCGCGCCAGCAAGCCGAGAGCGAGCTTGGCGCCGCGCACGCCGCGCTGCGCGCGCAGGCGCAGCCGATAGCGATTGACGGCCATCATCGCGGTCTCGGCGATCGAGAAGAAGCCCGAGACGAAGAGCAGCACGACCAGCCAAAGCAACAGCGTGGAGACCGGAATATCGCTCAAATCGGGACCAGCCGTGAAGAGGGCGGTTCGAGTATTTGGCCGCGCCGCAACGCTGTCAAGGAACCGGCGCCTGCGGCGCCAGCGCCTGAACGCTGAGGCGTTATCGCCGCAAGATCACTTCGAGCACGAATTTGCTCCCTATATAGGCGACCAGGAGCAACGCGCTGCCGAACAAAATCCAGTTCAACGCGGTACGGCCGCGCCATCCGAATCGATATCGTCCGACCAGAAGCGCGCCGAACGCAAACCAGGCAAGCACCGAGAACACGGTCTTGTAGTTGAAGGTCAGCGGGCTGCCGAACAGCTGCTCGGAAAAGAAAATGCCCGTTGCCAGCGTGAGGGTCAGCAATGCGTATCCGGCGCCGACGATACGGAACAGGAATCTCTCCAGCGTCAAGAGCGCGGGTAGCTCGCCGGCGCTGGGTTCCGGCAAGCCGCGATGGAGCCGCTTTTGCAGGCCCATCAGCACCAGCGCCTGCATGGTTGCGACGATCAGCAGCGCAAACGCGATCAGGGCGATGGCGATGTGCAGCGCGGCCCAGGGTTCTTCGGCAAAAGAGAACCGATGCGGATTCGCGAACAGCGCGGGCAGCCAGACTGCAAGTGCGGCTACCGGGAGCGCCATCACGGCGACGCCGGGCAGTGATCGGCTGAGGGAGCCCAGCCAGGCGAAGAGCGCGGCCACACCCGCGACCGCAGAGAGCGCGTTGGCAAGGCTCAAGTCCAGGCCGTTTTGCGCGAAGACGGCCTTCGAGACCAGGAACGCATGCCCGAGCAGCGCTCCACCCGTGAGCCACGTGGCGACCTCGACCCGAAGGCGGGCATCCGATTGGACGGGTTGAAGCAGGCGCTGCCATTCGAGCCACGCCGCCGCGAGGTACGCAGCGGATACAGGCAGGTAGAGTAAAATCATGCGTGAAGTGCCTCGCGGCTGATTGAGTTTACACCAGCGCGCCCATGTCGCCGCCGCATGGAGATTCCATTCCCCGATGCTTGACAATCTGACCGCACGGCTCGGCCGTGTCATGAAGCAACTGCGCGGCGAAGCGCGGTTGACCGACGCCAACATCCAGGACGCGTTGCGCGAGGTGCGCATGGCGTTGCTCGAGGCCGACGTTGCGTTGCCGGTGGTGAGGGATTTCATCGCCGCGGTGCGCGAAAAAGCAGTCGGCCAGGAGGTGATGAGCTCGCTCTCGCCCGGTCAGGCGCTGGTCGGCATCGTCCAGCGCGAGCTGGCCGCGCTGATGGGCGGCAGCGCGACACCGCTCAATCTTGCCGCGGCGCCGCCGGCGGTCGTTCTCCTGGCGGGCCTGCAAGGTGCAGGAAAGACGACTACCGCCGGCAAGCTGGCGCGGCTGCTGCGTACCGACATGCGCAAGAAGGTGCTGCTGGTGAGCTGCGACGTTTACCGGCCCGCCGCCATCGAGCAACTGCAAATGCTTGCCAGCCAGGCCGATGCGGATTTTTTCCCGTCCTCGCCGAGCGAGACGCCGGTCGCGATCGCGCACGCGGCGCTCGACTGGGCACGCCGCCACTATCACGACGTAGTGCTGGTCGACACTGCCGGACGCTTGGCGATCGACGACGCGATGATGAAGGAGATCGCATCGCTGCATGCCGCCGTGCGCCCGGTGGAAACGCTTTTCGTCGTTGATTCGATGCAGGGCCAGGACGCGGTCAATACCGCCAGGGCGTTTGGACAGGCGCTGCCGCTGACCGGAATCGTGCTGACCAAGCTCGATGGCGATGCCCGAGGTGGCGCTGCCCTTTCGGTGCGCCAAATTACCGGCGCGCCGATCAAGTTCGCCGGTGTCGGCGAAAAGTTGTCGGGACTGGAGATATTTCACCCGGAGCGGATGGCGTCGCGCATCCTCGGCATGGGCGACGTGTTGACGCTGATCGAGGACGCGCATCGCCAGGTCGATGAGCAGGCCGCGCGCACGCTGGCGAAGAAGGTCAAGTCCGGCAAGGGGTTCGATCTAGACGACTTCAAGGCGCAGATCGGGCAGATGCGAAAAATGGGCGGAATGGAGAGCCTGCTCGACAAGCTGCCCGGGGAGCTCGCTCGTGCGGCGCAGGCAAGTCAGGTCGACGAGCGCGCCATCCGCAGGCTGGTGGGCATCATCGACTCCATGACTCCCGCCGAACGCGCCAAACCGGAGTTGCTCAAGGCGTCGCGAAAGCGCCGCGTTGCCGCAGGCGCCGGCGTTTCGGTGCAGGAAGTCAATCGCCTTCTGGGGCAGTTCGAGCAGGCACAGAAAATGATGAAAATGGTGACCAAGGGCGGGATGCAAAAAATGTTGCGCGGGCTCAAAGGAACGTTTCCGGGTTTGCGCTAGGGCCTCGCGGCCAACCACCGTCCCGGGTTGCCATTGCCGCGTTTTCCATCGTATAATCAAAGTCTTTTCTGTTCAGGCGGAATTCGCGATGGTTGTCATCAGATTGGCTCGGGGCGGCGCCAAGAAGCGGCCTTTTTTCAACGTGGTCGTGGCCGATTCGCGCAATCGTCGTGACGGGCGCTTCATCGAACGCGTGGGCTTTTACAACCCCATCGCCGGCGATGGAGAAGAAGGCTTGAGGCTCTCACTCGATCGAATCGATCACTGGAAGCATCGCGGCGCGATGCTCTCCGACACGGTCGCGGGGCTGGTCAAAAAGGCTACGGCGGCGAAGGCGGTTCCCGCGCCCGCGGCGACGGCTTAGATCGGCTTAAGCGGCAGCGAAGGCAATTCGGACGACCAAAGCAGGCGTCGCGGACGGACCCGGGTCGAAAGCCGGGGCGTCGATGGTGGTGATGGCGCGCGTTTTGGCGCCGTATGGGATCCAGGGCTGGATCAAGGCGCGGCCCTATACCGCGTCGATCGGGACCTTGCTGGATTACCGGACATGGTGGCTGGCGCCCGCAGGCGACGCCGAAGCGTGGCGTGACTTCACCGTGAGAATCGCCCGGCAGCACGGCGGCACGCTGGTTGCCGCGCTTGACGGGGTCGCCGATCGGGAGGCCGCGCTGCAGTGGCGCGGCGCTTGGGTTGCGGTACCGCGCTTGGCATTGCCCGAGCCCGCTCCCGGAGAGTTTTACTGGTCCGACCTGGTGGGGCTGGCCGTCGTCAACCGTGCCGGCCAGACGCTTGGACGGGTAAGCAAGGTGCTCGAGACCGGCGCGCACCCGGTGTTGCAGGTGCAGTCGGATCAAGAGGACGCAGCCGAGCGGCTGATACCGGTCGTCGCCGACTATGTCGATACGATCGATCCCGCTGCGGGCCGAATCATGGTGGATTGGCCGGCGGACTACTAGAAAGGTGCCGGCAGGCGCGAGTCAGGCAATGCGGATCGAGATCATCACGCTGTTCCCCGAAATGGTGGAAGCCGCGGCGTGCTATGGCGTTACCGGCCGGGCCCGTGACAAGGGACTCTGGAGCTTGAGCTGTCGCAACCCGCGGGATTTTGCGAGCGACAGCTACCGCACCGTCGATGATCGGCCGTATGGTGGCGGACCGGGAATGGTGATGACCGCGGAGCCGCTTCGCAAGGCGCTCAGTGCCGCGCGAGAAGGCCTGCGGGCGGCGGGAATCGACACCGCGCAGGTCGTGCATCTGTCGGCTCAGGGCGAGCCACTGACGCATCGGCGGGTAATCGAGCTATCCGCGGCGCCCGGGATGGTGCTGCTGGCCGGGCGATACGAGGGAGTCGACGAGCGGCTGTTGGAGCGCGAGGTCGATTTGGAAATTGCCGTCGGAGACTTCGTTGTGTCCGGCGGAGAGCTTCCGGCGCTGTTGCTGATCGATGCGGTCGTGCGGCAGCTACCCGGGGTGCTCAATGACGAACAGTCGAAGGTTGACGAGTCGTTTGTCGACGGTCTCCTCGACTGCCCGCATTACACGCGGCCGGAAACCTTCAATGGCCGCGCGGTGCCGTCGGTGCTGCTCGGCGGGGACCACGCTGCGATTGCGCGCTGGAGGCGCAAGCAAGGCTTGGGAAGGACGTGGCTGCGGCGCCCGGATCTGCTTGCCGCGCGCGGAATGAGCGAAGAGGAAAGGAAGCTCCTCAAGGAATACTTGAGCGAGCTCATCGAAACGTCGGACGAAGTCGAGGAACGGCAGTTGCAATCGAAGTAATCGAGACATAAAGCGTGCGCAGCAGGTGGCGAGCCTCGAGCTGCGCACACGGCACGGGCCATAACGTTCATGGAGCATACGCAGATGAATATCATCGATACGCTGGAACAGGAAGAAATCGCCCGGCTGGGCAAGACCGTGCCCGAGTTCTCGCCCGGCGACACCGTCATCGTCAACGTCAATGTCGTGGAAGGTGAGCGCAAGCGCGTGCAAGCCTACGAAGGCGTGGTCATCGGCAAGCGCAATCGGGGGCTCAACTCGTCGTTTGTCGTACGCAAGATCTCGAGCGGCGAAGGCGTCGAACGAACTTTCCAGACCTATTCCCCGCTCATCGCCAGCATCGAGGTCAAGCGCAAGGGGGACGTGAGGCGGGCCAAGCTTTATTACCTGCGCGACCGCTCGGGAAAATCGGCGCGTATTCGCGAAAAGCTGGCGCACCGCGAATCGGTCAAGCCAACCGAGTAAGCGCTGCCCGTGGCGTGACCGAAGGAAAAGCGGCCGAATCGGCCGCTTTTTTCATGACGGTATGGGAAAGGGCAGGCGGTCGCCCCCGGCGACCAATGGCTTGAAATGACGCTGCGCGGCATCCAATGCCGCCCTGCGCCACTAAGGAACACTTTCCGGGTCCGGCGGGTGTTCGGCTTGCATTGCAAGTCCATTTCCGCGAATATTCCAATGTCAGAATCCATTCCTTTTCAATCCCACATAATTGAATGAAAGCGACGCTGTACGAGGCGCTCGGCATCAAGCAACTTGCCTCCGAGGAGGAAGTGAGGGCCGCGCTGCGTCGACTCATCCGCAAATACTACGCGAAAACACGAGATGGGCAGGGCAACGTCGAAGAGGCGCTTCGTTTTATAAATCATGCCAGCCGCATACTGAGTCATCCGGACCATCGGCTGCATTACGACAAGGAGCTCGCCGTCACCACCGAGGCGACGACGGAACAGAGAATCGCGCAGTTCGTGACCAACGTCGCCGCAACGATCGGTGAAACGGCGACCCGCGACGATGTCATCGATATGGCCGACGAAAAGGCATTAACGCTCCCGTCCGAGCCGGCGGAGAAAAATCCCCATCATCCGGGTCTGACCGAGCGCGTGGCCTCGATGGGACGCTCGACGGTCGGTCAGCTCGCCCTCTGCGTGTTCTTCGGGGCGTTCATCGCCGCGGCGATCGTGTTCGTCACGCCGGCCGACGCGGTGCTCGTGGCGAAGCAGGTGCTGGTGTGGCTCACGCTGTCCCTGCTCGCGCTGGCGCTGGTATACGGAATCGTGCACGGGCTGGCGTGGATCCGTCAGCGCCGAATCACGCCCACACCCGCGCTGGTTCCGCAGACGGATCTCGCGATCCTGAACTGGCGCCGCGAGAAAAGCGTCTTTCTGGGCAGCGAAAATCCTCAGGAGGACGCCAGCTGGATCTTCCAGCTGCGCATGGCCGAGCTCGAGCGCGCCAAGGCCGGGCGCACCAGCGAGCCCCGTCCCTGGAACCGGCTCGCCGCGCGCCTTTTCGACTATGCGATCTGGGGCCTCGTCCTCGCGCTCCTGCTTTCGGCCCTGCATTCCGCCGGGATCGTCAGCGACCATACCGCGTTCTGGATCGGCCATCCGCTGTTCGCCCCGGTGCTGATCACCCTGACCTGGGTGCCCATCGAGGCGCTGCTGATCGCGGCGTTGCAGCTCACGCCGGGCAAATGGCTGTTTGGGATCTACCTCCAGTTTTCGATCAGCGACGCCTATGCGCGTCGCGACGTCCGTGCCCAGCTGCAGCGTGCGCTGCGGCGGTCATTTCGCGTCTGGTGGGAAGGCATCGCCTGCGGGTTTCCGCTGTTAACGCCGATTCTGGTCGCGGTTGCCTACGAGAAGATTGCCCAGCGTGGCGAAACCGATTGGGATTTCGCGGAGGATTGTCTGGTCACGCACAGTCCGCCCGGAGTCCTGAACACCATTACTGGCGTCGTCGGCCTGGCGGCGATGCTCTGGCTCTACGGGGTCGCCTGGCACGAGCCGATGGCCGATTCGATCACCGCTGCCAAAAACGCCGTGGTCGCCTGGGTGCCGTCGCCACCGTCGCTGCTGCCTCGCGGCCTCCAGGGCGATGTGGGGAAGATCAGCGCGATCGCAAAAGGCATCGGCGCGTCGTTACAGGGACCCGACGTGCCCATGGTGCAGTCGGCCAATGATGGCGACACGACGGCGCTCTTCGCCGAGCGCCAGGCGAGGCTCTCGTTCCTGCGGGGCGAGGGGCCGCGGATGCTGCAGGCCGGGAACTGGCGCCGCGCGGCTGAAATCTGCCGCGCCTGGTCGGATCTGGAATTCTGGAACGCCGACCCCTGGCGATGCCTCGGCTACGCGCTCCAGGCGCAGGGCTTTCATCAGGAAGCGATCAACGCCTTCCGCAAGGCGATGCAATACGATCCAACCGACCGTTCGCTCGACTCGGCGATCGACAAGAGCCAGCGAGGAATCGTCGCCGACTTCCTCAACCGCTACCGGCGTTAGATCCTCGCGATTGCCCGCGCTGCCAAGCGCAGCGCTTCTGTTGCGGGCTTCTGTTGCGGTTATCGCGCCGGCGTCGCGCGCTCGGATTCCCGCTCGGCTGACTGCTCCTCGACGCTGCGGCGCACGGCGTCCATGTCGAGCGCCTTGGCCGCGGTAAGCACTTGCTCTAGGCTACCGGCGCCCAGCGCTCCGGCTTCCGAGAACACGATGATGTTGTCGCGAAAAATCATCAATGTCGGAATCGACCGGATGCCGAATTGCGCGGCGAGCTCCTGTTCTTCTTCGGTGTTGACTTTGGCGAAGAAGGCGTCGGAATGCTTTGCGGCGGCAGCCGCGAACACCGGCGCGAACGCACGGCAGGGCGCGCACCACGGCGCCCAGAAGTCGACGATCGCCAGTGACTGGTCGTCGATCGCCGCCGAGAAATTGTCGGAAGTGAGCTCGCGGATGGAGGTCTCGACTTCGGCGATGGCCGCCGGCTTGCCGTTATCGGTCATGGCTGATCCTGCGTTGTGCGGTGGGCTCGAGGCGCACGCTTGCGCACCCGGGACTCGCCGCTTTATTGCGCTCATTCGCGCTCATTTGCGTTTGAGCAGAAAGAAAAACGCACCGTCCCGTTCGCCGTGCTCCAACAAGGCGTTGCCGGTCTGTTTCGCGAACGCCTGAAAGTCGCGGACCGCGGCAGGGTCGGTCGCCAGGATGCGCAGGACCTGACCGCTCTTCATGTCGTTGAGGGCTTTCTTCGTGCGCAGGACCGGTAGCGGACAATTGAGTCCCCGCGCATCCACTTCCCGGTCGAAAGTCACTGCTTCCATTCGTTCATCCTATTTCGCGACCGGCATCCCCGCCCGCATCCATCCGGCGATGCCTCCACCCAAGCTGTAGACGCGCTGAAATCCGCGCTGATCCATCCACGCACACGCTTGCGCCGAGCGCGCGCCAGACTGACAGATCATGACCACTGGCGCGCCGGGATCGAGAGCATCGACATTGGCCGCGAGCGTCCCGAGCTCGAGGTGTTGCGCGCCAGCGATGGTGCCGCGGGCGAACTCGCCTGCGGTCCGCACATCGACCACCCGCGGCGGATCGTCGCCCTCGAGGAGCGCCTTCAATTGCGCGGCATCGACGGTCTGGAACATGTGGGCGCTCCCGCTGATGCACAAGTATAGCAAAGCGTGCCGCCGGCGGGCCGTGCGGGCGCCGCGACGCAAATCCGTTGCGCGAACCGTGATTCGGACCAACCACTAGGAGCGGATCCTGTCCAACAACGTGGTCGTCGAGCGACCGGATAGCAGCGGTATGGCTTCGAATCGTCCGCCCCAGCCGATCACCTCTGCCGCGCCAACGGTGGTGTCGACGTTGTAGTCGCCTCCCTTGACGATGATGTCGGGATGGCATTGCAGGACGAGCTGCAGCGGCGTCTCTTCGTCGAAAGGCACGACCGTGGTGACCGATTCGAGCGCCGCAAGCACTGCCATTCGCTCCTCCAGCGAGTTGAGCGGGCGGTCTGCGCCTTTGTTCAGCGTGCGGGCGGAGGCATCGGTGTTGACGCCGACCACCAACGACGCGCCGAGGCACCGTGCGCGGTCGAGGTAAGTGACGTGTCCGCGATGAAGGATGTCGAACACACCATTGGTGAAGACCAGAGGGCGGTCGAGCGTGGCGACGCGCGAAGTCAGTTCATCGCGCGTGGCGAGCTTGGCGGCGAAGGTGGGCGCCGCTTGATGCGTCAATTGACGTACTCGAATACCTTGACGACCCGCAGGGCCCCATTCGTTCTGCGCGCGATATCCACCGCGGCGTCGGCTTCGTCCTGACGCACCACGCCCATCAGATAAACGACGCCGCGCTCGGTCACGACCTTGACGTGGTTGATCTGAAACCTGTTGGCCTCGAGGAACCGGGCTTTGACCTTCGACGTGATCAAGGTGTCCTTGCTGCGCGAGCCCAGGTCGGTCGCGGGCCCGACGACCATCTCGTTGAGCACGCTGCGCACCTTGGGCATTCTGCGCACGATCTCGCCGATGTCGCTCTTGAGCGTTTCAGAAGGCGCCTCGCCCGTCACCAGCGCGTTGCCGTTGTAGCTGGTGACATTGACGTGCACATCGCGGCCTCTGTAGCGTTCGAGGAGCTCGGCCACGGTCTTGTCCTCGATCAGCTCGTCATCGAGCTGCGCGCCGGTGCTGCGGCGATCGGTGGCAATCTGCGCCGTGGCCACTGCGGCACCGCCAATGACCAGCGGAACGCAGCCGCCGAGCGCGATGGCGCATGCGAGAACCACGGCGGTCAGGGTCGCGGCACGGGCGGTCGTTTCAGATATCATGTTTCGTCTCCGAGCAAGCTGGCGTCGATCGCATCGCACAGGCAGTGTATGGTCAGGATGTGCACCTCCTGAATCCGCGCGGTGCTGGAATGCGGCACGCACAAGTGGACATCCGCCGGAGTTAGGAGTTCAGCGATGCGGCCCCCGCCCTTGCCGGTAAGCGCCACCACGCGCATCTCTCGCTCGTGCGCGGCGGCGACCGCGGCGCCCACGTTGCCGGAATTGCCCGAGGTCGAGATGGCAAGCAAAACGTCGCCGGCGCGACCGAGCGCGCGCACCTGCTTCGCGAAAACCTGCCCGAAATCATAATCGTTGGCGACTGCGGTCAGTATCGAGGTGTCGGTGGTGAGCGAGATCGCCGGAAGCTCGGGGCGCTCGCGCTCGAAGCGGCCCACCATTTCCGCCGAAAAATGCTGCGCGTCGGCCGCCGACCCGCCGTTGCCGCAGGCGAGCAGCTTGCCGTCGGCAAGGAGGCAATCGGTCATCAGCGCCGCGGCGCGGACGATCTGCGGCGTCATAGCGTCTACCGCTGCGAGCTTGACCTCGGCACTTTCGGCGAAGTGCGCCCTAATTCGCGATGAGATATCCATCGAAGCGAGCACGCAAGGAAAAATCGATTGTAACAATAATCGCGACGCCGCCGCGGCGAACCTGCCGGGTAGATTACCTCGCGGGTCGTGGCGTCGACCGGATAAGTATCGGCATTCAGACCATGTCGATATCGACCAGCCATTCGATCCTCGCGGCGTCCAGGCCATCGAGCAAAACGGCATCGAAGCGGCACGGCGGCTCACGCGCGAGCCCTGAAAGAAACAGTCCGGCTGCGAACTTCAGCCGGCGGCGCTTGGCAGCGGTGAAGCTGGCGCGCGCCCCTCCGAACGCGCTGCTGGTGCGCAGGCGAACCTCGACGAAAACCAGCGTGTCGCCGTGGCGGGCAATGAGATCGATCTCGCCGCCGCGGCAGCGATAGTTGCGCTTGACAATGGTGAGACCGCGAGCCTGCAGGAACTCGGCGGCAAGGGTCTCGGCTCTCGCGCCGGCATTCACTCCGGGCTCATCGCCCCGCCGGCTCGGGCATTGTGCGCCCGTCATGGATCACCATCATCGTGCCTTGTCGCGCGAAAGTGCGGCTAGGCATCAGCGAGAGGTGACCCGTCGCGCCGTCGAGCTCCACCCGATCCGGCGGCACGGGCTCGGCCAACATCTGCGCCAGCGCCAAGGCATCGAGGCCGAGGGCATACAGCCGTTCCTGCAGTGGGCTTTCATAGCGAATCCGCGGCGGCGCGGCCGGTGCCGTAGGTGCCGTCGGTGCAAGGTCCTGGGGCATCGCGATCCAGGGAATTTCCACGTAGCGAACGCCCTCGAGGTCCCTCAACATCGTTGGCGGCAAGTCATCGGCGATATGGCTTACCGCATAGACCCGGCCGGGCGGAAGAAAGGACTTGGCCAGCGCAATGTCATCGCCGTCGATCGCAAGCAGCACCGCGTCGGGGGGGCGCGAGGCGAGCTCGCGACGGAACTGTCCCAGCAGCACAGGATTGGCGTCGAAGGCAAACTGCATCAGCGGCGCGCGGCCGGCGCTCTGCCACTCGGTGCCGAAAGCCGCGGCGAAGCGTCGCTGCAACGCGCCGCTGCTCGCGATGACGGCGACGGAGCGCGCGCCGTCCGCGAGCGCGGCGCGAGCCAGCTGCGCCGCGTCGCTGTCGAACGAGAGCGCAAGCGCATAGACGTTTTCAGGCGGGGCGGAGCCGTCGTCGGTTTGATTGAGCGCGAGCATGCGCGGACGCGACGGCGCCATCGCGATCACGGTCTTGAGGTCGTCCCGGGTCAAAGGACCGACGACCAGCGCGACGCCGGCATCGGCCGCCGCGGCGAGGGCAGGCAGCACGCCGTCGTCGCCGTGACCGATGACCCGAACACGGGAAGCGACCCCGGCCCGGACGGCGGCGGCAAGGAATCCCGCTCTGACGGCCTCGGCGGCCGGACGGTACGCGGCCGATTCCAACGGCAGCAGCAGCGCGATCACATCGCTCGCCGCGCGAGGCGCCGCTTCAGCGGGCGGCAGGGGACGGGTGATCACTGTGCTGGATCCCGCAGGCGAAGGCGCGACCAGTGGCGGCGCCGGCAGCAGCGGCGTCGGCACAGCGGCGGGCGGAGCCGCGACGGCGGGAATTGGGGGCGCGCTTTCGCGCGCGGTTGCCGCGCCGGTCCTGCCACCGGACAATGGCGTGGTCGCGCACGCCACGATCGCCAGCAGCAGCGCGAGCGTCGCAACGGTGCGCGCGCATCTCAAGCCGAGCGCTTGCGCCATCGAATAGGGGAACATCGCAATGACCAGGGGAGAGCCGTCGCCAGTGCCGGCGCGGACATTATATGTGGTCGCCACGCCCATCGGTAATCTGCGCGACATCACCTTGCGCGCGCTGGATGTGCTGGGACAGGCCGACATCATCGCCGCGGAGGATACGCGCGTTACCGCGACGCTCGCGTCGCACTACGGCATCAGTGCACGCCTGGTCTCCCTCTACGGGCATAACGAGCGCCGGCGTGCGGACGAGGTCATCGCCTGGCTCGGCGCGGATAAGCGCGTCGCGCTGGTGACCGACGCGGGGACGCCGGCGATCAGCGATCCGGGTGCGGTGCTGGTGCGCGCGGTGCGGGACGCCGGGTTCGACGTCGTGCCGGTGCCGGGGGCGAGCGCGGTGACAGCCGCGTTGTCGGCGTCGGGAGTCGCGGCCTCGCAATGGCTGTTCTGCGGCTTTCTTCCGGTAAGCGCGGGCGCGCGCGCCGAGGAGATCGAGCGCTTGCGCTCGTTCAGCAGCGCGCTGGTCTTTTACGAAGCGCCGCATCGGATCGTGGCCACCGTTGCTGCGCTGGCCGGCATCCTCGGTCCCGCCCGGCAACTGGTCATCGCTCGCGAGCTCACCAAGAAGTTCGAAACCGTGCATCGCTGCGCCCTGGGCGAGGCCGCATTATGGCTCGGTGCGAACGCCAATCGCGAGCGCGGCGAATTCGTCCTGATCGTCGAGCCGGACGCGTCGCCGCCGCCGGCGTCCACCGACACGAACGACGCGCTGCTCGCGGCGCTGCTGGCTGAGCTGCCGCTGGCGCAATCGGTGCGGATCGCGGTCGCGGCCACCGGGGAGCCGAAGAATCGCTTGTACGAGCGCGCGCTCGCTCTGAAAAAAGCCGCCGCCGACTAGGTCAGCGTGGCGACGAAATCGGTGATCGCCGCCAGCGTCGCCTGCGGCCGATCGCGTTGGGGCGAGTGTCGGCAATCGTCGAGCTCCACTCGTTCCACCCGACCCGAGACTTGACGCTCGATGGCGTCGAGCTGCGCCAGCGTCCCGTATTCGTCGTCCCGCCCCTGGACCAGCAGCAGCGGGCAGGCGATGCCCGGCAGCGACGCTTCGATATTCCAGTCCCGGAATGCGGGCGAGAGCCAGATATCGTTCCAGCCAAGGAACGCCGAGTCGACGTCGTGGTGATAGCGGCCGAGCCTGGCGCGCAGATCGGAGTTTGCGTAGGCTTGCTTCGCATCCTCGATGCCTGAGATGGATACGGTCTCGACGAATACGTGGGGCGCCATTGCCACCAGCGCACGAACGGCGCGAATTCCG
>JALZAN010000038.1 GCA_030948365.1 Pseudomonadota bacterium
GGGCACGAGGGTGTTGACGCGCTGCTTCATCTCGCCGGCGGCCTTGTTGGTAAAGGTGATGGCGAGGATGTTCTTGGGGTGGACGCCGAGGTGCAGCAGGTACGCGACGCGGCGGGTGATGACGCGCGTCTTGCCGCTGCCCGCGCCGGCGAGCACAAGCAACGGGCCGTCGAGGTAGCGCACGGCGGCGCGCTGCGCTTCGTTGAGCGGAAAATTCATGGAAATCGCGGAGGGCACGCTAGAATGACGTCGATTCTAACAACGCGCCGCGCTTGACAGCGCGCCAAGGTTCTTAGCCTGCGCTCACCTTTCATGAGCCACTATGTCATCGGCGACATCCAGGGATGCCACGCCGAGTTCCAGCATCTGCTCGACGTGATCGCATTCGATCCGGGGACGGATTTGCTGTGGCTGGTCGGCGATCTCGTCAACCGCGGCCCGGAATCGCTGGCCGTATTGCGCACGGTGAAAGGTTTCGGGGCGGCAGCGGTGACCGTGCTCGGCAATCACGATTTGCACCTGCTGACCGTTGCGGCAGGACATCGCGACGCCCATCGTCAGGACACGCTCGGCGGTATCCTCGAGGCCCCCGATCGCGACGAATTGCTCGACTGGCTGCGAGCGCGACCGCTGGTCGTACGCGACGGCGAATTGCTGCTCGTTCACGCCGGACTGCTTCCGTCGTGGACGCCGGCGACCGCGGAAATGTTGTCGGCGGAAGTTGCCGCGGTGCTTAACTCTCCGGGAAATGACGATTTTCTGCGCCACCTCTACGGCGACCAACCCGCGCGCTGGGACCCTGGGCTTACGGGCTACGACCGCCTTCGGGTCATCGTCAACGCGTGCACGCGACTGCGATTCTGCGCCGCCGACGACACCATGCAGCTCGCCGAGAAGCGCGGCATCGCGCATACACCCGAAGGCTACAAGGCGTGGTTCTTACATGAGGGGCGCAAATCGTCGGGCGTCACCATTCTCTGCGGGCACTGGTCAACCATTGATCTCATGCTTGAGCCTAACGTTCTGATGCTCGACTCCGGCTGTCTCTGGGGAGGCGCGCTCACCGCGCTCAGGCTCGACGATCGGCGCTTGTTCCAGGTGCCGGGGCGCTCAAGCCCAAGACCACACGAATAGACTGCTCGGCATCGCGCGAGAGCTCGCGCCGATGCCGTGCGCGCGCCTGCAGCGCGGGGAGCAACGTCATTTCCACGACCATCGCCCGCTCGCCGAGCACGCGCCAGAACGATCCCATGAAGGTCGTCGCGCCGACATACGCGGGTGCGTCGTTGTAGCTGCCGTCCGGATGCAGGTAGCGGATCGCGATCGGCTGCAGACATCCGCCGGCATCGATCACCGGCTGCAGCAGCGAGCCGTGAAAGGGCAGCAGCGTCGTGCCATCGGTCGTCGTGCCTTCGGGAAAAATCGCGATGGTGTCGCCGGCGGCGAGCACCTCGCGGGCGCGATCGTTGACCCTGTGCGCATCGCGCCGCCGCTCACGTTCGATGAACAGCGTTCCGCAACCCGAGATCATCAGTCCGACCAGCGGCCAGCGCCTCAGCTCGGCCTTGGCGATGAATCGCGCCGGCTGAACGGTGTTCAACACGAAAATGTCGAGCCAGGAGACGTGATTGGCGACGATGAGCATGTTTCCGGGCAGCCCCGCGGCGGGCAGCCCGTGCACGCGCGACTCGATGTGCATCATCCTGAGCAAGCGCTCGCTCCAGCGCCGGATCAGCGCCTGGCGTCGCGGCAGTCCGATCATCGGAAAGACGAACGCGGTTGTCGCGATGCCCTGGAACACGTGGAGGCTCACGCGCGCGTGGCGATACGCACGCAGGAGAAGCGGCGTGCGGTCAGCGGAGCCGGTACGGGACAGGCCGGCCATGCGCAATGGAAGGGAAGAGCAGCGAAGCGCGCGGCCACGGATGTTGCATTCGCTGCCTCGGCGGCGGGTTACCAGAGGTGATGGCCATAGTACTGATGATAAGTCGCCGCCAGCGCATCGCGATCGACGACGTGATTCTGACCGCCGCGCGAGGCGATCTTGAGCGAGCCCAGCAATGACGCGAGCCTTCCGGTGCGATCCCAGTCCCAGTCCCGGCCGATGCCGTAAAGCAGTCCGGCCCGGTACGCGTCGCCGCATCCGGTAGGATCGACCAGCGCTGTCGGCGCCAACGTCGGTATCTCGAATACCGCGCCGCCGGCGTGAATGCGCGACCCGTCCGCGCCCAGCGTGACGATCATTGCCTCCACCCGCGACGCGATTTCACGTTCCGACAAGCCCGTACGCTCGGCGAGCATGCGCGCTTCGTAGTCGTTTACCGCGACGTAGTCGGCGCAATCGATCATCTCGATCAGCTCCGGACCGGAAAAGAGCGGCAAGCCCTGCCCTGGATCGAACACGAAAGGAATGCTCGCCGCCGCGAATTCGCGCACGTGGGTGGCCATGCCGTCGCGGCCATCGGGCGCGACGATACCGAGCGTGATGTCTTCGACGTCGGCGACATGATTCAGGTGCGCGTGATTCATCGCTCCCGGATGAAAGGCGGTAATCTGATTGTCGTCCAGGTCGGTGATGATGTAAGCCTGCGCCGTGAAGGTATCGGGAACAATGCGGACCGCCTGGGTCGTGATCCCGAACGCCGACAGTCGCTCGATATAGGCGCCGCCGTCGTCGCCGACCGTCGCCATGACCACCGGCTCGCCGCCGAGGGCCTTCAGGTTGTAGGCGATGTTGCCCGCACAGCCTCCCCACTCGCGGCGCATTTCGGCGATCTGAAACGACACCGACAGCACATGCGTCTGTTCGGGAAGGATGTGGCGCGCGAAGCGATCGGGAAACACCGTAATCGTATCGACCGCGAGCGAGCCGCAGATCAGCGTGCGTGAAGGCATGAGAGAGATCGCGAAATGAGCAAAAGCGCGGAGTTTAACCCGGCGCGCGGAAAAAGCAGCGTCGGCGCGACGCCGCCCTCCTGCGGTGCTTCTAGGCGCTCGCGTCGCGGCCGATCTCGCGCACGATGAACTGCTGCCGGCGCGACACCGGAAGCGCTTCGGTCACACCGCGCAAGGTGACTTCCCAATGGGCGTCCCCGTCAGCGCTCACGCGGCGCTCGAAGCCACGGATCGCCTCGCGCGCGACCAGGCAATTGCGATGCACGCGAACGAAGCGAGGACCGAACTCCTCCTCCAGCCTGGTGAGCGACTCCTCGAGCAGGAACTCCCTGTCGGCGGTGCGAATGGTGATGTATTTGAGCTCCGCCTTGAGGTAGATGATTTCGTCGATCGGCACCAGCACCACCCGCGATCGCTCGGTCACCGACAAAAACCGGCGCGCGGCGGCCGGCAAGCGGTTGAGCTTGGTGTCCGACAGGGGCTTCAGTCGCGGTACCTTCTGCAGCGCCGTCAGCAGGCGCTGTACGCGAACCGGCTTGACCAGATAGTCGATCGCATGCACCTCGAACGCGGCGATGGCGTGCTCGTGGTGGGCAGTGGTGAAGATGAGAACCGGCGGCGTGGGAAGCTTCAGCAGATGGCGCGCCAGCTCGATCCCGTCCATGTCGGGCATGTGAATATCGGTGAGCACGAGGTCCGCGGGCATCGTGCCGAGCAGTTGCAGCGCCTCGCGTCCACTTCCTGCCTCGCCGACGACCACCAGGGGAAGCGCGACGGTGCAATCGTCGAGCAATTCGCGCAGGCGCCTGCGCGCCGGCGCCTCGTCGTCGACCAGCACGACCCTCAGCGGTGCCTCACTCATGCGCGTCTACCTCCACGTACGTACGATACGGCATGCGAATGTGTACTTCGTAGCTATCTCGGCTCGTCTTGCTCTCCAGGCTGGCCTCCGCATCGAAATGCAGCGCCAGCCGCTCGCGGATGTTGGCAAGCGCCATCTTGTTGCCGCCTAGATGGCTCTCGGTCATCTTATAGGGGTTGCGGAGGATCGCGTGGACTTCACCGCGGCGCAGGAAGATATTAATCGCGATGACCCCCGGAGCGCTAGACGGCTCGATGCCGTGATAGACGGCATTCTCAAGCAGCGGCTGGAGCACCAGCGGCGGGACCTGCGCGTCGCCGGGCATGTTGTCGATGTGCCACTCGATCGTCAGACGCTCTCCGAGACGAAGCTTTTCCAATTCGAGATACTGCCGGCACAGCTCGACTTCGTCGGACAGCGGCGCAAGCTGGCGGTTGTCGCGCATCAGAACGCGAAAAAGATCGGCCAAATCCTCCAGCGACGCTTCGGCGCGCCTCGGTTCGCTGCGCATCAATGACAGCACCGCGGTGATGCTGTTGAACAGGAAATGCGGCCGGATGCGTGCCTGGAGGGCCTGCAGCCGAGCTTCGGTGATCGCCGGTGAAAGTGCCTTCGCCCGCAGCGCAAAGTAGAACAGCAGCAGGGCCGCGATCATCAGCGAGAACATCACGTGCCGAAACATCGCCGCTGTCGTCATCCCCGGCACCATCGCCGAGAGCGCGCTGTTGAAAGCGAGTCCCACCGCCAACGTCAAGCCCATAACCGAGCCCGCGCCAATGGGGTACGGCGCACTCTCCAGCCACGGCGCGAGCAAATACAGGATGAGGAGCTCGATCAAGAGATGCGGCTCGACCGTCGCGCTCATCTGCACCCATGCGTCGGAGATCGCCACCCAGCGATCCTCGCGAACGAATGCCGCGGTCATGACGATACCGTTGACGAGCAGCAAAATGCGCAGGACCGTCCCTAGATTGCGCAGCTCGGGGAGCGCAAGCGGGATCCGATTTTGATTTATACTCGTGCGCATTGTTCGTCGCTACCGGCGCGGCGATGCATGATTCGCCGCCCCGCGCCGCAGCAGGTCCGGACCTTACCGCCAGGCGATGCAGCTTCTGCTTCCTATTGTGGGCAAGAGGTCCGGGTGAGGCAAGCCATGTCGACAGACAAATCAGATTCTCGCGAAGACGCGGTCCGCGGCTGGTCCGGCCGCTTCGACGAGCCGGTGGCCGAACTGGTGAAGCAATTCACCGCGTCGGTGGAGTTCGATCGACGGCTCGCCGATGCCGACATCGCTGGATCCAACGCGCACGCACGCATGCTGGCCGCGGTCGGCGTTTTGAGCGCCGGCGATCTTGCGGCGATCGAGCGCGGCCTGGCGACGATCAAGGGCGAGATCGAGCGCTCCGAATTCGCCTGGTCGCGCGACTTCGAGGACGTTCACTCCAATATCGAGAAACGGCTGATCGCGCTGATCGGCGACGCCGGCAAGCGCCTGCATACCGCCCGCTCGCGCAATGACCAGGTCGCGACCGACCTGAGACTGTACCTGCGCTCGGCGATCGACGATGTCATCGCGCGCATCGTCTTGCTCCGGCGCGCGCTGCTCGATCTCGCCGAAGCGCATGCGGCGACCGTGATGCCGGGATTCACCCACCTGCAGGTCGCGCAACCGGTGACATTCGGGCACCATCTCATGGCCTACGACGCGATGTTGTCGCGCGATTCAGAGCGATTCGGCGATTGCCGCAAGCGCGTCAATCGACTTCCATTGGGCGCGGCGGCGCTGGCCGGCACCGGCTTCCCGATCGATCGCGACCGGGTCGCGCGCGAGCTTGGTTTCGACGGCTTGTGCGAAAACTCACTCGACGCGGTGTCCGATCGCGACTTTGCGGTCGAATTCGCCGCGGCGGCGGCGCTGGCGATGATGCACCTGTCGCGCTTTGCGGAGGAGCTGGTGATGTGGTGTAGCCCGGCCTTCGGCTTCGTCCGACTGGCCGATCGCTTCTGCACCGGCAGCTCGATCATGCCGCAAAAAAAGAATCCCGACGTGCCGGAGCTCGTGCGGGGAAAAAGCGGTCGGGTGTTCGGCGATCTGTTCGCCCTGCTGACCATCATGAAAGGGCAGCCGCTCGCCTATAACAAGGACAATCAGGAAGACAAGGAGCCGGTGTTCGACATCGTCGACACGCTTCTTCCCACGCTCGTCATCCTCGCCGATCTCGTCGGCGATGGTATCGAGGTTGACGCCGCGCGCATGCGCGCAGCTGCCGGCGCAGGCTACTCGACCGCGACCGATCTCGCCGATTACCTCGTGCGCAAGGGCATGCCGTTTCGGGACGCGCACGAGGCCGTGGCGCAGGCCGTCCGCCACGCCGAATCGGGCCAAGTCGATCTCGCGCAGCTTCCACTGGAAGCGTTGCGTCGGTTTTCGCCGTTGATCGGCGACGACGTGTACGCCGTGCTGACGCTCGACGGCTCGGTGGCGAGCCGCAATCGCGCCGGAGGCACCGCGCCGGAACAGGTTCGCCGCGCGATCGTCGCGGCGCGCGCGGCGCTCGGGCCGCGCTGATGGTCTGTCTGATCGGATGCTAACTTTCGTTTGCATGCCACGGCAAAAGACAATTCATTAAGGAGCAGCAATGGAGATACGCAAGCTCGCGTTCCTCGGTCTGGGAGTGATGGGTTATCCGATGGCAAGCCATCTCGCTCGTGCCGGACACGAGGTCACCGTCTTTAACCGCACCGCTTCGCGGGCGCAGAAGTGGCTATCGGAGACGGCGGAGTCGGGGAAGCACGCGGCGGCGGCGACGCCTGGCGCGGCGGCGGCCGGCGCCAGCGTCGTCATGATGTGCGTGGGCAACGACGACGATGTGCGCACGGTAGCGTTGGGCCCGGACGGCGCCGTGCAAGCGATGCAGCCGGGCAGCATCCTGGTTGACCACACGACGGCGTCAGCGATCGTTGCGCGCGAAGTTCATCGAGCCGCCCTGGCGCGCGGCATCGGCTTTCTGGATGCCCCCGTCTCCGGCGGACAGGCGGGCGCCGAGAACGGCAAGCTCACCATCATGGTCGGCGGCGATGCGGACACGTTCGCCGCCGCCGAGCCGATTCTCGCGACTTATGCGAAGGCGGTGACGCTCATGGGCGGCCCGGGCGCCGGCCAGCTGACCAAGATGGTCAACCAGATCTGCATCGCAGGGCTGGTTCAGGCGCTGTCCGAGGGTCTCAACTTCGCCGCGCGCGCCGGGCTCGACGTCGAGAAAGTCCTCGACGTCATCGGCAAGGGCGCCGCGCAGTCATGGCAGATGGATAACCGCGGAAAAACCATGGCGGCCGATCAGTTCAACTTCGGCTTCGCGGTCGACTGGATGCGCAAGGATCTTGCCATCTGCCTGGGAGAAGCGCGTGCCAACGGTGCCTCGCTGCCGGTTGCCGCGCTGGTCGATCAGTTCTACGGGCGCATCCAGGCGCTGGGCGGCGCCCGATGGGACACCTCGAGCCTGATTCGCCTATTGCGCTAGCGTGCGATGCCTAAGATGCAGCGCGATCAGTTCGTGCCCTTGCCTTCGATCGCGACCTCGAACGTGATTTCCGCGGTCTTGGCGAGCATCAGCGTCGCCGAGCAGTATTTCTCCTTGGACAGCTTCACCGCCCTCTCGACCTGCGAGCGATTGAGGCCGTCGCCGCGTATCCGGTAAATCAGATGGATGCGGGTAAAGACCTTCGGATCCTCCGCTGCGCGTTCGGCTTCCGCGTCGACCACACAGTCGGTTACCGGCTGGCGTGCCTTTTTCAATATCCAGACCACGTCGAAGGCGGTACATGCCGCGGTGCCGGCCAGCACCAGCTCCATCGGCCGCGGCCCCAGATTTCGGCCGCCTGCCTCGGGCGCGCCATCGACGATGAGTGCATGGCCGCTACCGGTCTCGGCAACGAAGCTGACGTCATCCACCCACTTCGCGCTGGCCTTCATGGTGTTTGGTTCGGCTGTCATGCTAGCACTCACTAACTCGAAAACGCACGATGTCGGGTACCCACTACAATGGTGCAACGCAAAAACTCTTGCTTTGTGCAATGCGGTATGCGATTATTTTTTGGTCCACGATCCGGGATTGTCCTCCTTTCCCTCGCGGACACATTCCTCCATTCTCCTCCTATGGCGGAATCCTGCGCGGCCCGCAAGGCCGCGCTTTTTTTGGGTCCGATAAGGCACTCCGCCGCCCTCGGCTGACCGGTCGGTCTCATCGGCCGTCGCGTTGACAGCGAGGGCGTCAACGTATTATTATCCAAGACTTTGCCGAAATTAACCGAACAGGTCATTTTCCCATGAAAACCTATTCCGCCAAGCCGCAGGACATCAAGCGGGATTGGTACGTCGTCGACGCCAACGACAAGGTGCTTGGGCGGCTGGCGAGCGGCATTGCGCACCGCCTTCGCGGCAAGCACAAGCCGATCTATACCCCGCACATCGACACCGGTGATTTCATCGTCGTGACCAATGTCGACAAGATCAAGGTCACCGGCAACAAGATGGACGACAAGCTCTATCATCGCCACAGCGGGTATCCCGGCGGCGTGCGAACGACGTCGTTCTCGAAGATGCAGCAGCGCTTTCCCGGACGGGCATTGCAGAAAGCCGTCAAGGGCATGCTCCCCAAGGGCCCGCTGGGCTACGCGATGCTGAAGAAGCTTAAATGCTACGCGGGGGCCGAGCATCCGCACTCCGCACAACAGCCCAAAACACTCGATTTCTAAGGCGTCCATGATCGGCAACTACTATTACGGCACCGGGCGTCGCAAAAGCGCGGTGGCGCGCGTATTCATCAAGCAGGGCTCGGGCAAGTTCGTGGTCAACGAAAAGCCCGTCGACGAGTTCTTTACCCGCGAGACCGGCCGTATGGTCGTCCGGCAGCCGCTGAAGCTGACCAATCACGAGGCGACATTCGACATCATGGTCAACGTTCGAGGCGGCGGTGAATCCGGCCAGGCCGGAGCGGTTCGCCACGGCATCACCCGCGCGCTGATGGATTACGACGGCCAGCTCAAGCCGACGCTTTCCAAGGCCGGACTCGTTACCCGCGACGCGCGGGAAGTCGAGCGGAAGAAGGTCGGCCTGCACAAGGCGCGACGCCGCAAACAATTCTCCAAGCGCTGACCGGATCCCCGTTGCCATCAGCCAAGGGCCGCCGCGAGCGGCCCTTAGTTTTTTGTTCACGGCCGCCGGGGGCAAATATTCCAATGTCATAGTACTGCGCGGCAATGCTAAAATGCGGCGGACGAGGATGAAACCATGATCGAGATCGGAATCGTTGGCGGCACGGGATACACCGGGGTGGAGTTGCTGCGGCTGCTTTCCCAGCACCCGCAGGCGAACATCCGCCTGATTACCTCCCGCAGCGAAGCCGGCGTCCGCGTCGGCGAAATGTTTCCGAGCCTGCGGGGGATGGGCCGCTTGAGCTCATTGAGCTTCAGCGATTCCGCATCGAGCGACCTAAAAGCGTGTCACGTGGTGTTTTTCGCGACGCCGCACGGCGTCGCCATGAGCCAGGCACGCGAGCTCATCGGCGCCGGGGTGAAAATCATCGACCTTGCCGCCGATTTTCGTCTCAAGGATCCGGCGATCTTCGAGCGCTGGTACAAAATGCCGCATGCCTGCCCCGACTTGTTGGCCGAATCGGTATACGGGTTGCCGGAGATGCATCGCCTTGCCATCGCGAAGGCCCGGATCGTCGGCAACCCCGGATGTTATCCGACGGCGATCCAGCTCGGCTTCCTGCCGCTGGTCGAGGCCGGCATCGTCGATCCTTCTCATTTGATCGCGGACGCCAAATCGGGTGTCTCGGGCGCAGGCAAAAAGGCGGAAGTCGGGTTGCTGTTCAGCGAGGCGTCCGACAACTTCAAGGCCTACAACGTCGGCGGCCATCGCCACCACCCCGAGATCGTCCAGGGGTTGAACGGCTTCAGCAAGGACCCGGTGACCGTGGTCTTTACGCCACACCTCGTCCCCATGATCAGGGGCATACATGCGACGCTGTACGCGCGGCTCACCGATACCGGCGTCGACCTGCAGGCGCTGTTCGAAAAGCGGTACGCGAATGAGTCCTTCGTCGACGTGATGCCGGCCGGCAGCCACCCCGAGACCCGGTCGGTCCGCGCCTCCAACATCTGCCGCATCGCGGTGCATCGGCCACAACAGGGCGACATTGCCGTGATCCTCGCGGTCGAGGACAACCTGGTCAAGGGCGCTGCGGGCCAGGCCGTTCAAAACATGAACCTGATGTTCGGCCTGCCGGAAACGACCGGCCTCATGGCGCCGCCGGTTCTTCCCTGACCATCCGACCATGCGCGGACTCGGGCGCAGGCTGCGCCAAACCTTCGGCATCAGCGCCCCGCGCATGGCGGTGCGGACTCACTTGTCGTGGCGCTGGAAGTTTCCGGCGCTGCTCGGGTTGCTGCTGCTCATCGTCGGCATGTGGTGGTGGGGATTCGATTTCGGCCAGTTCCTCGGCGGCTTCGACCGTGGTCAGGTGGCGCAGCGGCAGGAAAAGCTGGAAGGCGAGGTCGCGCAGCTCAGAAACGAAAACACCAAGCTGCGGGCGCGGGCGGCGCAGCTGGAAAGCGACCTCAACATCACGACCGGCGCCCAGGCGACGCTGTCGAAGCAGTCGGTCGAGCTCCAGGCGGAAAACACCCAGATCAAGGAAGAGCTCGCCTTTCTGCAGAAGCTGTTCAGCGACACCGGCAAACAGGGCACCATTTCCATCCAGCGTCTCTCCGCCGAACGGGAGCGCGACGACGCCTACCGCTACAGCCTGCTGGTCGTCCGCGGCGGCAATCCAACCGATGAGTTTGCCGGACAGTTGACGCTGCAAGCGGGATTGCTTTCCGGCGGACGCGTTTCAACCGTCGCGTTACCCGACGACCAGCCCGATGCCGGTGCCGCGCTGAAGTTGAAATTCAAGTACTATCAGCGTGTTGAAGGGACGATACGGGTCCCGCCCGGAAGCCAGCTCAAGACCCTGCAGGCCAGGGTCCTCGAGGCCGGACAATCGTCGCCCAGGGCCACGCGAAGCTTGAACGTCTCGCAGCTTGAACATCTCGTAGGGAGCCCCCATGTTTGAACGCAAGAAGTCGCGTTCGCCGCAGAAACGCATCGACAGCCTCATCGGCGCCGGTACGGTGGTCGAGGGAAACGTGATGTTTGCCGGCGGATTGCGCATCGATGGCGCGGTCGACGGCAAAGTGGCGACCGCGAACAATGCACCGGGAACGCTGGTGATCAGCGAGCACGCGCGGGTCGACGGCGAGGTCAAGGTGTCGCACGTGGTGATCAACGGCGCGGTCAGCGGCCCGGTCACCGCCACCGATTATCTGGAACTGCAAGCGAAGGCGCGGGTCCATGGAGATGTCGTCTATCGCACGTTGGAAATGCATGTGGGCGCCAACGTGCAGGGAAAGCTGATGCACGCGGAGCCTGAGACCGCGTCGATCGTCGAGCTTAAACGCGCCAGCGGCGAGTGAGTCGCAAGGGGCGTAAATTGACTCTCCGGGGCGCGGAGCCGATAATGCAGGAACTGTTCCAAGGAGCAATGCAATGAATGCCATGACCGATATGCCGGCACCGTTGATCTTCACCGACGCTGCGGCGACCAAGGTGAGGACGCTGATCGAAGAGGAGGGCAATGCCGACCTCAAGTTGCGCGTTTTCGTCACCGGCGGCGGCTGTTCGGGCTTCCAGTACGGTTTCACGTTCGACGAAACCGTCAACGAGGACGATACCTCGATGGAGAAGAATGGCGTCACGCTGCTGATCGACCCGATGAGCTACCAGTATCTGGTCGGCGCCGAAATCGACTATCAGGAAGGCCTGGAGGGCGCGCAGTTCGTGATCAAGAATCCCGGCGCCACCAGCACCTGCGGCTGCGGTTCGTCCTTCTCGCCCTGAATGCGGGCCTTTTAGCTCCGCACGTCATGACCGGGGCTTTTGCCCCGGTTTCGTTTTTGCTCCCCTGAGCTACGCAACCAAAGCGTTGCGTCGCTACGCCCGATAAATGGCCCCGAGGATTCTCGGCCCCCGCGCACCGGTCACCGTTGGAACGTTGCCCGGGCGCCCGGCGAGTGTTTCGCGCGCCAGCCATGCGAAGGCCAGCGCCTCGACCTCGTTGACCGCGATCCCGTGCGCCGCCGTCGTCTCGACGCTCCGCGGCGCGAGCTCGGCGCCGAGCTCGCGCATGAGCGCGGCGTTATGTGCCCCGCCACCGCATACCAGCGCGTCGTCCGCCCCCGGACAGTAGGCGTCGATGGCGGCTACGATGCTCTGCGCCGTCAATGCCATCAGCGTGCGCTGCACGTCCTGCGGCGCGTAGGGCGCGCGCAGGTATTTGGCCAGCCAGCGCAGGTGGAACCGGTCGCGGCCGGTGCTCTTGGGAGGGCCCAGCGCGAAATAGGGCTCGGCGCGCATCGCGCGCAGCAGTTCCGGTATCGTTCTGCCTCCTGCCCCCCACGCGCCATCGCGATCGTACGGTAGTCCACGCTCACGTTCGCTCCAGGCATCCATCAGGGTGTTGCCGGGTCCGGTGTCGAATCCCCTCACCGGTCCGCCTGGCGGCAGATCCGTCACATTGGCGATGCCGCCGATATTGATCACCACGCGGTGCTTGTCGGGCACGCCGAAAACCGCCGCATGGAAAGCGGGAACGAGGGGAGCACCCTGCCCGCCGGCGGCGACGTCGCGACTCCTGAAATCGGCGACGACGGTCATTCCGCTGGCCTCGGCCAGGCGCGCAGGGTTGGCCAGCTGTGTCGTGTAACCAAGCTCGGGACGATGGCGAATCGTCTGCCCATGCAATCCAATCGCCGCCACATCGCGCGCCCGAGACCCGCCCACCGCGAGCACTGACGCAACCGCAGTCGCGCAGCAGTCCATTAAGGCGTTGGCAGCGAGCGCTCCACGATGAACCTCGTCGGTGCCGCTCTTTTGCAGGGCGTTGAGCTCGGCGCGCAGCTCGGGTGCGAACGCGACGTGGGTGCGCGCGATGGCGCGGCAGGGGACTGCGCTGAAATCGGCCAGGACTGCATCGACGCCGTCGACGCTCGTCCCGGACATCAGCCCGACAAAGCGCTCGGAGCTCACCGGTGCGCGAAGCAGTGCGAGACTACTCGGCGCCGGCGAGCGTGACGCCCTGGCCCAGCGCGAGCTGCGCGCTGAGCATCGCGACGCGCTCGAGATAGGCGGCACGCTCCGCAGCCGGCAGCGGTTGCGCCGTCGGCAAGGCGATGGTCATCGGATTGCGTTGTTCGTTGTTGACCCGGAATTCGTAGTGGAGATGGGGACCGGTCGCCCATCCCGTCTGGCCGACGTGGCCGATGACTTCTCCCTGCGCGACGCGCGCGCCGGGCCTGATCCCGGCCGCGAAGCGCGACAGATGCGCGTACACGGTCGAAAACGAGGCGCCGTGCTGGAGCACAACCGCGTTGCCGTAACCGTTCTGACGCCCGGCGGAGACGACCTTCCCGTCGCCCGCAGCGTGAACCGGCGTGCCGGTGGGTGCGCCGAAGTCGACTCCTTTGTGCGCGCGCCAGGTCTGCAGGAACGGGTGAAAGCGCGCCAGAGAAAATCCCGATGTGATACGCGTAAACGAGAGCGGCGAGCGCATGAATGCCTTGCGCAGATTTTTGCCATCCTCGCCGTAGTAGCCTTCGCTGCCATCGGGCCCCTGCCACGCAAAGGCACGGTAGGCGTTGCCCTTGTTGACGAACTGGGCCGCGACGATCCTGCCGGCTCCCACCGGTTGACCATCGATCTCGCGCATTTCATAGACGACCGCAAACCAGTCGCCGCGCCGCAGGTCGTGGTGGAAATCGATATCGCCCGAAAACACTTCCGCGAGTTGCATAGTGACCGCGTCCGGCAGCGCGACGGAGTCTGACGCAGCGAATAACGAAGAGCGGATTTCGCCGGCGCGCAATTCAAGCCGCACCGTCGATCCCGGTGGCGCGCTTTCCGCCGAAAACCCTTCCGGGGTGCGCTGGACGCTGAGAAGCTCGCCGCCTTGCGCCAGGTAGGAAAGCGCGATCAGACGTCCGTTGTCGTCGGCCTGCACGCGCACTGCCTTGCCGGGCCTGAGCTGATAGAGCGGGCGGGCGCGGGCATCAGTGCGCAGGAAATTCTGTGCCGGTGCGTCGTCGATGCCCAGCCGCGCGAGCACGCTGCCGAGCGTGTCGCCGCGCTGAATGCGCTCCTCGCGCCAATAGCCATCCGCCGGCGCCATCGGCGCGAGCGGCGGCAGCGAAAGCTGGCGGACGATTCGCTGCGAAGGCTCGCTCCGGACCAGCGAATCCGGCGCGAACGCAAACGCAGCGACGACGCCCGCGCCCGCCAATACAACAATCGCGGCGATGCGGCTCGCCATCAGATGCCGGGCGAGCGTGGTGCTTTGCGCTAGAATCCGACGTTCGCTCAAGACGGCTCCGGTAATTCAGTCAATAAAGTCCCGACCGACGTGCTCGTCCCTCGACGTCCCTCAAGGGACGCCGGATTGTAGCAGAGGCGCCATTTCCCCGTTTCGAAAGAGCCATGTCCATCGACTTTGCCCAGCAGCTCGCCGTCTTCAAACGAGGCGCAGCCGAATTGATCGTCGAGGCGGAGCTCGAGACCAAGCTCAAGCGGGGCAAGCCTCTCCGCATCAAGGAGGGATTCGACCCCACCCGGCCCGACCTGCATCTGGGCCACACGGTGCAGTTCAACAAGCTGCGCCAGCTCCAGGACCTGGGGCACCACGTCATTTTCCTGATCGGCGACTTCACCGGCATGATCGGCGATCCCACCGGACGCAACATCACGCGACCGCCGTTATCGCCCGAGGAGCTCAGGGCCAACGCCAAGACCTATACCGATCAGGTATTTCTCATTCTCGACCGGGACAGAACCGAGGTGGCGTTCAATTCCACCTGGCTGTCCGCCCTCGGAGCCGACGGAATGATCCGCCTCGCCGCCAGGTACACGGTGGCGCGCATGCTCGAGCGGGACGACTTCGCCAAACGCTATCAGGGAGGCCAGTCGATCGCAATCCACGAATTCCTGTACCCGCTGGCGCAGGGCTACGACTCGGTCGCGCTGAAGGCCGATGTCGAGCTTGGCGGCACCGACCAGAAGTTCAACCTCCTGGTCGGCCGGGAGCTTCAGCGGCACTATTGCCAGGAGCCGCAATGCATCCTGACCCTGCCGCTGCTCGAGGGCCTCGACGGCGTCAACAAGATGTCGAAGTCGCTCGACAACAG
>JALZAN010000001.1 GCA_030948365.1 Pseudomonadota bacterium
TTGAGAAGGTGCGCGTCGATGCGCGCGACCTGCGGCGTCATGTCGGCGCGAACGCCGAGCAGACGACCGGACAGCGGATCGACCACCTTGAACGTCTGCAGCTCGAGATCGTGCCCGGTGCCGGTAAGCAGCGAATCGAGATGCTCCACCATCGGCGGCTGCACCAGGCGATATTGGCGAGCACGGAAATGATCGATCAGCGTCCGCCGCAGCTGCTCGATGGCCTCGGCCTCGGGCGGCAGAATGTCGTCGATGTACTCGGGCAATACCCAATTACGCATTGAAAGCCAATAAGGTGATCACGCCGATGCCGATCGACAGCAAGCCGACAAAGCGCAGCTGTCCGTCGGACAACTGCGTCAAGCGGGTGAATGCTTCGCGCCAGATACGCGGCGCGATCAGCGGCAGGACGCCTTCCAGCACCAGCACCAGGGCGAATGCCGCGACGAGGCTCTCCGGCACTGCGTACTCCCTTCGAGCGCTACTTGCCGCGCTGCGCAGCCCGGCCGCCGCCGGCTTGCTTCAGATACTGGAAGAAATCGGCGCTCGGGTCGAGCACCATCACGTCGCCCTTGTTCTTGAACGTCGCCTTGTAGGCTTCGAGGCTGCGATAGAACGAGTAGAACTCCGGATTCTGACCGTACGCGCCGGCGTAGATCGCGGAAGCCTTGGCGTCGCCGTCACCCTTAGTTTTCTGCGCCTGCTTGTAGGCGTCGGCGAGGATAACCTCGCGCTGGCGATCGGCGTCGGCGCGGATCTTCTCGGATTCGGCGCCGCCTTGCGACCGCCGCTCGTTGGCAACGCGCTTGCGCTCGGACTCCATTCGCTGGTAGACCTGCGCCAAGACTTCGTCGGGCAGCTCCACCCGGCGCATGCGCACGTCGACGATTTCGATGCCGATCGTCCGCGCCTCGGCGTCGGCCCTTTGCCGCGTCTCGTTCATGATGCTGTTGCGCTCGGTGGAAATCGTTTCGTGAATCGTGCGCTTGTTGACTTCCTGCACCAGGTTGCCGCGGATCGTCTGCGCCAGGCGGAGCTTGGCCGCTTCCTCGTCGCCGGTCACGCTCTGGTAATACTTGCGCACGTCGATGATGCGCCAGTAGGCGATGAAGTCGACCCGCAGCGGTTTCTTTTCCGAGGTCGTGATGCGCGCCGGCTCGGGCGCGTCCAAAGTCAGGATGCGGCGGTCGTAGAACTTGATGTTCTGCACCAGCGGCACTTTGAAATACAGTCCCGCCTCGGTCTTGGCATCGATGAATTCGCCCAGCTGGAATTTGATCGCGTACTGCTTCTGATCGACCGTGTACAGCGACTGCGAGAGCACCAGAACGATGGCGACCAACAGCGCGAGAATCGGCACCGCGGCTTTCATCGCGGATCTCCCCGCTCACGCGTGCGCGGGAGCTCCCGGCCCCTGGAGGGGTCCAGCGTCACGCTGGCCTCCGGCGCGGCAGGCGTCGCCCGCGAGTCGACGCTCGCCGCGGCCCCCCCTGCCGCCTGGGTCTGCTTCAGGAGTTGATCCAGCGGCAGGTACAAGAGGCTGTTGCCGCTCTTCTGGTCGATCAGCACTTTGCTGGAATTCCCCAGCACCGACTGCATCATGTCCAGGTAGAGTCGCTCGCGGGTCACGCCGGGGGCCTTGGCATATTCCACCAGCACCTGGCGGAAGCGGCTTGCGTCGCCCTCCGCCCGTTGCACGACGCTGGCGTTGTAGCCGTCCGCCTCCTGCAGCAGGCGCGACGCCATGCCGCGCGCGAGCGGGACCACATTGCTTGCGTATGCCTCGCCTTCGTTCTTCTGTCGTTCGAGATCCTGGCTCGCCTTAACCGCATCGTCGAACGCCGCCTGCACCTGTTCCGGCGGCTGCGTGTTCTGGAGCGTCACCTTCCGCACATAGATCCCGGTGCCGTAGCGGTCGAGCATCGCCTGCATCAGCTTTTCGGTATCGGCCGCAATCTGCGCCTGTCCTTCGTAGAGAACGAAGTCCATCTTGTTGCGGCCGACCACTTCGCTGATTGCGGTGGCCGCGACCTGCGCAACGATGTCCTCCGGCTTGCGCGCGTTGAAAACATACTCGGCGGCATTTTTCAGGTTGTATTGCACCGCGAACTGGATGTCGATGATGTTCTCATCATCGGTCAGCATCAGCGATTCCTTGGCGATTTTGTTCTTGGGGTTGTTGTTGCGGTAGCCGATTTCAACCGTCTTGACCTGCGAAAAATCGACGATCTCGACCGCCTCGATCGGAAACGGAAGGTGCCAGCGCGGACCCGGAAGCGTCGTCTCGGTGAAGCGGCCGAAGTGCGTTACCACGCCGCGGCGGCCTTCATCGACGATATAGAAGCCGCTTGCCAGCCATACCAGGAGAACCAGCGCGGCGAGCAGGCCGGCGCCTCCGAGCGGCAGCGTACGTCGGGGTGGTTCGCCATCGCCCGACGGCGGTGCCGAGCGGCCGAACATCTCGCTTAGGCGGCGGTTGAGGTTGCGCCAGATCTCGTCGAGATCGGGCGGCCCGCTGCGGCCGCGCTTACCCCATTGCGGGTCGTTGAGAGACATGACGGTTGCCTTGCGGCGGGAGTGGGGGCGTTGGAGGTCTGATCGGATGCGTTCGGCCGCGTCAGGCCCTCGCCGCCCGAACCTCCGGACGCGGGAACCGCTCGGCCAGCGCGGCCCGCAATTCGGGCACGCCCGCGCCGGTCAGTGCGCTCAGACGAACAGCCGCAACTTTACCATATTCGTCGCGCTCGATTCCCGGCAAGTGTTCCGCGATGTCGCTCTTGTTCAATACCATGATCCGCGGCACTTCGTCGGCGCCGATCTCGGCCAGTACCGCATCGACGGCGGCGATCTGACCTTCGCGGTCGGGATGGCTGGCATCGATCACGTGCAGCAGCAGATCGGCGTCGACGGCCTCCTTCAAGGTGCCGCGAAAGGCGGCAACCAGATCGTGCGGCAGATCCTTGATGAATCCCACCGTGTCCGAGACCACGATCGCGTCCGCGCCCTGAAGCTCGAGCCGGCGAAGCGTCGTGTCGAGCGTCGCGAAGAGCTGGTTGGCGGCAAAGGTCTCGGCGCCGGTGAGGCGATTGAACAAAGTCGACTTGCCGGCGTTGGTGTAGCCGACCAACGCCACGTTTCGAATCGCCGCACGACGGCGGGCGCGGCGCTGCGTCTCCCGCTGGCGGCCGACGTGTTGCAGCCGGTCCTTGAGCAGCTTCACGCGCTGGCCGATCAGGCGCCGGTCGCTCTCGAGCTGCGTTTCGCCCGGACCGCGCAACCCGATGCCGCCTTTCTGGCGCTCGAGGTGGGTCCATCCGCGCACGAGGCGGGTCGAAAGATGGGCGAGCTGGGCGAGCTCCACCTGAAGCTTGCCTTCGGCGCTTTGCGCCCGCTGCGCGAAAATATCCAGAATCAGGCTAACCCGATCGACGACGCGGCAGTCGAGCGCCTTTTCGAGATTGCGTTGCTGTGCGCCGGATAGCGAATGGTCGAAAATCACGATGTCGGCGCCGCTTTCGATGCGCCGTTCCGCGATTTCGGCAACCTTGCCGCTGCCGGCGAACAATGCCGGGTCGGGTTTTGCGCGGCGGGCAGTGATCACTTCGGTCACGGTGGCGCCCGCCGAGGACGCCAGCGACTTCAACTCGGCCAGGCGCTCGGCGAGATCGCCTTCGCCGAAATCGATTTCGACCAGCAGCGCGCGATTGCCGCCTTCGGAGCGATCAATCACGAGCACGCACTGCTGCCGGAAATCAGGCGAGCGATACCGGGACTGCCTCGCTTACACCAGGCAGCAGCAACACCGGTTGTCCGGGAAACGCGGATCAGGCTTCGCGATCGTTATCGTGCGGCGGCATCGTCACCGCGCGCGCGGGAACGACGGTCGAGATGGCGTGCTTGTACACCATCTGCGTGACCGTGTTTTTCAGCAGGACGACGTACTGGTCGAAGGATTCGATCTGGCCCTGCAACTTGATGCCGTTGACCAGGTAGATCGAGACCTGCACGTGTTCCTTGCGAAGAGTGTTCAGGAACGGGTCTTGTAGCATTTGCCCTTTGTTGCTCATTGTTATTGCTCCACTTTTTGTAGGAAGCTTCGACGCTGCTGCGGGTGCCGCCAAGGGATCCCTCGCCAACGCGGCGATCGTCCCACTGCGCTTGCCCGCAATATTGCCGGCGGGCGCGGCGTCGTGACCGGACACAGGATGCTCCACTCGGAAAAGCTACTTGGAACGACGGGGTTTGCGACGGACGGCAGACCCCGCGTACGGGTTGGCGCCGGTCTTGAATTGTATCCTAAGCGGCGTTCCCTGCAGTTTGAACGCGTCGACGAAGAAATGTTCCAGGAAGCGGCGATAGGTCTGCGGGATGGTTCCCAGCGCCGAGCCGTGAATCACGATAACGGGAGGATTCATTCCACCCTGATGGGCGTAGCGTAGTTTCGGCCGCACCAATCCGGCGCGGGGCGGCTGCTGGATCGCCACCGCGTCGGCGAGCGCGCGGGTGAGCTTGGGTGTGGGCAGCTTGGACATGGCCGCGGCGTAGGCGCCATCGACCGAGCGCAGCAGAGGGCCGATGCCCTTGCCGTCGCGCGCCGAGATCGTGTGCATCTTGGCAAAGGCCAGAAACCCAAGCTTGCGCCCCAGCTCGCGCTTGATTTCGGCGCGCTCGTCGGCGCCGATGTCGTCCCACTTGTTCACCGCGACTACCAGGGCCCTGCCGGCGTCGAGAATGTGTCCGGCGATGTGCGCGTCCTGCTCCGATATTTCCGCCTGCGCGTCGAGCAGCAGCACCACGACGTTGGCGTCCTCGATCGCCTGCAGCGTCTTGATCACCGAAAACTTCTCGATCGCCTCGAACACCTTGCCGCGGCGGCGCACGCCGGCGGTGTCGATCAGTGTGTAATGGCGGCCGTCGCGATCGAAATCGAGGTAGAGCGCGTCGCGGGTCGTGCCGGGCTCGTCGAAGGCGATGACGCGCTCCTCGCCGAGCAGCGTGTTGACCAAGGTCGACTTCCCGACATTGGGCCGGCCGACGATCGCCACCTTGACCCTTGATCCGTCGTCGCTGGCGGCGCTGTCGTCCTTGCTCGGCGCGGGGCATAGCGCCAGAGCGACATCGACCAGATCGCGAACGTTCTCGCCGTGCGCCGACGAGATCGGCAGCGGCGTCCCGAGCGCGAGCTCGTGAAATTCGGCCGTGACGCGCTCGGCCGCGAGCCCCTCCGCCTTGTTGACCGCGAGCACCACCGGGCGCCCCGAGCGCCGAAGGAGATCGGCGATATTGCTGTCCTGCGCGGTCAGACCCTCGCGGCCGTCGACGAGGAAGATCACCACGTCGCTTTCGGCGATCGCCTGCCGGGTCTGCTTTGCCATCGCGTGCATGATGCCGGTCTTCACCTTCGGCTCGAAGCCCCCGGTGTCGACCACCAGATAGGGCCGATCGGCGCCGAGACCGCGGCCGAAGTGGCGATCGCGAGTCAGGCCGGGAAAATCCGCGACCAGCGCATCACGCGACTGCGTCAGGCGATTGAAGAGCGTCGACTTGCCAACGTTGGGCCGGCCGACGAGGACGAGCGAGGGCAGCATCGGTGGTAGCGCTGGCTAGCGACGGCCGGGCGCGAGCGGCGCCGGCGAAGCTAGTGTGCTATCCCGCAAACACGCACGCACGAAACCGCGCCTTTCGGGCCATGGCGGCGTTGCAAATCCTGGCGATCACACAAGGTATCGCGGCGGTTCGCGCCTTGTCCTGACCCGAAATCCATCGGTTTCATTTTGCGCACGTACTTGTGGGACAGCACACTAGCGCGCGCTGGCGCTGATCAGCGTGCCGCCCGCCGACTGCCAGACCGCGGCGTTGCCGGCGCTCATCGGTTGCGACAGCGCGGCGGATCCATCGGTCGCGACCCGTCCAACCAGATTGCCGTCGTTGCGGTCGAGCAAGTGCAGGTAGCCCTCGCCATCGACGACCCCGACATAGTCCCCGACCACCACCGGTCCGCTCGGAAAACGTTGTGCCAGTTTGTCCTGCTTCCAGATCGACGCGCCGGTCGACTTGTCGAGACCGTGAACGGCGCCCTTGTCGTCGGTGATGTAGAGGCGGGTCGCGTCGACGGCGATGCCGCCCAGGCTCGAGAAATCGCGCGACCAGATCAAGGTGCCGCGCACGATGTCGAAACAAGCGACGCGTCCCTGGTACGCTGCGGCGCACGCCTGCCGCTCTTCCACGATCGGCGCGCTGGTGACATCGGCGATACGCTCCAGCTCGGTGGCGCCTTTGGGTGTGGCGACGCTTGCCTCCCAGCCGAGCACGCCGGTGTTCGCGTCGAGCGCGAGCAGCTTGCCGCCGGCGGTGCCGGTGAAAATGGCGCCGCGGCTGAAGGTGCCGCCCGCGAACCGACGCACGGTCAGCGGCGGGTTGGTTCGCTGATAGACCCATTTCTGACTGCCGTCCGCATCGGACAGTCCGTAGACCCGCCCGTCGAGCGCCCAGACGATGACCTTGCCCTCGGTCCCCTTGGGCGGCCCGGCCACTTCGGTCGATATCCTGACCTGCCACAGCGTCTTGCCGGTGGCATCGAATGCGAGCACTTCACCCTTGTTGGTGCCGACCACAACGCCCGATGGGAGCGCTCCGACGCCGGCGGACAAGGGCCGATCGGCCTTGATACGCCAGAGCTGCCGGCCGCTCGCCGGATCGACGCTGACGATGGTGCCGTCCGGACCCGCGGCAAAAATGGCGTCGAGCCGGATCGCCGGGGCGAAGCTCTCCCCGCCTTTGGCGCCCAACGGAACCTGCCAGTCGACGCGCGGCGTGACCTTGGCCTCGAATGCCGGTAGCGGTCCAGGTTTGGCCGCACTGCGGCCGATGCCGAGCCATGACAATGAGGGCGGCGGGATACTCGGCAGCGATGTCATCCACGATGGAAGCGACTGGCAGCCGCCGAGGAGCAAGGCGCCAAGGCCGATCAGCGTGGCGCGCACTCGCGTCATTGGCCGCCTCCCAACGCGTCGAACTTGACCTGCACGAACGCTCGGTAGGGCGATTTCGGGTCGATCTTCGCCAGCGCGATCTCATAGGCGGCTTTCGCCTCGGCGGGTTTCCCCGCCGCCATCAGGATGTCTCCCTTGAGATCGGCAAACACGCCGGCGAAGGCGTCGTCGGTCTTGGCATCGAGAGTCTTCAGCGCCTCGTCGTACTGCTTTTCATCGAGCATGATCTGCGCCAGACGGAAGCGCGCGATCGTTTTCAAATCCTCTTCGGACGCACGATCGACCACCCACTGCAACTGCGCGCGCGCGCCGGCCTTGTCGCCGCTGTCGTAGAGCATCTTGGCGTAGAGCAGCGCCGCGCGCGGCGCGTAGGCGGTACGCGCGTAGCGGTCGGTGATCTGCGTCGCGGGCTCCTTCGCCTTCGACGGGTCGTTCGCCCGCGCGGCAGCGCTCACCGCCTGATAGAGCACGCTTGCCTGCTCGGCCTGGGTGCGCCCGTACCAGCGCCAGCCCTGCACTCCGATCACGATCAGCGCGATCACGACGACCGCGGCGCTGACGTACTTTCCGTTCTGCCCCCACCACGCCTTGAGGTCGTCGAGCTTTTCCTGTTCTTCGAGATCGTAGACTGCCATCTTGGTTCCTAGGTTGAATGTTTGCGGAGCGCTTCATCGGCCGCGTGCGCTAAAGCGTACGCCGCGGGACGCAGCGCTCGTCACTGGCGCTTCGCTTCGTGCGCGGGCGAGGCGATTCGCGTCGCCAGCTCTCCCGGAGGCAGCGCCACCTGCTCACCGGGGTCGCGAAGGGGTTTCACCCCAACGACGTTGGCCGCAGCTTCGTCGTCGCCGACAATCAGTGCAAAGCGCGCGCCGCTTGCGTCCGCGCGCCGCATCTGCGATCCGAAATTGCCGCCTCCTGCGTTGACCACGATCGCCAGCCCCGCGTCGCGCAGATTTTCCGCCACCGAAAGCGCGAGGCGTGTCGCAGGATCGCCGACATGCACGACGTAGGCATCAGGCGCGTCGCTCGCGGTTCGTCCGGCGTCCTGCATGAGCATCAGCACCCGTTCCACGCCGACGCCGAAGCCGCAGCCTGGCGTCGGCTTGCCGCCCAGCTGCGCGACCAGCCCGTCGTAGCGGCCGCCGGAGCACACCGCGCTCTGCGCGCCGAGCCGCGCGGTCACCCATTCATAAACCGTCGCATTGTAATAGTCGAGCCCGCGAACGAGCCGCGGGTTGACGCGAAAATCGATGCCCGTCTCGCGCGCGCCTGCCTGCACCTTCTCGAACAGCGCGCGCGATTCGTCGCCGAGCGCGTCCATGAGCTTCGGCGCACCCTCGATCAATGCTTGCATCGCCGGATTCTTCGAATCGAGGATGCGAAGCGGATTGCTGTGCAGACGGCGCTTCGCATCGTCGTCCAGCGACTCCAGGTGGCGCTCGAAATAGGCGATGAGTCGGGTGCGAAATCCGCTGCGCTCCGCGCTCGAGCCGATAGTGTTGAGCTCGAGCGTGATGCCCGAGAGGCCCAACCGCCGCCACAACCGGTCGATCATCGTCAATTGCTCGACATCGACGTCAGGGCCTGCGAATCCGAGCGCCTCGACACCGAAAGTTTGGTATTGGCGGTAGCGTCCCTTCTGCGGCCGCTCATGGCGAAAAAGCGGCCCGCTGTACCAGAGCCGCTTCGGACCGTCGTAGAGCATGTTGTGCTCGAGCGCGGCGCGTACAGTGGGCGCGGTTCCCTCGGGACGCAACGATAGCCGCTCGTCGTGGTCGGTGAATGAATACATCTCCTTCTCGACGATGTCGGTGACTTCGCCCACCGCGCGCACGAACAGATCGGTCTTTTCGACGATAGGCGTGCGGATGTTGCGATAGCCGTACTGCTCGAAAACGTCGCGAGTTGTCTCCTCGAAGACGCGCCACAGCGGCGCTTCGTCAGGCAGCACGTCGTTCATGCCGCGAACGGCCTGGATCGTCGCTGCCATAAGCTTAGACGAGCGCCTTGACGGCGATCGCAATCGTAATCGTTTTGGTTCTGGACGCGGACTTGGCAACACGGTCAAGCTCAGCCCGGTTTGCGGCGAGCGTTCCAACGATGACGTTTTCAGCGGTGCTCATGACGATGATGAAGGCCGGTTCGCGCCTACTGAAGCGTGAGGCGTGCGACGTTCTGCCTGATGTAGGGCGAGAGGTCGATCGGTTTTCCGCGGTACACCATCGTCACGACCTGCGCGTTGCCGAGGACGATGTCGAACGGAGGCATACCTCTGACCGGCTCGAGCGAGCCCGGCTCGACCAGGCGCGACACGACCAGTTGTCCGCTGCGGTCGCGGATCTCCGTCCACGACGGCCCTTGGTAGCTGAGCAAAATGGTTGACTCGCTCGGCGCTATCGCAAAATCATTCTCGCTCGGCGCTGGCGAATCGCGCGTTGCGACCGCGGGTGTCATGGATTCCGCCGTAGCGGACTGCGGTGTCGCCGACGACGCGAAAAATGAAGGCGCGGTCGCGCTTGGTGATGCCGCGGACCGCGACAGGACCGGTGCCGGCATCGCATCTTGCGGAGCGATCCCTGACGCAGAACCCGCCAGCGGATTGGGGAGCGAAAGCGATGGCGTCGCCGCAGGCGCCGCACGCCGATCGCTCGCATCGGAAACCGACCGTGGCGGCTCCGCGTTGTTGGAGAACCCGCCGCGATACCACTCGTACGCCGCGGCGGCAACGATACATGCGACGAGAACCAGCGGGATCAGCCAGCGTCCCAAGCCCGCCTTTGGCGCGCCGGCGCTTGGCAGCTCGGCCATCATCGTGCCGGTGGAATGCAGCGTCGGCGAGTCGAGCGCGGGCGCCTGCGCGACGTCGGGGAGATGGGCGAGGAGATCCTGCGCGTCGAGATGAACCAGGCGCGCGTAGTTACGCAGGAAGCCGCGGCTGAAGGTGCGTCCCGGCAGCTCGCCGAAGCTCTCGTCCTCGAGCGCCTTCACCTGCCGGGGTGCGAGCTTGAGCTGCTGCGCGACCTGATCGAGCGAAAGCCCGGCCGCCTCGCGCGCGGCCCTGAGCCGCGCGCCGGGGCCCGCCGACGCGGCGACCGGCGTAACGCCGTCGACGTCGTTTGGCGCCTGCTCTTGCATCGCCGTCACTCGCACGCCTCGGTGGTGATGGCCTTGGTTTCGATGGAATCCGGGAATCGGTTGCGCAGCTGCGATATGTACGAGAGCTCTGCCTGGCGATCGCCCAGCTTGCGCTCGATGCACAGGCCGAGATAAATAGCCTCGGGGGGTGGAGTGTTGGTCTGCATCACCGGCCGCATCCATTGGCGCGCTTCCTCGTAGCGGGCTTCCTTGTAGGCGATCAATGCCACGCCGTAACTCGCCAGGGCATTGCCCGGTTGCGCGCCAAGCGCGCGGCGAAAATACGTTTCGGCAAGCCGCACCTCGCCGATCGTCTGCGCGCAGCGTCCGGCATTGACCAGCGCGATCTCCGGCGTCCGGTAGAGCGAATTTTGCACCGCGATCTCGAACTGCCCCAGCGCTTCGCGCTCGCGCTTGTGCTGACAGAGATACCAGCCCCAGTTGTGGTGCACGTCGGAATCGTTGGGAGCGAGCTCCAGCGCGCGCTGGAAGCTTTGCTCGGCCTTGCGGTCGTCGCCCAGCACTGCGTACACCAATCCGAAGAGATTGTAAGCCGGCGCGTAGCCAGGGTCGTTGGCCACCGCAACATTGAGCTCCTCGATCGCGACCGACATCTGCGCGCGCTCGTAATAGCCTCCGGCGAGATCGGTGTGCATCCGCGCGCGTTCGGCCGGGCTTGCCTGTTGCTGCTGGGGCGGCGGCGTGCGCGGCGGCGGCTCGGGGGCTTTCGGCGTGCTGCTGCAGCCCGCGATCAGCGACAGGGTCCCGACGATGACGAGCGCTCGATAACGAAAAAAGTTGCTGGTGGCCATGGCTCATTGCCTCGCAACGGATTGAATTCGGTGCAGACGCCGTTTAGTCCTGTCCTGGACCTGGCCGGCAAGCTGACCGCACGCGGCATCGATCTCCTCACCTCGCGTTTTGCGAATGGTGGCGACCAGGCCCGCGTCCTGCAGTATCCGCTGGAAGGCGACGATCCGGTTGCGCGAGCTGGTACGGTACTCGGTGTTCGGGAACGGATTGAAGGGGATCAGGTTGAACTTGCAGGGCACGTCCCGAACGAGCGCCGCCAGTTGGACGGCTTGCTCGGGCGCATCGTTGACATGATCGAGCATCACATACTCGAAGGTGACGAAGTCGCGCGGCGCGCGCTCGATGTAGCGCAGGCATGCGGCGAGCAACTCCGCGAGCGGGTACTTGCGATTGATCGGCACCAGAGAATCGCGCAGCGCGTCATTCGGCGCGTGCAGGCTGACGGCGAGCGCGACCGGGCAGTCGTCGCGAAGCCGATCGAGCGCCGGGATCAGTCCGGAAGTCGAGAGGGTCACGCGGCGCCGCGACAGGCCATAGGCGTTGTCATCGAGCATGATCCGCATCGCAGTCACTACATTGTCGTAATTGGCCAGCGGCTCTCCCATGCCCATCATGACCACGTTGGTGATGGCGTGGCGGCTGTTCTCCTTGTGCACCCACGGCGTGACGGCGTCGGCTTCAGCGAGCGCCCGGTTGGCAATCCACAGCTGGCCGATGATTTCGGCGACGGACAGATTGCGATTGAATCCCTGCTTGCCGGTAGAGCAGAAGGAGCAGTCCAGCGCGCAGCCTGCCTGCGACGAAATGCACAGCGTTCCGCGGTAGCGCCCCCGAGCGTTGGCCGAGGGGCCCGCGAAGCGGGATCGACCAGCGTGTTGGATATCCGCGACCGCT
Source organism: Pseudomonadota bacterium (assembly GCA_030948365.1). Taxonomy (GTDB): domain Bacteria; phylum Pseudomonadota; class Gammaproteobacteria; order Burkholderiales; family Casimicrobiaceae; genus PALSA-1003. The sequence goes on from JALZAN010000001.1 coordinate 11,835, forward strand.
TGTGGGTCGCTATCAATCTGCTCGCGTGCCGAACCCGTTTCAGAACCGCCGCGCCAATCGTTGCGGGCGCCCTCGGGGATATAAACCGCTTCGATGGCATTGCTGCCCCCGACGTCGAGCAGCCATTTGCGGGTGCCGTCGCCGGCGATCGAGTCGCGGACGACCAGAGGCGCACGGATTTCGGTATCGGCGACCAGTGCCTCGCGGGTCGCCTTGGCCAGATCGGTCATCGACTCGATGCGGTCGGCAAGCGAGTGATGAATCCAGCGCAATGCCTGCTTGGCGCGAAACGCCTTGTCGCCGCGCGCGGCAAAAAACGCCGTCATCGCCGATTGATCGAAGTCGAGCAGGTTGATCATGCTGCAGTTCGCGATGAAAACGCCGCGTTGCCGAAAAGCGGCACCGTCACTTCGGACGCGGGGCGAAAGGCATTCAATTTTTTCGGTTGGCCGTGGACTTGAGGGCTGGAAAGAAGTAGTCGATCTCCTGCTCGGCAGTCTCCGGCGCGTCCGAGCCATGGACGGCGTTGTGATCGATCGATTCGGCAAAATCGGCGCGGATCGTTCCCGGCTCCGCCTTGCGCGGGTCGGTCGCGCCCATCAGCTGCCGGTTCAAGGCGATGGCGTTTTCGCCCTGGAGCACCTGAATCATCACCGGGCCCGAGCTCATAAACTCGACCAGATCGCCGAAAAACGGACGTTCGCGGTGAACAGCATAAAAGCCTTCCGCTTCATCGCGGGACAGCCACGTCATCCTCGCCGCGACGACCTTCAGTCCCGCGCTCTCGAAACGAGTATAAATCGCCCCGATGGCATTTTTTGCAACCGCGTCAGGTTTGATGATGGAAAGGGTCCGCTCGACCGCCATTCTTGCGCTCCGATTGAATAAATGCGAGGAAATTCAAGATTATATCATGATGGTGACGGCCGGCGCCCGGGAACATGACTACGAACCGCAGAGGCGCCGCGACCGCAAAAGGAAGGCGGGCCGAAGCCCGCCATGACGACCAAACCCGAGGTTTGGCCGGACGCGTAAAGACGATATTTGGCTGCCCGCCGCTCGCGCGTCAGCGCATCATTCCCAGCGCTTGCGGCAGCCAGATGGACATGGCGGGCCAATAGGTCACGATGACCAGGAATATCAGCATGGTCACCAGCCATGGCCAGACCGCGACCGTCAATTCGGTAATACCCATCTTGGCGATGCCGGACGCGACGTAAAGATTCAAGCCCACCGGCGGGTGACACATGCCGATTTCCATGTTGACCGTCATGATGATGCCGAAATGCACCGGGTCGATCCCGAGTTTCATCGCCACCGGAAACAGAATCGGCGCCATGATCAGCACGATCGAGGAGGGCTCCATGACATTGCCGGCGAGAAGCAGCAACACGTTGACGAAAAGCAGAAACGCCACCTGACCCAAGCCTTTGTCGAGCATCCACGCCGCCATCACCTGCGGTATCTGCTCGGAGGTCATCAGGAACGAGAACATCACCGCGTTGGTGATGATGTAGAGCAGCATCGCGCTCATGTTGGCCGAATCGAGCAGCACCTTCGGCACTTTCTTGAGCGTCAGATCCTTGTACACGAACACCGCGACAAAGAAGGCATAAACCGCGCTCATCGCCGCGGCCTCGGTCGGCGTGAAGATGCCGCTGTAGATGCCTCCGATGACGACGACGATCAGCAACAACCCCCAGACGCTTTGCCGGAACGTGCGGAAGCGCTCGCCCCACGACGCCTTCGGCAAACGTGGATAGTTGTTCCTGCGCGCGCGCCACCACGTCGTGAGCCCTAGCATGGTCGCCAGGACTAGGCCCGGGATGACGCCGGCCATGAAAAGCTGCCCGACCGACGTGTTGGTCGCCACCGAATACATCACCATCACGATCGACGGCGGAATCAGGATCCCGAGCGCGCCCGAGGTGGTGATCACGCCGGCGCCGAACTGCTTCGGAAACCCCTGCTTGATCATCGCCGGCAGGATGATCGATCCGATCGCCACCACGGTCGCCGGCGAGGAGCCGGACACCGCGGCGAACAGCGCGCACGCCATCACGCCGGCGAGCGCCAGGCCTCCGTGCCAGTGCCCGACCATCGACGAGGCGAAGGCGATCATCCGCCGCGCGACGCCGCCATGGGTCAGGAAATTGCCGGCGAGGATGAAAAACGGGATCGCCATGATCTCGAACCGCTCGATGCCGGTGAACAGCTTCAGCGCGACCGAGGTGATCGGCACCGTGGTCATCGTGAACAGGAAGGTGAGCACGGTCAGGCCGAGCGATATCGACACCGGCATGCCGGTCAGCATCAATCCGAATAACAGCAGGAAGATGATCAGCGGCGTCGGAACATGCAGCCCGATCGCGAAGCCGAGTATCGGCAGCACAACCATGGCCGCCGGTAATGCAGCGAGAAGGCGCATCGACGCAGTCATGACCGGCCTCCGCGCGTGACGTCGGCCGGGTGCAGATTGTCGCGAAGGCCCAGGGGATTGATGTCGATGGGCGTTACGTCCTCGAGGCCTTCGACGTGGCCGTGGTCGTGGTGGGGCAGCTCGCCGGTCTTGAAGAATATCCAGGCAACCTGCAGGAAGCGGAAGCACATCAGGTACGAGCCCAGCGGAATGCACAGGTAGACGATCCACAGCGGCAGCTCGAGATCGGCCGAGGTCTGGTCGGTGTGGCCGATGGCCCACACATAGTTGGCACCCAGCGTGCCGACGATGATCGTGAACAGCGCGCCGGCAAGCAGGCCCAACAGCACGTAGAGGCGGCGGACGTTGTCGGGTAGCTGGTTGATCAGCACATCGACGCCGACATGGATGCCGGTCCGCACGCCGTACGCGGCGCCAAACTTGGCCATCCAGATGAACATGTAGATGCAAAGCTCCTGCGCCCAAGAGAGGTTGAGCGACAGCAGCCAGTCCTGAACGCCCGGAATGGGTGCGCCCGCGGCATAGCGATGGAGGACGGCGACGAAAATGATCAGCGTCGCCGCGGCGATGAGGAAGGCGATCAGCCATTCCTCGAGGTGATCGAGAAACTTGAGCATGCCGCTCCTCCCTGGGCTCCTGCACGCCTTATGCGCCCGAACGCAAAGGCGCCACTGCAAGTGTCCGACAGTGGCGCGCGTGTCGCCCTAGGTGGATCAGGGCTTGAAGCCGGTTTCCTTGTAGACCCCCTGGATGATATCCTTGCCGATGCGGCTTTCCTGCTCCCGATGAACGACGACCAGCGCCTTTTTCCACGCCGCCTTTTCATCGGCCGAAAGCGTGATGACTTGCGTCCTGCCGGACTTTTTCACGCCATCGAGCGCATCGTCGTTCTCCTTCTTGGCGATGTCGTTGGCGTATTTGGTCGCGTCCTTCATCGCGCTCTCGAGCGCGCTGCGCACGTCCGCCGGGAGACCGTCCCAGAATTTCTTGTTGACGATCACCGCGTACTCGATCACGCCGTGGTCGGTCATGGTCAGGTACTTCTGAACTTCATGCATCTTCTGGGTGTAGAAATTTGACGGCGGGTTCTCGGTGCCGTCGACCACGCCTGTCTGAAGTCCCTGGTAGACCTCCGAGAACGCCATCTTCTGCGGTATGCCGCCGAGCGCGCGGATCTCCGCCTCGAGGACATTCGACGACTGTATCCGCATCTTCAGTCCCTTGACATCGGCGGGCAGCTTCAACGCCTTGTTGGCGCTGAAATCCTTGAAGCCGTTGTCCCAGTACGCCAGGCCCAGGATGCCCTTGCTTTCGAGCTTCTGGAACAGCATCTTCCCGACCGAGCCCTCGGTGACCTTGTGCAGATCGGCGACGGTATCGAAGATGTACGGCAAGTCGAACACTTCGAATTCGCGCGCACCCAGCGGGCCGAATTTGGCGACCGACGGTGCCAGCATCTGCACCGACCCGAGCTGCAGCGCTTCCATCTCCTCGCCGTCCTTGTACAGCTGACTGTTCGGGTACACCTCGACTTTCACTTTACCCTTGGTGCGTTCTTCGGCGAGCTTCTTGAAATACTCGGCGCCCTTGCCTTTCGGTGTGTCGAGCGCGACCACGTGGCTGAACTTGATGACGATTGGCTGCTGCGCAGCGACAGTACCGCTGCAGGCTACGGCGATGCATGCGACGAGCGCGAAGAATTCACGCAACTTCATTGGGGCCTCCTGGAAAGGGGAATTCACTCGATCTTGATCTTGTCGGCGAGATTTAGCCTCGTGTGGAATGGGCTTGTCAAATGGGCCTGTCGATGGACAGGCCGGCGCTTGCTTGCCGTGTCGTCGCATCCCTTTGGACTGGAATCGGCCCGAGCCAGTCGTCGGCAAGCTGGTCGTGGCAATGCCGAACAGCGCGCGAGGCAGTCGGTCAAGCGGTGGATTCGATGTGGACGAGAACTAATCGGCCCCTTGGTTACGGCGTGGGGCGCCAAACCAGGCGCCATCCCTTTTCGTCGCTAGCTGCCTGAAACGCGACATCCACGCCGATCCCCGGAATCGCCGCAAGCGCGTCACCGCACCAAACGAGTGGCAAGGCCTGGCGCTGCCAGACCGGAATGCTCGCTTGCTGCAACAGTTTCTTGACGGCGTGCCGCGGGCGGTTCGCTGCGAGTCGAATCCGCTCCCCGCCTTCGCGGGAGCGGACCGTCACCGAAGCGAGAGCGAGCTTTGCGTCTGCGATTCCCTCGCCCGCCACCGCTTCGAACACCAGCGTGCCGCCAGGCAGGAGAACTTCGGGGTCCCCGGTCCAGGCGATGGCGAACGGCGCCGCGGCGGGGGCGTGCACCACGACTCGGCCGCGATGACAACCCAATTCCGCGCCGTCGTGCGCGATCCGCGTGTGGGCGTCGGCGGACGCGCTGCGCAGCTGGCGCAGCAGATCCGCGAGGCGCGCGCGGGAAGGCGGCCGCAGGCCTTCGCGGCGAAGGAACCAGCGAAGGAGGTTGGCTGCCCGGGCATCCGGCAGTCCCGCCAGATGCGCGCGATCCAGGCCGCCAGCGTCGACCGCGCCTTCGGCGTCGAGCGCGGCAAGCTCCTCGAGCAGCGCGCCGCCTTCCGCCTGATGCGACGCGACGCGCACCAATGTCGCCGGATATCCGGCAAAGCGTGCGGCGAGACGGGGCGAGATTTCCTGGCGCAGGAAATTGCGGCGGTGCTTGGTGTCGCGATTGCTCTCATCCTCGATCCATGCGAGCCCGCGCGACGCGGCGTAGGCGGCAATCGTTTTGCGCGTCAGCGAAAGAAGCGGCCGCAGCAGGGCCGGAGTCCCGCGTCGAAACGCAGGCATCGCCGACAATCCACGGGGTCCGGCGCCGCGCAACATTTGCAGCAGCACCGTTTCCGCCTGATCGTCGGCGTGGTGCGCGAGCGCGACGGCGTCGACCTGACAGGCCATGAATTGCTCGTATCGCGCCGCGCGGGCCAGCGCTTCGAGACTTTTGCCGGGAGCGCGCGTGATGCGCACTCGGCGCACGCTCAGCGGGATGCCCAACGATGCGCAGCGCTCGGTGCAAAAGCGCGCCCAGTCGTCGGCGGCGGCGGACAGCCCATGGTTAACGTGCACTGCCGAAAGCTCGATCGGCCGCTCCTTCGCGACCTGCGCCAGCGCGTCGAGCAGGACCATCGAATCAACGCCTCCGGAGATCGCCACCGCAATACGTGCACGGCCGGGAAGGAACGCGTCGAGCGCGTCCTCGACCGCTGCGACGACGACAACGAAACCTTCGCCGAGCGGGTCGGGTGATGTCGCACCGGGCGCCGGCCTGGCCATTTTCGAGACGGCAGGCGTCGATGCTTCCGTCTCCCTGCGAGAGTGGGGCGGGGGCGAAGGCATCTCGGGTGCGCCGCGAGTTGACAAACGGTCGCGCTGGTCAGCCGGCGGCGAGTTCCTTGAACTTGCCGTAGCCCAGAAGCTTGTCCTCGCGTGCCTCGAGCAGCTCATCGAGCTGTCGCTCCTGCGATTGCCGCAGCGCGTCGGTCAGCGCCTTTTTCAGCGTCACCATCATCGCTGCGTGATCGCGGTGCGCGCCGCCGAGCGGCTCGTTGACGACCTTGTCGATCAGGCCGAGCGTCTTGAGCCGCGGCGCGGTAATGCCGAGCGTTTCGGCTGCTTCCTCGGCGTGCGACGCCGATTTCCAAAGGATCGAGGCGCAGCCCTCCGGCGAGATCACCGAGTAGGTCGCGTACTGAAGCATCAGCGTCAGGTCACCGATGGCGATCGCGAGCGCACCTCCCGAGCCGCCTTCGCCGATCACGGTGACGATGATCGGCGTCTTCAATCCCGCCATTTCGTAGAGATTGCGGCCGATGGCCTCCGCTTGACCGCGCTCCTCGGCACCGATGCCGGGAAACGCTCCCGGCGTATCCACCAGCGTGAACAACGGCAGCCCGAACTTTTCCGCGAGCTTCATCAGCCGTAGTGCCTTGCGATAGCCTTCCGGCCGCGGCATGCCGAAGTTGCGATGGATTTTTTCCTTGGTGTCGCGCCCCTTCTGGTGACCGAGCACCATGCAGGCCGCGCCGTTGAATCTCGCCATGCCGCCGACGATCGCCTGATCGTCACCGTAGCTGCGGTCGCCGTGCAGCTCGTGGAAATCGGTAAAGATGCCGGCGATGTAATCAAGCGTGTACGGCCGCTGCGGGTGGCGGGCAACCTGCGCGATCTGCCAGGAGGAGAGCTTGCTGTAGATCTCCCTGGTCAGCTGCTGGCTTTTCTTGGTGAGCCGGTTGATCTCGTCGGAGATGTCCACCGCGGAATCTTCGTGAACATAGCGCAGCTCGTCGATCTTGGCCTGCAGATCGGCGATGGGCTGCTCGAAATCGAGAAAGGTTTGTTTCATCGCCTATGCTTCAACGCGAGGGCGGGATCATAGCGCAAAGACGCGCATCGCGCCCGCCGCGGGCCGCCTGGGCTACTGCGCCGCGTCGGCCGGTCGCAACATCTGGATGTGCGCAATGCCGTCCTCGAGGTAAGGGTCGGACGCGGGCATGAAGCCGAACGCTCCATAGAATTTCTCGAGATAACGCTGGGCGCCGATGCGAATGCCGTGCGCCGAATACAGCTCCGCGGATTTTCGCACGCCTTCGCACATCAGCGCTCGTCCAGCGCCGCTCCGCCGGAATTCCGAAGTGGTCAGCACGCGCCCGATGGACGCCTCCGCGAATCGGGCCCCGGGCTCGAGAAGCCGCAGATACGCGGCCAGCACCTTCGTGCCTCCACGCTCGACCCAGCCCAGCAAGTGCCACGCATCCTGGTCCGCGTTGTCGAGCTCGAGAAAGGCGCAGCGCTGCTCGACGACAAATACTTCGCTGCGAGCGCGCAGCGCCGCATAAAGCGCATGCGGCGCGAGATCGGCGAACCGACTCCACTGCCAGGCGATTTCAGGATTCATCGGGTAGCGGCCGCGGGCGGGCTTTGCGACCCGTTAAGTTACACTATGCGGCAGTCGCGATCGAAAAGTTTCCCGATTTTTTCTCGAGGCCATTCCGGCAACTGTCATGGCTAAATCGCATCGCATCGCCGTCATCCCCGGCGACGGCATCGGCAAGGAAGTCGTCCCCGAGGGCGTTCGCGCGCTCGAGGCCGCGGGCAAGAAGTTCGGCATCGCTTTCCAATGGGACGAGCTCCCATGGAGTTGCGATTACTACGTCAAGCACGGCCGGATGATGCCGGAGGACTGGTTCGAGCAGATTCACCGCCACGAGGCGATCTTCTTCGGCGCCGTCGGCTGGCCGGCATCGGTGCCCGACCACGTCTCGCTCTGGGGATCGCTGATTCAGTGGCGGCGGCGTTTCGACCAGTACGTCAATCTGCGCCCCTGCCGGCTGATGCCGGGCATTCCGTCGCCGCTGGCCAACCGCAACCCAGGCGACATCGATTTCGTGGTGGTGCGCGAGAACACCGAGGGCGAATACTCGTCGGTCGGCGGGCGCGTGTTCGACGGCACCGATCGGGAAACCGTTTTTCAGCAGACGATCTTCACCCGCACCGGCGTCGACCGAATTCTCAAGTACGCGTTCGAGCTCGGCAGCACGCGTCCGCGCAGGCACGTGACCTCAGCCACCAAGTCGAACGGCATTTCGATCACCATGCCGTACTGGGACGAGCGTTTCAAGGCGATGGCCGCGCAATATCCCGGTATCAAAACCGATCAGTTCCACATCGATATTCTCACCGCGCAGTTCGTGCAGCATCCCGATTGGTTCGACGTGGTGGTCGGCTCCAATCTCTTCGGCGACATTCTCTCCGACTTGGGTCCCGCGGTGTGCGGGACCATCGGCATCGCGCCGGCGGCGAACATCAATCCCGAGCGTATTTTTCCGTCGACCTTCGAGCCGGTTCACGGGTCGGCGCCGGATATCGCGGGCAAGGGAATCGCCAATCCCATCGGCCAGATCTGGTCGGCGGCGCTGATGCTCGAGCACCTCGGTCACCCGGCCGCCGCGGCGGCGGTGGTGAGCGCGATCGAGCGGGTGCTTGCCGACCGAAGCGCGCCGCGGACTCCCGATATTGGCGGCAGCGCGACCACGTCGACGCTGGGAAAGGCGATTGCGGACGCGATCGGGTGATCCCCGCGATGCGGATGCGGAGCCTTTTGTGGCAAGATAGCCGCCGAAGAACGAGACTGATGTAGGGAGCGATCGCAATGATCATCGGCATTCCGCGTGAGACGCGCACCGGCGAGACACGCGTCGCGGCCACGCCCGAGACCGTCAAGAAGCTCGCCGCCAGCGGCAAGCATCAGATCGTCGTCGAAACCGGGGCAGGCGCGCACGCAAGCATCCCCGACGCTGATTTCCAGGCCGCGGGCGCGCGCGTGGGCAGCGCGGCTGACGCCTTCGGGGCCGACATCGTGCTCAAAGTTCGCGGACCAACCGACAACGAGCTACCCAAGCTCAAGCGCGGGGCGCTGCTGGTCGGGCTGCTCAACCCGTATGACACCGCCGCGATAAAGTCGATCGCCGATTCCGGCGTATCCGGATACGCGCTCGAGCGTCTGCCGCGAATCAGCCGCGCGCAATCGATGGACGTTCTGTCATCGCAGGCCAATATCGCGGGCTACAAGGCGGTGATGATCGCCGCCAATATTTACGGACGGTTCATGCCGATGCTGATGACTGCCGCCGGCACGGTAAAGGCGGCGCGCGTCCTGATCCTCGGCGTGGGTGTCGCCGGTCTTCAGGCAATTGCGACGGCGAAGCGGCTCGGCGCGGTAATCGAAGCGTCGGATGTGCGGCCATCGGTGAAAGATCAGGTCGAGTCATTGGGCGCGAAATGGGTCGAGGTTCCTTACGCCAACGACGAGGAAAAAAAAATCGCGGAAGGCGTCGGCGGATATGCGCGACCGATGCCACCCGAATGGATGGCGCGTCAGGCAGGCATCATCGCCGAGCGTTGCAAGGCGATTGACATATTGATCACCACCGCGCTCATTCCGGGGCGTCCCGCGCCCAAGCTCATCCGCGCCGATACCGTTGCGGCAATGAAACCTGGCGCGGTGATCGTCGACCTGGCCGCGGAGCAGGGCGGCAACGTCGAGGGTACCGAAGCCGACCACATCGCAACCAAGAACGGGGTCAGGATTGTCGGTTTCGTCAACCTGCCGGCGCGTGTTCCGGCCGATGCGAGCGCACTTTACGCGCGCAATGTGCTCAACTTCCTCGCGCTCTCGCTTAACGCCAAGACTGGCGAATTCACCGTGCCGAAGGACGACGAGATCATCGTTGCGACGCTCGTATGCGAGGGCGGGCAGATGACCGTGAGAGCCTGAGACGCGATCCTTCGCATCGCCTTAGGATGACAGCAAAGGAGAGATTATGACCGCAGGCGTTGATCCGATCGTCATCAACCTCATTGTTTTCGTGCTGGCGATCTTCGTCGGCTACCACGTGGTCTGGGGCGTGACGCCGGCGCTTCACACGCCGCTGATGTCGCTGACCAACGCCATCTCCAGCATCATCCTGGTCGGCGCGATGCTTGCCGCCGGCGCCGCTGACCTCGACTGGGGCGGCTGGCTCGGCGTGGCCGCGGTGACCCTGGTGTCGATCAACGTTTTCGGCGGCTTCCTGGTGACGCAGCGGATGCTCGACATGTTCAAGAAGAAGGAACCAAGAGCCGGCGCGGCCAAGGAGTAAGGGGAGACCATGAGCGCCAACCAACTCGCACTCTGGTATCTCGTCGCCGCGGTGAGCTTCATCCTCGCGCTCAAAGGTCTTTCGGGTCCCCACACCGCGCGCAAGGGCAACCTCTATGGCATGGTCGGCATGGCGATCGCCCTGCTGGTCACGCTGGCGCTGGTCTATTCGCGGAGCAAGAACGTGCTGCCGATCCTCGGCGGCATGGCGGTCGGCGGCACCATCGGCGCGATAGTAGCGCGCCGGGTGCAGATGACGCAGATGCCGGAACTGGTCGCCGCGATGCACTCGCTGGTCGGCCTTGCCGCGGTGTTCATCGCCGTCGCGGCAGTCAACAATCCAGAGGCGATGGGACTCGACGTCCCGATCACGTTTGGCCACAAGCTCGAGCTCTTCATCGGAACCTTCATCGGTGCGATCACGTTCTCGGGGTCGGTGATCGCGTTCGGCAAGCTCTCGGGACGGATCCGCAGCGCGCCGGTCACCTTCAAGGGCCAGCATTTCGTCAACCTCGCGATCGGCCTGGCGATGATCGGCTTCGGCGTCTGGTTTTGCCTGGCGCCGCCGGACGCGCAGTGGATGCCGTTCATCATCATGTGCGCGCTCGCGTTCCTGCTCGGCTTTTTGCTCATTATTCCCATCGGCGGCGCCGACATGCCGGTCGTCATCTCGATGTTGAACAGCTACTCCGGGTGGGCCGCGGCGGGAATCGGATTTTCGCTCGATAACCCGATGCTGATCATCGCCGGCTCGCTGGTCGGCTCCTCGGGCGCAATCCTGTCGTACATCATGTGCAAGGCGATGAACCGCTCGTTCTTCAGCGTGATTCTCGGCGGCTTCGGCGGCGAGACCAGCGAGGCGGCGGCCGATGGCGAGAAGAAACCGGTCAAGTCGGGCAGCGCCGAAGACGCAGCTTTTCTTTTGTCGAACGCCGACACGGTGGTCATCGTTCCTGGCTACGGCCTCGCGGTCGCGCGTGCGCAGCACGCGGTGAAGGAGCTCGCCGCGAAACTGACGGCCAAGGGAGTAACGGTCAAATACGCCATCCATCCAGTCGCCGGCCGCATGCCCGGTCACATGAACGTGCTGCTGGCCGAGGCCGAAGTACCGTACGACCAGGTATTCGAAATGGAGGACATCAACAGCGAATTCCCGCAAGCCGATGTCGCGCTGATCCTCGGCGCCAACGACGTCGTCAATCCCCTCGCCGAGCAAAAGGGCAGCGCGATCTACGGCATGCCGATCATCGAGGCGTACAAGGCGAAATCGGTGATCGTCAACAAGCGCTCGATGGCGTCCGGCTACGCCGGCCTCGACAATCCGCTGTTCTACATGGACAAGACGATGATGGTGTTCGGCGACGCGAAGAAGGTCGTCGAGGATCTGGTCAAGGCGGTCGACTGACCTGTGCGTGGGAGCTGACGCGGTGCCACTCGCCGTGCTTGCGCAGCGGTGGACAATGTCCCGCCAGCCTTCAGCGTGCTGGGTGCGCAGCGGCCGCTGCCCGATCGAAAAGCAGTCACGCATTCCGCGGCGTGTAGCACGCCGGCACGCGGCATTCCTTCACGATGATTGAAATCACGCGCAAGCCCGCATTCTGGATCGCGTTCGCGGTTGTGTCGGCGTTGTCGGCCGTGTTCGCGTGGCGCTTTTTCCCGCAGGTGCTGCCGCTGATCAAACTCGACGTCAAGATGACGCGCGACGATGCGCTCGACCGCGCGAGCGCGCTTGCCGGCAAGCTCGACCTCGCGCCGGTCGATGCGCATCGCGCGGCGTTATTCAACCACGACGGCACGACCCAGAACTTCGTCGAGCTCGATGCCGGCGGCAAGTCCAAATTCGCCGAGCTGCTGACGGGAACGGTCTATTCGCCATACTGGTGGGAAGTGCGCCTGTTCAAGGCGGGTGAGACCGCCGAGCTGCGCGTGCGCTTCAGGCCGGACGGTTCGCCGTATGGATTTCAGCTCAAGGTTCCCGAGGCCGAGCCCGGCGCCGCGCTGGATGCCGGTGCGGCGCGTTCCATCGCCGAACTGCGCGCTGGCGCGGACTGGGCGATCGACCTGACGCCCTACAAGCTGCTCGAGCAATCGGACGTGCGTCGATCCGCCGGCCGCGTCGATCACAGCTTCGTCTATGAGCGCGTACAGGAACAGCTTGGCGACGGACGTTTCCGGTTGCGGCTCGGCGTTGCCGGCGACCGCCTGAGCGAAGTCTCGCACTATGTCTATGTGCCGGCGGCGTTCAACCTGCGCTTTCAGGAGATGCGATCGACCAACGAGCTGATCGCCAAGGTCGCATCGCTGGCCGCGGCCGCGCTTTATGGAATCGTCGGTTGCATCATCGGCACCTTATGGCTGCTGCGGCGACACGGCCTCCTGTGGAAGCAAGCGCTGATCGCCGGCGCGATCGTCGCCGGAATCAACGCGCTGGCGCTGCTCTTCAACGCGCCGCAGGCGTGGTTCTCCTACGATACGGCACAGCCGGTCTGGGTATTCTGGGGCGCGCAGTTCGGAATCGCGCTGCTGGTATTTATCGGCGGCTCGCTGGCCCTGGCGCTGGTGTTCATGGCTGCGGAAGGATTGTCGCGGCGGGCGTTTCCCGGTCATCCGCAACTCTGGCGCGCCTGGTCGCGCGAAGCCGCGCCCACGCCCTCCATCCTTGGCCGGACGCTTGGCGGCTACCTCTTTGTTCCCATCGAGCTGGCGCTGATAGCGGCGTTTTATTTCGTGACCAATCGCTATCTCGGATGGTGGCAGCCGTCCGAGTCGCTGACCGATCCGAACATCCTCGGCAGCGCGTTGCCTGCGCTGGGACCGATCGGCATGGCGCTGCAGGCCGGTTTCATGGAGGAATGCCTGTTTCGCGCGGTGCCGCTGTCGATTGCGGCGCTGATCGGCTCGCGCTTCGGTCATCGCCGAATGCTGATCGGGCTGGCGCTGGTGCTGCAGGCGGTCATCTTCGGCGCCGCGCACGCAAACTACCCGGGATTTCCGGCCTACTCGCGGCTGGTCGAGCTGGTCCTGCCGGCATTCATCTGGGGGCTTATCTTCCTGCGCTTCGGCCTGCTGACGACGGTGATTCTTCACGCCGTCTTCGACCTGCTGCTGATGTCGATACCGGTGTTCCTGGTCGACGGCTCGGGCAGCGGCTTCAATCAGACGCTGGTTCTCGCCGCCGGGCTCGTGCCGCTTGCCATCATCGTCCTGCATCGCTTTCGCGCCGGTCGGTGGCTCCAATTGCCGGAGGCATGTCGCAACGGCGCTTGGCGCGCCGGCATCGCCACCGCCGATGCGGTCGTGGCGCGCATTCGCGCCGACGCGGGACGCTGGACGGCGCTGGTCCAGCGCGCGCTGCCCGCGCTTGGCGCTGCGGGATTGCTGGCGATCGTCTTCGGCGGCGACTTTCACAGCGACGCGCCGCCGCTGGAAATCGACCGCGCGCGAGCCGAAGCGGCGGCCGACGAAGCGCTCCGGAATCGCGGTGTCAAGCTTGGCCCCGAATGGAAGCAGGCGGCGGGAACCCGGCTCGCGTCGGAGGACGGAGCCTGGCTGTGGCACAAGTTCGTGTGGCGCGAAGGCGGGCACGACGCGTACTCGCGGCTGGTAGGAAACTGGCTGTCGCCGCCGCTGTGGGAGGTCAGGTACGCACGGTTCGAAGGCGGCGATGTCGTCGACCGCTCGGAGGAGTGGCGTGTCACAGTGGCCGGAGACGGCGCGGTCAGGCAGGTGCGCCACCAGTTGCCCGAGCGGCAGCCGGGAGCCAAGCTGTCGCGCGATCAGGCGCGAGTTATCGCCCGCAAGGAAATCGCGCAACGGTTCGGGCTCGACCCCGAGCTGCTGCGCGAAGTGTCGGTCAAGGATGACCCGCAGCCGGCCCGCAACGACTGGAGATTTACCTATTCCGATCCGCGCGTCGACGCCGGCGTCGGCGGCGAAGCGCGGGTCGGCGTCGACATCGCGGGAGACGAAGTCGTCAGCTCGGGACGCTACGTCTTCGTTCCGGAAGCGTGGCAGCGCGCCGAAACCGATCGCGGGGGACGGCTCGCCGTGGCAAAGAACATGATTGCGATGGCGATCGTCGTCGTGGTCGTGGCGGCGCTGATCGCTTCGATCGTCGCCTGGAGCCGCGGACGTTTCGATCGGCGCGCGTTCTGGATCGCGGCCGCGATCATGCTGCTGGCGACAAGCGCAAACACCATCAATCAATGGCCGCTGCTCGGCATGCGGCTGTCGACCACCGAGCCGGTGGCGACACAGGTTAGCGTTTATCTCGCGGGAACGGGCTTGACCACGGTGCTATCGGCGCTGCTCTGCGGGCTTCTCGCCGGTGTCGCCTCGCACGCTGCGCGCGCGCATGTCGACCCGACGCTCACCCAGTCGGCGCTCTGGATCCGCGGTGCCGGCGCGGCGCTGTTCGTGTTGGGAGTCGAGGCGCTGCTCGGTCGCCTTTCTCCCGACATGGCTCCGTCCTGGCCCACGTACAAGGTCGAGGAGCTGTGGGTGCCGTGGCTGGGACGGATCTCAGGAACGCTGACCTCCGGTCTGATGGTGATGACGGTCACGGTGATCATGCTCTATTGGATCGATCGTCTGACCGCGGGATGGACGCGTCGTCGCGCGCTCGGCGTCCTGGTGCTGGTGCTCGCGCAAGCAGCAATCGTGGGCGCCAACGCCGATCAATGGATCGACGTCATCGCCGCGGGAGTGGTCGGCGGCGCGTTGGCGATCCTGATCTACGCCACCGTCCTTCGCTTCGATCTTCGCGTTGCGCCGGCGCTGATCGCGGTGCAGCTGGTCGTCGGATCGATCGACGACGCGGTACAAAAGCACAGCGCCCGGGCGGTGTTGCTGGCGCTCATTGCCAGCGCAACCGCGCTTGGCCTGGCCTGGGCGGTGACGCGGTATCTGCTCCGCCCCGGCGCGCCGGCCGCGGTGCCGGTCGCCGCCGACTGATCGCCGGCCATGACAGTCTCGTCCGCGGCGCTACTGGAGCTTCACCCAGTACGGCATGACCTGATTGTCGGCACGGTGCACTGCCGTAACATTGCTGCGCGCCGCCCAGGGAATGACTTGCCGATGTAGCGGCAGATGGTTGATCTCGGCGTTGTGCGCCGCCAGCGCGTCGCGAATTTCCCTGAGCCTGACGTCGGGACTCATGTCGACCTTGATCTTGGCGACCAGCTCGTCGAGCTTCGGGTTGGTGTAACGGCCATAGTTGTAGTCGCCGTCTCCCTTGCTGTTGTAGCTCGACAGCACGGGTTGGAGAATGAAGATGGCGTCGGTCGTCCCGCCGCCCCAGCCGAGCATGTACATGCTGGTGTCGGTCTTCTCCAGCTTGGGAAAATAATTGGCGCGCGGCATCGCGTTGACGTTGACCTTGACACCGATCTGGGCCCACATCGCCGCCAGCGCCTGACAGATTTTCTCGTCGTTGACGTAGCGATTGTTGGGACAGTCGAGCGTCACTTCGAATCCGTCGCCGTACCCGGCTTCGGCCATCAGCTGCTTGGCTTTGGCGCGATCGAAGGCAAGCCGCTTCTCAAGCTCCGGGGTGGTCTGCGAAGGAGACGGCAACAGCGCGCCTGACGGCTGCGATAGGCCGCGCATGGTATTGGCCTTGATGGCGTCGATGTCGATCGCTTGGTAAAGCGCCTGCCGCACGCGCTTGTCCTTGAAAGGGTTCTTGCCCTTAACGCTGGAATACAGAAGCTCGTCGCGCTTCTGATCCATGCCGATGAACACGATGCGGTTCTCGGATCCCTCGAGCACCTTGATGTTCGGATCCTGCTTCAATCGCGGCACATCCTGCGGTGGAGGGTCGTTGATGAGATCGACTTCGCCGGAAATGAGCGCCGCCACCCGTGTTGCGTCGGAAACGATCGGCAGGTAAATCACTTCGTCCGCGTTGCCTTCGAACCAGCCTTCCTTGATGCCCCACCAGTTCGGGTTCTTGGTCAGCACCGTCTTGATGTCGGGCTCGCGCGACTTGAGCATGTACGGCCCGGTGCCGTTGGCCTGATGGGCGGTGATCATGTCCTCTTTTTGGGTGTAATTCTGCGGCTTGGTCGCGCGATTCTTCTCGCACCATGCGCGGCTCATGATGTTGATGGTGTTGATGTGCTCGAGCTCGATCGGGTTGGGGCCGTTGGTGGTGAAATCGACCGTCAGCTCGTCGACTTTCTTCGGAACGCCCGAGGCGTTGGAGTACACGCGCAGCTGCGAGGTGTCGGCGCGCGCACGCTCGAACGAGAACACGACGTCGTCGGCGGTGAACGGCGTGCCGTCGTGAAACGTGACGCCGGAGCGCAGGTGGAAGCGCCACGTCGTGGGATTGAGCTGCTGCCAGGAGGTGGCCAGCGCGGGCGCGAGCCCCAGCGTCTTGGTGCGCAGCAGCAGCGGCTCGTAGACCAGGATGTTGATGTTGTTGGTGAGGTTCTCGTTTTGCGAATGCGGATCGGTGGTCTGCAGGTCACCGCGTCCGGCCCAGCGGAGCGTCTTGGCATCGAGCGCCCCGAGGCTGAGCGTGGTCAGGGCAAGGGTGAGAACGAGCGAGCGCAGCATGGCGGAGACTCCGTAGTCGGGAGAATGGCCATCATAACCCGGGCGAAGCTGCGCCGCGATAGAATGCCGCCCCGAAGCGAGTGCCCGAAATGCAATCCAACGCCGCCATCGATCGCCTGCTCATCGAGCTGGGCGAAGGCATGATCGCCGATTACGCGCCGGTTGCGCGAAGCATCGATCGATTGCGAAGGAAGGGCGCGAGTGCGGCCGAGATCGAGCGCGTCTCGCGCGTCGTCGCCGCGTCGCGCGAGCGCGCCTTGCGTCGCGCGGCGCGCATACCGCCGATCGATTATCCGCCGGA
Organism: Pseudomonadota bacterium; assembly: GCA_030948365.1. Taxonomy (GTDB): domain Bacteria; phylum Pseudomonadota; class Gammaproteobacteria; order Burkholderiales; family Casimicrobiaceae; genus PALSA-1003. The sequence goes on from JALZAN010000001.1 coordinate 28,824, forward strand.
GCTGCCGGTGTCCGCGCGCCGCCACGACATCGCGCAAGCATTGCGCGCGCACCAGACGATCATCGTCTGCGGCGAGACCGGATCGGGCAAGACCACGCAGTTGCCGAAGATCTGCCTCGAGCACGGGCGCGGCGTGCGCGGCCTCATCGGCCACACGCAACCGCGGCGTATTGCCGCGCGCAGCGTCGCGGCGCGGATCGCGCAGGAGCTCGGCACGCCGGCGGGCGACATCGTCGGCTACAAGGTTCGCTTCAGCGACCAGACGCGTCGCGACGCCTACATCAAGCTGATGACCGACGGCATCCTGCTGGCGGAGACACAGTCGGACCGCTTGCTTGCGGCGTACGACACCATCATCATCGACGAGGCGCACGAGCGTAGCCTCAACGTCGATTTTCTTCTGGGGTACCTCAAGCAGCTGCTGCCGCGCCGACCCGACCTCAAGCTCATCATCACCTCGGCGACGCTCGATGCCGACCGCTTCGCGCGCCATTTCGGCGATGGAACGACCAGCGCGCCGGTGATCGATGTCGAAGGGCGCATGTTTCCGGTCGAGGTGCGCTATCGTCCGTTGGGCGCCGGCGATGATCCGGCCGGCCAGGACGAAGTCGACGACGAAGAGGCGCTCGAAGAGGCCATCGTCTCGACGGCGGAGGATATCTGGCGCGAGGGCCCTGGCGACATCCTGGTATTCCTGCCCGGCGAGCGCGAAATCCGCGAGACCGCCGAGCTCTTGTCGCGTGACCTGGCGCGGCGGCCGTATGCATCGTCGCTCGAGATCCTGCCGCTGTTCGCGCGCCTGTCGGTAGAGCAGCAGCAACAGGTGTTCGCCCCCAGCCGCGGTCGGCGGATCGTTCTCGCCACCAACGTCGCTGAAACTTCTCTTACCGTGCCCGGAATCCGCTACGTGATCGATTCGGGGCTGGCGAGGATCAAGCGCTATTCGCTGCGCAACAAGGTGACGCTGCTGCAGATCGAAAAGGTGTCGCAGGCCGCCGCCAACCAGCGCGCGGGTCGCTGCGGTCGCGTTGCCGCCGGGGTCTGCGTGCGCCTCTACGAGGCCGCCGATTTCGCCGCGCGGCCCCGCTACACCGAGCCGGAGATCCTTCGCTCGTCGCTGGCCGCGGTGATCCTGCGCATGGCGTCGCTCGACCTGGGCGAGGTCGCCTCCTTTCCGTTTCCGGAGCCGCCGAGTCCGCGAGCGGTCGCCGACGGCTACCAACTGTTGCAGGAGCTCGGCGCGGTCGACGCGCACCTTGCTCTGACACCGCTCGGTAGAGAGCTTGCGAAGCTTCCGGTCGACCCGCGGATCGGGCGGATCATTCTTGCCGCGAAGGAGGCCGGCTGCCTGGCGGAGATACTGGTAATCGCAAGCGCCATGGCGGTGCCCGATCCGCGCGATCGGCCGATGGAAAAACGGCAGGCGGCGGACCAGGCCCACCTCCGCTTTCGCGACGATCGTTCCGATTACCTGAGCCTGATCGCGCTCTGGCAATTCTTCACCGACGCGCTTGCTGAAACGCTGCCGCATCGGCGGCTGGTCGAGCGCTGTCGCGCGCATTTCGTGTCCTACCTGCGCCTGCGCGAATGGCGGGACCTGCACCGGCAGCTAAGCGACCAGGTTGCGGAGCTTGGCTGGAAATGGAACGACGCGCTTCCCGCCGCGGTCGACGCGGCACGCTACGCGACGATTCATCGAGCGCTGCTGGAAGGGCTGCTGTCGAATATCGGAACCAAGGCCGACGCGGTGTCGAGCGAATACCTCGGCGCGCGCGGGATCAGGTTCATGCTGCACCCTGGGTCGGGACTGGCCAAGAAGCCACCGAAATGGGTGCTCGCGGCGGAGCTGACCGAGACCACGCGCTTGTATGCGCGCGGGGCCGCAAGCGTCGACCCGGAGTGGATCGAGCAGGTTGCGGGCGACCGCGTCGACCGGACCTACTTCGATCCTCACTGGGACGCCGCGCGCGGCGAAGTCGTCGGCGCCGAGCGCGTTAGCCTGTACGGGCTCACGCTCGTGCCACGGCGGCGCGTGTCCTATGGCAGGGTCGACCCTGCGAGCGCACACGAGGTCTTTCTGCGCGAAGCGCTGGTTGCCGGCGGATGGACGCCGCAGCCGGCACGCGCGGCCGCAGCACGATCGCCATCTCGGGATTCAACCGGGTCGTCAGCGCAGATGACCGCCAAGACGTCGTTTTTCGATCATAACCGCAAGCTGGTCGAAGACATCGCCGAGCTCGAGCACAAGACTCGCCGCCAGGACGTTCTGGTCGACGACGAGACAATCTACGCGTTCTATGCCGCACGCATTCCAGCCGATATTTGCTCGGCGGCGTCGTTCGAGCGTTGGCGCCGCGATGCGGAGCGCGACCAGCCGCGGCTGTTGTTCATGACCCGGGAAGAGCTGATGCGCCACGGCGCTTCCGACGTCACCGAGGTGCTGTATCCGGAGCATCTGGAAATGGCCGGCGTGCGGTTAGCGCTCAAATATCGCTTCGCGCCGGATCACCCCCTGGACGGCCTGACGCTCACCGTCCCTCTGGCGCTCCTCAACCAGGTCGAATCGACGCGATTGTCGTGGCTGGTGCCGGGGATGGTCCGCGAAAAGCTGACCTGGTATCTGAAAGCGTTGCCCAAAGCCTGGCGTCAGCGGCTGACCCCGATGCCCGAACTCGTGACCGCGTTTCTCCAGGCAAGTGCGGCGACGGGACCGCCGGCCCAGTCCGGCGACACCGCGGACGTTACGGAGCTGAGCGAGGTCTTGCGCGCATTCTGCGCCGAGCGTCTCGGCGCGACCCTGCCCGCGGACGTGTGGAAAGGCGCCGAGCTTCCGCCGCACCTCTGCGTCAACGTGCGTGTCGTCGACGCCAACGGCCGCGAGCTCGGCAGCGGCCGCGATTTGCCCGCGCTTAAAGCGCAGTTCGGCGAAGCGGCGCAACTGAGCTTCTCCGCCGCGGATCCCGAATTCGAGCGCGCCGACATCCGGACCTGGGACTTCGGCGATCTGCCGCAATCGTTGACGGTCGACCGCGAAGGAAGGAGACTCACCGGTTATCCCGCGCTCGTCGAGCAGGGCGAGAGCGTTTCGCTCAAATTGCTCGATACCCAGCGCGCGGCCGAAGTCTCGACCCGCGCCGCCCTTCTGCGCCTGCTCAGGCGGCAGTTCAAGGACGCGCTGCAGAGATGGGAGAAGCAGCCGCCCGGATTCGCCCAGGCCGCCCTGATGCTCAAGACGGCGATTCCCACCGACGCCTTGCTGTCCGACACTATGGCCGCGATTTGCGACCGCGCGTTCATCGGCGACGATGCGCTGCCCCGATCGGAGATCGCCTACGCCGAGCAGGTCAAGCGCGCACGGGTGCGTCTTCCCGCCGTCGCCGAGGGCGCATTTCGGCTGCTTGGCACCATCGCCGTCGAGTATCACGCCCTTTCTCAGCGCCTCGCCGCCCTTCCCGGTGCGCAGGCCCGCCTGGGGACAGACCTGCGGGCGCAACGCGATGCCCTGGTGTATCCGGGCTTCCTGTGCGCGACACCATGGTCCCAGCTCGTTCATCTGCCGCGATACCTCAAGGCGCTCGAGCGGCGGCTTGCGAAGTATTCCGAAAATCCGGCGCGAGATGCCAAAGATGCGCATGCGGTCGCCGACTTCTGGCATCGCTATCTGCAGCGTCGCTATGCCAACGCCGCGGCCGGCAACGCGGACCCGGACCTGGAGGCCTTTCGTTGGCAAATCGAAGAACTGAAGGTGTCCCTTTTTGCCCAGGAACTCAGGACGCCTCAGCCGGTGTCATACAAACGTTTGGAAAAGGCCTGGACGGACCTTTGCCGCAGATAAATGGTGATTTTTCACATTGGCACCCGTAAACCGCGCGTGATACAGTAACTTGCCGACCCATACGCCGTAAACGGGCTTCGGCAACGGCATTCGGGGAGCAGGGTAACTCAAGCCGCGCCATGCTCCGAAATCCCGCAAAAGGGTAAGGGTGAGCACTACAACGACTTCCGGCGAACGTTCAATCCGTCGTCAGGTACCGAAGGATCTGGCCAGAATTCTCGGCGACTGCCGGGACCTTGCCATTCATCGGCTGTTGTTGTCGTTTTCATCCATGCTGGACCGGGTCGCGGACCTCCTGATGGCGCGTGCGGACCGTTCCGACATCCGCGAAGAGCAGACGCTTTGCCTCGATTCGCGCGCCGTCCTGATCAAGGAACGCAGCAAGCTGATGGTCGAGTTCGAGGCCCACCTGCGCCGGCTGGTCGATGAGCGCATGAGCGGCAAGGTCGAGCCCAAGGAGCATTTCGCGCAGGTCGAGGTGAAGAAGCTCACCCTGGTGGACACCACCGCCATGGACGAATCGGTGCTTTCCGGCAACATCATCCGGGTGGTCGAGAACCAGTGCGAGACCGAGTTGAGGGAGCTCAATCGCGGCGTCGGCTTTCTGCTCGGCCGGCCCGATCTGGAGACCGACACCAATCCGCTGGCGCCGACGACCATCGTTGAAGCCTTTACCCGGGCCTTGCACGGCATCGGCGGCGATGACCGCATCAAACTGACGATTCTCAGGGAGCTCAACCAGACCTCGCTCGGCGATATCAATGCGATCTATGCCGATCTGAACCGCCATCTCGAGGGCCTCAAAATCCTGCCCAAGCACCGGGCGATGGTCAGCCGCACGCATTCGCCGGTACACGGCGACGGCAAGAGCGACGGCAAGGCAGATGCGTCCTCCGCGCCGGGCGCCGAGATCGATCTTATGGCGATGTTGCAACGCCTGGTCGGCGCCAACATGGCGATGCGTGCCCCGGCGCAAATGCCCGCCGGCCTGCCGCCGGGCGGCGTCCAGGTACCGTCGCTGGACGGTGCCGGGTCGTCCTCGGTGAGCGGCGGCTATCCGGCGGGTCCGTTCACATTCAACCCTGGCGCCATCGCGCAAATGGGCCAGATGGGCGGCCAGCGCATCCTGGTCACGCCTGAGCTCGGCGACGCGCTCGGGAGGCTGCAGCACGGCGAGTCGGGGTTCGATTTTGGCGGCGTGCCGCTGCATGTGGCAGGCCTGCAGCAGGACATGCACAACGTCCTGCGCGATTTGCAGGAGTCTCCGATCGGCGCACGCGCCAACCAGCTCGAGGCCATGACCATCGAGCTGGTGGCGATGCTGTTCGATTTTATTTTCGAGACGCGCGACCTTCCGGACAGCATCAAGGCGCTGGTCGGCCGCTTGCAGATCCCGGTGCTGAAGGCGGCGATGCTCGACGGCGCCTTCTTCTCCAAGAAATCGCACCCTTCGCGGCTGCTGGTCAATGCACTGGCCGAGGCCGGCATCGGCTGGTCGCCGACCATGGGCCAGGACGACCCTCTGTACCGCAAGATCGAGCAGATCGTTCGTCGCATTCTCGACGACTTTACCGACAACGTCGCGCTGTTCGACGAGCTGCGAAAGGATCTGGAGACCTTTCTTGACGATGAGGAAAGAGCGGCCGATCTCACCATCCAATCGACCGCCGACCAAATCAATGAGCGCGATCAGCAGGAAATCGCGCAGATGGTCTCCAGCGCTGAAATCGAGCGACGGCTGCGCGAGTTTCCGACGCCGAATTTTCTGGCTTCGTTCCTCCGCGACAAATGGATCGGCACGCTCACCCAGCTCTATCTTCGCGAAGGCGAGAACAGCGAGGCATGGAACTCGGCGTTGGGGACGCTTGACGATCTGGTGTGGAGCGTCCAGCCCAAGCGCCTGACCGAAGATCGCAGGAAGCTGGTAGCGATGCTGCGTAACCTGCTCAAGCAGCTTCACGGCGGTCTGCATAACGTCGTGTGGGAGGCCGGCGAGCGCGAGCGGTTCATGTCGAACCTGGTTGAGGCGCACGCCGCCGCGGTCAAGCCGAGCCTCGCGTCGTCGCCGCTGCCGACCGTGGCGGTGGCGGAGGCGGCGACTGCGGCCGCCGAGCAGGCAACCGCCAAGGGCGATATCGAAACGGCGAACAAGGCGCTGGCGCTCGCCGAAGCGATGACGCCGGCGGCGCCCGCGCCGGAGCCGGAGGCCGTGGAGGAGCCGCTGCAGGACCGCTTTGCCGAAGTCGCGGGGAGCCTCGAGCGGGGCATGTGGGTCGAGTTCGAAGGAGAGGACGGCCAGCTCGCGTTTGCCAAGCTGGCCTGGGTCAGCCCCTTGCGCGGGACCTATCTGTTCACTAACCGTCAGGGCCAGAAGGCGGTATCGCTCACCGCCGATGAGCTGGCCGAGCGCTTCCGTACCGACCGTGCGCGATTGGTCGAAGCCGCGCCGCTGGTCGACCGCGCCTTTGTCAGCATGATGGCCAAGCTGGAAGAGAAGTTCGGCGAGGCCGCGCCGGCGCACGCCGCCTGACGCGCCGCAGGCGCCTACTTGCGATGCGGCGCCAGCGCTCTGGCGATCTCGGCCACCAGCGGCGGCCCTTTGTAGATGAGCCCCGTATAGATTTGCACCAGCGTTGCGCCCGCGGCAATTTTTTCCGCCGCGTCCGCTCCCGACATGATCCCGCCGACGCCAATGATCGGAAGCGATTTATTGAGCGCCCTGGCAAGGATGCGGATGACTGCGGTCGACTTCTTCCTCAACGGTGGCCCGGACAATCCGCCTTTTTCCTCAGCGTGAGGCTGTCCGGTGACGGCGCCGCGGTCCACGGTGGTGTTGGTCGCGATCGCGCCGTCGAGCTTGTACTGAACCAGCAGCGCGGCGATCAGCCGGATCTCGGTCGTGGAAAGATCGGGGGCGATCTTGACCACCAACGGCGTATATTTCTTGTGGCGTTGCGAGAGCTTGGTCTGCTCCGCCTTGAGGGTGGCGAGCAGATTCTCCAGAGCGGGGCCTTCCTGAAGCTCGCGCAAGCCTTCGGTGTTGGGCGACGATATGTTCACCGCGACGTAGCTCGCATACGGATACACCGCGCGGAGACACGTCAGATAGTCGTTGACGGCGAGATGGTTCGGCGTATCGGAATTCTTCCCGATGTTGATGCCGAGGATTCCGCCGCCTCCGCCGGGCCGGCCGTATTGCGACCGCATCACGTTGTCCAGGAATTGATCCACGCCGTGGTTGTTGAAGCCAAGACGGTTGATCAGCGCCTCCGACTCAGGCAGGCGAAACATGCGCGGCCTGGGGTTCCCCGGCTGCGGTCGTGGGGTAACCGTGCCGCATTCGATGAAGCCGAAACCGAAGGTGGCCAGGCCGTCGATGTGCGCGGCGTTCTTGTCGAGTCCCGCGGCGAGCCCGATACGGTTGGGGAACTTGAGTCCCATCACCTTGATCGGAGACGCCTTGACGCGCTGCGCGGTCCTTTGCGCGATCCCAAGCGCGTTGGCGATGTCGAGGCCCGCGAACGCCAGCTCATGCGCCGTCTCCGGGTCGAACTTGAACAGCAGGGAGCGGAAGAATGGGTAGGCCATCGATGGGGCGCTTGCGACGCAAGTAGGGCGCAAGTGAGCGCGCGGGCCTGCTGTGTCACCGGGAGCGCAAACTAGCGTCGTTCAGCGCGTGCGGGCCGGATGATAACATTCGCCGCCCATGACGACGATCGAGCGACCGTTGATTCCTGCACGAGCATGCGTGCCCGCGACGATCGTTGCCGTGATGCGCGGATTGGCGATCGCCGCGACGTCTGCGATCGTGCTCATCATGCTTTCTGCTCCGTCGGCGGCGGCTCCGAGGGCGCCGTCGCCGGTTCCTCCCAGCTATGTCGGGCGCGAGGACGTCAATGCCTTCATCGAGGAAATGGCGCGCGACTTCGGTTTCGACGAACGCGCGCTGCGCCGCTTTTTTTCGAGGGTACGCTATCAGGGTTCGGTGGTCGACGCGATGTCGAGGCCGGTGCTCGCGCCCCTCAAATGGTACGAATACGCACCGCGCTTCGTAAGCTCCGCTCGCATCGATGCCGGGGTCGCGTTCTGGCGCGACCATGCCGCGACGCTCGAGCGGGCGCAGCGGGAGTTCGGCGTACCCGCGGAGATCGTGGTCGCCATCATCGGCGTCGAAACCTTCTATGGCCGCAACACCGGCCCCTATCGGGTTGCCGATACGTTGACGACGCTCGCCTTCGACTATCCGCGCCGCGGCGCGTACTTTCGCAATGAGCTCAAGCAGTTCCTGTTGCTCACGCGCGAACAGGGAGTATCGCCGCTCGCGCCCAAGGGCTCGTATGCCGGCGCGCAGGGGCTGCCGCAATTCATGCCCGGCAGCGTGCGCGAGTATGCAATCGATTACGACGGCGACGGAAAGGTGGATCTCGCGGGCGATGTCGACGACGCCATCGGCAGCGTCGCCAATTATCTCGCCCGTCATGGCTGGCTGCCGAGCGGACCGGTGATGGAGCCGGCGACCATCGACGGTATGCGCCTTGCTGAAGTCGATAGCGCGCTCGATGGCGGCCTGTCGGAACGAAGGCCCATGCAAACGTGGCAGGACGAGGGCGTGAGCGGAGAGGGATTTCCGACTAATCGGCGCGACGCTTTGCAGCGTGCGATCACTGTCGCAACGCCACCAAGCGCGGCCGGAATCGCCGACGTTGACTTGCCGGCCGGCGAATCGGTCGGCGTGTTGATGCTGGAGGAAGCCGCAGCGCCGAGTTATTGGATCGTGTTCAACAATTGGTACGTGCTGACCCGATACAACCGAAGCCGCCTGTATGCGTCCGCGGTCTGGCAGCTCGCCCAGGAGCTCAAGCTCGCGTTCGAGCAAAAGTAGCGCACCGCGGCGGTGCGACGTCACCGCGCGACGATGTCGCGCTGAAAGTCGCTACAATCGGTGGGGCGCACGGCCCGGGGGCCAGAAAGCGCCAACGCACCGAGTCGCCCGCCAGCCTCGTCCATCATGGATACCGCTTCCGACAAAGACCTGCCGCTCAAGGAAGACACGCGGCTGCTCGGCCGGATCCTGGGCGACGTGTTGCGGGCGCAGACAGGCGAACCGGGCTTCGCCCGCATCGAGGCCATCCGCCAGACCGCGATCGGCTTTCGGCGCGCCGGCGCGGAACAGGCGCCCTCGGTTAAGCGCGAGCTGGAAGCCTTGCTCAACGAGCTGCCGATGGTCGAGGCGCTCGATGTCGTGCGCGCGTTTTCCTACTTCTCGCATCTGGTCAACATCGCCGAGGATGTGCATCAGAACCGTCGGCGTCGCGCGCATGCGCTCGTCCAATCCGCACCGCAGATCGGCAGCCTGCGGCATGCGCTCGATCGCGTAGCCCAGGCGAAGGTCGGCGCCGCCGCGCTTGCCCAATGGTTCGACGATGCGCTGGTTAGCCCGGTGCTCACCGCGCATCCCACCGAAGTTCAACGCCGGAGCATCCTCGACAGCGAGCGCGAGATCGCGCGTTTGCTGCAGTGGCGGGACCGCGTTGTCTTGACCCCCGATGAATCGGACGAGTTCGAGGACGGGCTTCATCGCGAAATCCTGGGGCTGTGGCAGACGTCGATGCTGCGATTGTCGAAGCTGCGCGTCTACGATGAGATCGACAACGGTCTCGCTTATTACCGTTACACGTTTCTGAGCGAGGTGCCCAGGCTTTATGCCTCGCTGGAGCGGGACCTGCGACTTCGCTTGAGCATGCCCGATCGGTTGCACCTGCCGCCGTTCCTGCGCCTGGGCTCGTGGATCGGCGGTGATCGCGACGGCAATCCGAACGTGGGCGCCGAGACATTGCGCTATGCCACTCGCGCACAGGCGTTCGTGGCGTTCGCCCATTACCTCGACGAAATTCATTGCCTCGGGGGCGAGCTTTCGCTGTCAACGCGGATGGTCACCCCCACGGCGCAGCTCATGGCCCTGGCCGCCGCGGGACAGGACCCGAATCCGCACCGGCAGGACGAGCCGTACCGGCAGGCGCTGATCGGCGTTTACGCGCGCGTCGCCGCAACGGCGCGCGAGCTTGCCCAATACATTCCGCCGCGCCCGCCGCAGGCAGCGCTCGAGCCTTACGCGACGCCGGACGAGCTGGTGGCCGATCTGTCGGTCATTCGCGACTCGCTGGCCACCCATGGCGCGCAGCTCATCAGTGCCGGCCGGCTCGAGCCGCTGATCCGCGCGGTCGAGGTTTTCGGGTTCCACCTCGCGGTACTCGATCTGCGCCAGAACGCGGACGTGCACGAAAGCGTCGTCGGCGAGCTTCTCGCGCGTGCCGGCGTCACCGACGACTACGCGACGCTTGCCGAAGCCGACCGGGTCGCACTGCTGGTCGACGAGCTCGGCGGGCCGCGCCTGCTGTTTTCCGCGCATCTGGAGTATTCGCCGCGCACTGGCTCCGAGCTCGAGATCCTTCGCGCAGCGGCCGAAGTACACGCGCGCTTCGGCCCCGCAGCATTGCCGAACTACGTCATCTCCAAATGCGCATCGGTCAGCGATCTGCTGGAAGTCGGTGTGCTGCTGAAGGAGGCAGGGCTGTTACGCGGTGACGCGCTGGCAATGAACATCAGCCCGCTGTTCGAGACGATCGACGATCTGGAGCGATCGGCGGAGGTCATGCGTGCTGCGTTCGCGCTGCCGCGTTACCGCGCATGGCTGGCCGGACGCGGTGGCTGGCAGGAAGTGATGCTCGGGTATTCCGACAGCAACAAGGACGGCGGTTACCTCGCCGCCAATTGGGCGCTCTATCGCGCCGAGATGGCGCTGGTCGAAGCATTTCGCGAGTCGGGATTGAAGCTCCGCCTGTTTCACGGCCGGGGAGGGACCGTGGGACGCGGCGGCGGCCCGAGTTACGAGGCGATCCTGGCGCAACCCGCGGGCAGTGTGCCCGGCGGCCTGCGCATCACCGAACAGGGCGAGATCATCGCCAGCAAGTATTCCGATCCCGATCTCGGGCGCCGCAATCTCGAGACCCTGGTGGCGGCGACGCTGGAGGCCAGCCTGCTCGACGCCGAGCAAATCGGCGATCGCGCGCCGGTCTACTATACGGCGATGACCGAGCTTGCCGCACACGCGCTCGCCGCCTACAGGTCGCTGGTCTACGACACGCCCGAGTTCATCACTTATTTCCGGGCGGCGACGCCGATCGCCGAGATCGCCGAGCTCAACATCGGCAGCCGGCCGGCGTCGCGCACCGCATCGTCGAAAATCGAGGATTTGCGCGCGATACCCTGGGTATTCAGCTGGGGACAATGCCGGCTGATGCTGCCGGGTTGGTACGGCTTCGGCGCCGCGGTCGACCTCTGGCTCGCCGGCCGGCACGACGGATTGGCGCTGCTTTCCGAAATGGTCGCGCGTTGGCCATTCTTCAAGAGCGTCATGTCGAACATGGCGATGGTATTGGCCAAGACCGACCTCGCGGTCGCGTCGCGCTACGCCGACCTTGTCCCGGACCTCGCCACAAGAGAGAAGATTTTTTCGAGGATTGCCGCGGAGCATCGACGGACCGTCGAGCTGGTGCACGAGATCACCGGACAGGAAAGCCTCTTGCATGACAACCCGACGCTCGCGCGAAGCATCCGCGATCGCTTTCCTTATCTCGACCCGCTCAATCACCTGCAGGTCGAATTGCTGCGCCGCTATCGTGCCGGCCAGACCGACGAGCGGATCAAGCACGGTATCCATTTGACCATCAACGGCCTCGCCGCGGGTTTGCGCAACAGCGGCTGAAGCGCCCCCGCGCGGTGCATGGCGTCGATGATCGCCAGGCCGGTAACGCAAGCGACGTCAGCGATCAGGTGTCGCGTCTGTCCAGGCGGTATTTCTCGGCGCATCTGATGACGAGGAGGTCGGTGGGAAGTTCGAGACACAGCCGCGCGTCGGCGCCTTCCTTCGGCACCCGCGCCTCCTTTCGCGTCGTTGGCTTTTTCGCCGGTTCCGGCGGCGCGCTGGCTGCGGCGCCTGGAGGACTCGGCGCCGGAGTTTGAGCGACGGCGGTCGAAAACGGCAGCGTTAGTACAATTGCGACCCATGCGGTGAGGACGGCGTTCGGATCCATCGACGGTTCCTTTCCCCGAAAGGCTAGCCAAGCAAGAACTGGCGCGTGCGTTTGCGAGCAGCGGCAAAGGCGAAGAGCGTAACTGAAGTCGGCGACTCTGGCCGTTCTCTTTCTCGCATCGTCGGTCAAGCACACAAGCCTCGTTCGAGAATACCGGTTGCGCGTCCTTGCCGGTCTCCTTGTGATCCCGATGGACTCGCTTGACTGCGCCGCGTCCGCGGCTATAATTCGGGATTACCGTATATCCAATGGGTAGTCGGATGCCAGCTTCTCCCCGTACGGTATTGAACAGGAAAAGCGCCTCTGCGCGCCGCGCGGCGAACGGCGGCGATCCACTGTTGATGCGAAGCGCTGACTTCCCGTCGCCGCTGACGCCGCGCCAGCGGCAGATACTGGACTGGATTAGGGGTTTCCTCGAGGCGCGCGGAATGCCGCCCACGCGCGCAGAAATCGCCTTGGGGCTGGGATTCTCGACGCCGAGCTCAGCCGAGGATCATCTGCAGGCGCTGGCCAAAAAGGGCGCGATCGAGATCGTGCCCGGCGCGTCGCGCGGTCTGCGACTCAAGGAAATTCGCGGCGAGCCGGTGCAGGGCACGCTGCCCCTTGTCGGTCACGTCGCGGCCGGCAGCCCCATCCTGGCGGCGGAGCATGTCGAGGCCAATATTCGCATCGATCCGGAAATCTTCGCGCCGCGAGCCGACTATCTCTTGCGGGTGCGCGGCGCGAGCATGCGGGACATCGGCATCGTCGACGGCGACCTGCTTGCCGTTCACAAGACGAGCGAGGCGCACTCCGGACAGATCGTCGTCGCGCGACTGAACGACGAGGTGACGGTCAAGCGATTCAAGCGGCATGGGCGCGATGTCATGCTGATGGCCGAAAATGCCACGTTCGCGCCGATCATCGTCGATCCGAGGACGACCGCTTTCGCGATCGAAGGGATTGCCGTGGGACTGGTTCGAAGCAACGATAAAGGGTGGCCGAGGGTAACCGAGCATCATCGGAGGTGACGAGCATGCAGCGAATCGACCGCTCGAAAGTCGTCGTGCTCGAAGATCTGCCCAACGTCGGCAAGTCCATCGCCGCCTCCTTTCGCGAGCTCGGCATTCGTGGCCCAGCGCAGCTGAAGCGCAAGGACCCCTACGCGCTTTACGAGCGCCTCAATCGACTGACGGGCGCTCGCCACGATCCCTGCCTGCTCGACACATTCATCGCGGCGGTGCGCTTCGTCGAAGGCGGTCCGGCGAAGCCCTGGTGGGCGTATAC
>JALZAN010000039.1:0-3104 GCA_030948365.1 Pseudomonadota bacterium
CCGCAAGGGCGCGATTGCGCTGGCGAGCAAGCTGATCGGCGAATTCGAGGGCTACGATTACCTGGTGGCGCCGTCGGGGTCCTGCACGGGTATGATCAAGACGCATTATGCGGACCTTTTTCGCGACGATCCGGCGATGCTTGCCCGCGCCCTTGCGCTCGGCGCGAAGACCCGTGAGCTCACCGACTTCCTGGTCAACGTGCTCAAGCTCGCTTCCGTGCCCGGCAAATTCGCCGGCACCGTGACTTACCACGATTCCTGCGCCGGCCTGCGTGAGATGGGCGTCAAGCAGCAGCCACGCCAGCTATTGGCCAAGGTCTCCGGGCTCAAGCTCCGTGAGATGAACGAATGCGAAACCTGTTGTGGCTTCGGGGGAACGTTCTCGATCAAATATGGCGAAATCTCGTCGCGGCTCGCCGACAACAAGTGCGAGTTTGTCGCGCAATCGAACGCCGACGCCGTCGTGCTCGGCGACCTCGGATGCATGCTCAACATCGAGGGCAGGCTGCGACGACGTGGCGACATGACGACCAAAGTCCTTCATGTCGCCGAGCTGCTGGCAGGCGAACAGCCGGGTTGACGAGGAAGCAATGCAGATCGCATCGATGCACTTCAAGGCGCTCGCCCACGACAACATGGGCAACGCGCAGCTGCAAGGCAACCTGCAAAAGATCAAGGGCAAGTTCGTCGCCAAGCGCCGCGAGTCATTGGCCGAGCTCGAAGACTTCGAGGCGACGCGGGAGACGGCGCGCGCCATCCGGCAGCGCTCGCTCGACCGTCTCGATGTCTGGCTGGAGATATTCGAGCGAAACGCCACCGCGCGCGGCGCCACCGTGCTGTGGGCGGAGACGCCCGACGACGTCAACCGGCACGTGCTCGAGATCGCCGAGCGCCACGGCGTTCGCAAGATCATCAAGTCGAAGTCGATGGTCAGCGAGGAGTCGGCGCTCGACCATGCCATCGAAGACTCCGGCAGGCAGGTCGTCGAAACCGATCTGGGCGAGTACATCCTCCAGATCAACGACTACGAGCCGCCTTCGCACATCATTGGCCCGGCGCTGCACAAGAGCAAGGAGGAGGTCTCCGATCTTTTCGCCAAAGTGCACAAGACTGCGCGCAAGACCGACATCGCCGAGCTCTGCCTGGAGGCGCGAGGCGTTCTGCGCACGCATTATCTGACCGCGGACATGGGCATTTCGGGCGGCAATTTTTTCGTCGCCGAAACGGGCTCGGTAGTGCTCGTGACCAACGAGGGAAACGCGACGCTGACCACGACGCTGCCGAAAGTGCACGTCGCGATCTCGGGCATCGAGAAAATCGTGCCGACGCTGGAGGACGTGGCGACGCTGATGCGGTTGCTGCCGCGGTCGGCCACCGGTCAGTCGATCTCCAATTACGTCGACATTCTTACCGGCGTCAAGGGCGACGGTGAATTCCATGGCGCCGAGCACACGTATTTCATCCTGGTCGACGCCGGCCGCAGCGGCGTCCTCGCCAGCGAGCTCAAGGAAGCGCTGCGCTGCATTCGTTGCGGCGCGTGCATGAATCATTGCCCGGTGTACCAGAACATCGGCGGCCATTCCTACGGCTGGGTCTATCCCGGGCCGATCGGCTCGATCCTGACCCCGGCCTACATCGGTATCGAAAAGGCACTCGATCTGCCGCAGGCATCGACATTGTGCAATCAATGCGGCGTGGTCTGTCCGGTCAAGATTCCATTACCCGATCTGCTGCGGAAGCTGCGCGAGCAGCAGTTCGAAGGCCACATGCGCTCATGGTACGAGCGCGCCGGCCTTCGCGCGTGGTCGTGGTTGGCGTCGCGGCCGGCGCTCTACGCGCTGGCGACGCGCATCGGCGTGCGTGTGCTCAACTGGATGGGTGGCAACGAGTGCTTAATCCATCGCCTGCCGCTGGGCAACGGATGGACCGCCGCGCGTGACATGCCGGCGCCGGCGGGGAAGACGTTTCGCGAACTTAACGCGCGGCGGCACGATCGCCCCACCGAACGATGAATCAGCCGCTCGATCCCGCCGCCAGCGCGCTCAAGGTCAGCCGCCGCGGCGAAAGCCTCGGTACCGAGAATGCGTTCGTCGTGCTGGCCGAGGCCAACGCTTTGTTGCGGCAGGGCAGGGACATCGTGTCGTTCTGCATCGGCCAACCGGATTTTCCGACGCCGACGCATATTCAGGATGCAGCGGTCGCGGCGATCCGCGGCGGCAAGCATGGCTATACGCCGTCCGCCGGCATCGACGAGCTGCGCGCGGCGGCAGCGCGCGACATGGGGGCGAGACGCGGGCTCGACATCGCCCCCGACGACGTGGTGGTGGCGGCAGGCGCCAAGCCGTTCATCGCTTACGCCATCGCCTCGGTAACCGACTTCGGCGCCAACGACGAAGTGATCTATCCGGTGCCCGGGTTTCCAATTTACGAATCGCAAATCGTCGCCAACGGTGCGGTTCCGGTGCCCATCTTCCTCAAGGAATCGCGCGATTTCGCGTTCGATCCGCACGAGCTCGAGGCGAAGATCACCCCGCAGACGAAACTATTGATCCTCAATTCGCCGCAGAATCCGACCGGCGGCATCCTGAAGCGCGCCGATCTGGAGGCGATCGCCGGGATCCTGCGCGACCATCCGCAGATCTGGGTGTTCGCCGACGAGATCTACTCGCGGCTATGCTACGAAGGCGAGTTCGTGTCGCTGGCGCAACTACCCGGCATGCTCGCGCGCACCATCATTTCCGACGGCGCCTCCAAAACCTGGGCGATGACGGGGTGGCGCATCGGCTACATCGCGAACCGCGCGCTTGCGCCCGTTTTCACGCGCTGGATCACCAACACCGAGTCCTGCGCGTCCCAAATCAGCCAGTGGGCGGCAGTGGAAGCGATCACCGGGCCGCAGGACGCGGCCGACGCGATGCGCGCTTCTTTTCTCGAGCGTCGCGACCTGATCGTGCCCTTGCTCAACGATGTGCCAGGCTTCAGCTGCAAGACGCCGGGCGGCGCTTTCTATGCCTGGCCCAATGTCACCGAAGCGTGCAAGCAGAGCGGCTGCGCGGACTCGGAAGAGCTGCGCAAGCGCCTTCTGTACGAAGCAGGCGTCGCGG
>JALZAN010000039.1:3114-14691 GCA_030948365.1 Pseudomonadota bacterium
CATCCATTTCGGCCGCCGTGTTCCGGGGGACGGGCAGCACATTCGCTTCTCCTACGCCGCGTCGCCGGCAATGATACGCGCAGGCGTCGAGCGCATCGCCGACTTCATGCGCGCGAACCTGCGATGACGAGCTCGCGCGGCCGCGCTGCGGTGCTTGGCCGGGTTCGCCAGGCGCTTGGCAAGCCCGACACCGATTCCGCGGCGCTCGCGGAGGCGCAAGCCTACATCGATGCGCGGGCGCGCGGGCCGATTCCGGCGTTCGATGGCGATCGGGTACAGCGTTTCATCAACCGCGCCGGCGACATGGAAAGCACCGTCGCGCGCATCGGACGGCGAGACGATATCCCGGCCGCGGTCGCGAGCTACCTGAGCGCGCTCGACCTTCCGCCGGCGCTCGTGTCCCAGAAATCGCTTCGCGGCGTGTGCTGGCCGGAATTCGAGGATCTCGATTGGAGTAAAGCGGGTTTGAGCGTCGAAGCGCGGCCTACCGTGGGCGACGATCGGCTCGGAATCACCGGCGTGTACTGCGCCATTGCCGAGACCGGCACGCTGGTATTCGTTTCCGGCGCCGAAACGCCGACGGCGACCACGCTGCTGCCCGACACCCATGTCGCGGTCGTGTCGGCTCGACGCATCGTCGACACCATGGAAGACGCATTCGCGCTCATCCGCCGCGAATGCGGCCATCTTCCCCGCGCGATCAACCTGATTTCCGGACCGTCGCGCACCGGCGACATCGAGCAGACCATTGTCCTCGGCGCACATGGTCCGTTCCGCGTGCACATCCTGGTGATGGAGGAAACGGGCGCCGCGAGTACCTAACACCGAGCGCGGCGCGATCGTTGCTGTGCGGCGCGGCAATATCGTGCTGCATTTGTCGGCAGGCGTCCTAGAACGCAAGCAGGTTGCGTCGGCTCCCGCTCGCGACGAACCAAAGTCCGCTCAATCCTGTCAACAACGACGCAATCTGAAGCGTTATTGGGGCCGAGCGGTCGCCGAAGGGCGCCTGCCGCCTATTCATCTACTATGGGAGCATGACATGCTGATTCGCACGCGAGTTGTTGTGGCGATGTTGGCGCTGGGCACGATCGCGGTACCGGTCGCCAGCCAAGCCAGGGAGTACGTCGTTACGGTTGCGCCGCCCGCGCCGCGTACGGAAGTCGTTCCAGCGCCGCGGAGGGGTTATGTTTGGGCGCCGGGCTATTGGAATTGGAACGGTCGCCGTCACGTCTGGGTCAATGGAGCCTGGGTGCGCGAGCGCCGTGGCTATCACTGGAATCAGCACCGTTGGGTCGATCGCGGTGGCCGCTGGGAGTTCGAGCGGGGTCGCTGGGAGCGCTAAGCTCAAAGCACTTCAACAATGGCAAGGCAAAAGCGCCTTGCCATTTTTTTTACGCTCACGCTGCGCTTCTCGCGGAGCTGACAGTCTTTGGCGCCAGGATCGGTGCCTCGTGTTTCGGTTGCGGATACCAGTCCAGGACCGCGAGCATCACGAAAAATCCAATGACGTAGGCCAGCGCGACGTGCCAGCCGCCGCGCACCCAGGCGATGGCATTCTTCCCCTCCGGGAACATGTTCGACAACGCCACTCCGGCGGAGGAGCCGAACCAGATCATCGATCCGCCGAAGCCCACGGCATAGGCAAGATAGCCCCAGTCGTAGCCGCCCTGCTTCAGCGCCAACGCGGTGAGCGGAATGTTGTCGAATACCGCGGAAACGAATCCCAGACCCAGCGCGACGCGCCACGACGCATCAGGAAGCTTGTGCACTGGCATCATCGATGCCGCGAGCACCAGAGACAGCAAAAAGATGCTTCCGCGCACGGCGCCCGGCAACTCACTCCACGCCGGCTTCCGCAGCGGAACACAGGCGAGCAACACCACCCACACGGAGGCGCCGATGAAGGGAAACGTATCGGAGATTTCGTTGAACCGAACATTGACGATGACGTTGACCACGATCGCGGTGACCAAAATCAGCGCCACGATGAATACCCGCGCCCAATCGACCTTGATCCCGGCCGTGGATTCCTTGGTGATCGGCGAGTAACGCTGTTGCTGCAGCGCGGCCGGGATCCCGAAAACAAGCATTGCCGCGCCCGCGGCAACGTAGGCTTCGATCACTTGCAGCGGGTGCACGCCGTCGATCCACATCATCGTCGTCGTCGTATCGCCGACGACGCTCCCGGAGCCGCCGGCGTTGGACGCGGCGACGATCGCGGCGAGATAGCCGATGTGCACCTTGTTCCGAAACACCGCTCGCGCAATCGTGCCGCCGATGAGCGCAGCGGCGATATTGTCGAGAAAGCTCGACAGCACGAAGATCATCAGCAGCAGCACCAGAGCGCCCTTCCAATCGTCGGGCAGGAACTGCGGCAGCCGCGCCGGCACGTTGCTCGCCTCGAAATGCTTCGACAGCAAAGCGAAACCGAGCAGCAGCCCCAGCAGATTCGCGAGCAGTACCCATTCATGGCCGAGATGCGATAGCCAGCCTGCGATGCCCGGGCCCTCGGCGAAGGGCGACACGGCGATCTTGAACAGCGAGATCACCGCCAGTCCGGTCACGGCGATCGCCAGCGTATGCCGATGGAAAAGCGCGATACCGGCCAGCGTCAGCGCAAAGAGGATGAAGTCGATCGGGATGCCGGCGACCGCCGGCGGCTCGACCGGTGCGCCCCAGACGGCCATCGGTAGCCCCAGGAGGGCAAAGAGCTGGCACCGGATCCACCACGGGAGGGGAGGGAGGCGGGCAGGCTTAGGCGGCATGGATGCTCCGAAGGGACGAGATAGGCGGGTAATGGCAAGGTTCGACCCCGATGTGCCGTAAGGAGTGATTTTGTGACGGCGATTGTAGCGTGCAGATCGTTTGAGCCTAGGAAAACAGCGCCACAGGCCCCGTCGGGTCCTATTTTCTCGATGGCAAGTTCCTTGCTTATAAGTCCCTGTTTCCACCTCAGACGGCGATAGCTGCTTGTTTCCCGTGCCCATCTGGGCGTCGGTTCGCTGGCGGCGCGACCCGGTGCCATGGCGCTGACCCGACCACTTACCCGACTCGATCACCCCACGCTTCAGAGCACCGGCGAAGGGACGGAGCGGGATTCGCTGCTGGCGCTGTCGCAGCGCAAGCTGAATGCGATCGGCTTGCCCATCTGTTACATCGACGCCTACCAGCGCTACCGGTTCGTCAATCGCGCCTTCCTCGACTGGAGCGGGCGCACGCAGGCCGAAGTCATCGGCCGCGAGGTCGTCGAGGTCGACGGCCGCGACCTTTATCAGCTCTACAACGCCTATCTCGAAGCCGCGTTAGCCGGCGAGCGGGTGAGCTTCGAGCGCCAGCTTTCGTCGGTCAAGCGCAACGCGTTCTGGATCCGCGTCGATTTCTATCCGGACCGCAGCCCGCGCGGCGACGTTCGCGGCGTGCTCGCCACCTACACCGATGTCGACAACATCAAGCGGCTCGAGCTCGAGGCCGGCGAGCGCGAGCACCGCTTGCGCATCGTCACCGACAGCGTCGGCCTGCCGATTTTCTACTTCGACCGCGCGTTGCGCCTGCGCTTCGCCAACAAGCCGTATGGCAAGTATATCGGTGGTCAGGTCGACGATCTTCTCGGTCAGCCGCTGAAGAATTTCGTTGCCCCGGATGCGCTGATCGAGATGCAGAGCTACGTGGAGCGCGCGTTTGCCGGAGCGACGGTGAGCTACGACCGCCACGAGCGCTCATCGTCGGGCGAGTTGCGCTGGGTCCGGATCACGCTGTTTCCGGATCGCGAGCCCGGCGGCAAGACCGGCGGCGCGTTCGTGGTCATCAACGACATCGAGGACGACGTACGAATCCGCGAGGCGCTCAAATCCCAGGAAGCGCAGCTGCGACTTTTTGCCGACAATATTCCAGGACCGATCGCCTATCTCGACAAGAAGCTCAAGTACACCTTCATCAACCAGGCTTTCGCCAACTGGGTCTGCCGGCCGCAGGACCAGATCTACGGCAAGACGCCCTACGAGATCATGCCGCACTCGGTCGGGGCGTTCCTCCGACCGATTATCAAGCGGGCGCAGGACGGCGAGAACGTCGAGTACGAGCGCGTCGGCATCAACGCCGACGGCAAGCGGCGATGGATGCACGGCCGCATCGCGCCCGATCTCGACGCCACCGGCACCGTTCGCGGACTCTATTGCACCGAATACGACATCCACGATCTCAAGCTGACCGAGCAGGCGCTGGCCACGCGCGAGGAGCAGTTGCGCCTGTTCACGGAAAACATTCCGGAGCCGGTGGTCTACGTCGACATCGAGAATCGCTACACTTTCGTTAACGATGCGTTCCTGCGCCTGGTCGGAATTCCGCGCGAGGAGGTCATCGGCAAGTCCGTCGAGCAAGTGCTGGGACCCGAAGTCTACGAGCTGCAGAAGCCCTACGTCGAGCGTGCGGCCAAGGGCGAGAGCGTTACCTTCGAGCGCGAGCATATCGACCCGAATGGCCGCGCCCGATGGCTGCGCACGCGCGTCGTCCCCGACACCGACTTCGACCTGACGATCAAGGGTTACTATTTCGTCGGTCACGACATCACCGACTTGCAGCAGGCGCAGAATGCGCTCGCCGCGCGCGAATCGCAGCTGCGCGCGATCATGGACGGCGTCCCGGCGCCGGTCGCGTATCTGGACCGCGACGAGCGCTGCCAGTACGTCAACAAACCGTTTCTGCAGTATTTCGGTTTGAGCGCCGAGCAGGTCGGCGCGCTGCGCTTGCGCGACGTCGTCGGCCACGGCATCTACGCCAGCGCACAGGCGATGCTGTCACGCGCGCTGCACGGTGAGTCGACTTCGTTCGATCGCCTCGTTCCGGGCGCCGGGGGCGCCAAGCGCTGGATGACCATCCGGGTGGTTCCCGACGCGACGCCTTCGGGCGAGGTGCACGGCGCCTTCGTGTTGATGAACGACATTCATGGCCTGAAGCAGGCGCAGGAGGCGTTGCGCGCCAGCGAGGCCGAGCTGCGGCTGATCATGGATAACGTTCCGGCTCGGGTCGCCTACATCGACCGCGAGTACCGCTATCGGTTTCTGAATCGCCACAACGAGGAATGGCTTTCCGAAAGCCGCAAGGAGTTGACTGGACGACCGGTGGCGGAAGTTCTTGGCGATGCCCGGGCGAGGCAGCTGCAGCCGCTGCTGGCGCGGGTGCTGGCCGGCGAAACCATTTCCACCGAGCAGATGCTGGTGCAGCCCAACGGCGAGCAGCGCTGGGAATCGATGCACCTGGCGCCCAATCGCGACGCCGAGGGCAATGTCATCGGCATCTATGCGGCGCACACCGACATCCACGACCAGAAGCGCAACGAAGAAGCGCTGCACCGCGCCAACTGGATGCTTTCCTCGCACATCAACAATACTCCGCTGGCGGTGCTGGAGTGGGACCGCGACTTCCGCCTGGTCCGCTGGTCGCCGCAGGCGGAAAACATCTTCGGCTGGCGCGCGGAGGAAGTGCTGGGGATGCCGATCAGCGGCGGCCAGCTCACGCACGAAGCCGATCGCGAGAAGGTCGTCGAGCTGATGAACAAGCTCATGACCGGCGACGAGCCGCGGGCGGTTGGCATCAATCGCAACTATCGCAAGGACGGCGCGACGATATCGTGCGAGTGGTATCACTCGTGCCTGCTCGACGAGAAGGGAAGCATCGTATCGATCCTGTCCTTCGTTCAGGACGTGTCGTCACGCATCCAGGCCGAAGAGCGGCTGCAATACCTCGCCACGCGCGACGCGCTCACTGGGTTGCCGAACCGGCTGCTGCTGCAGGAGCGGCTCACCCAGGCGATCGCGCAGGCCAAGCGCGCCGCGAAGCGGGTGGGCGTGATGTTCATCGACCTCGATCGCTTCAAGAACGTCAACGACACGCTCGGTCATCGCATCGGCGACGAGCTGCTCAAGCACGTCACCAAGTCGCTGTCGGAAGCGCTGCGCGAGACCGACCTGCTGGCGCGTCTGGGCGGCGACGAGTTCATGGTCATCGTCGAGGACTTCGACGATCCGGCGGTCCTCAACCGCGTCGCGCAAAAGCTGCAGGATGCGATCGCGCAGCCGTTCCAGATCGAGGAGCACGATATTTACGTCACGTCATCGATCGGCATCGCGGTCTATCCGGACGACAGCGACGATCCGGAAGGCCTGCTTAAGCACGCCGACGTGGCGATGTATCGGTCCAAGGAGCTCGGCCGCAACACCTACCAGTTCTTCGACTCGGATATGGCCGCGCACCGGCTCAATCAACACACGCTGGAAAAGGCGCTGCGCATCGCCGTCAAGGAGAATACGCTCCGGCTTCACTATCAGCCGCTGATCCGCATTACCGATCGCGCGGTCATCGGCGCCGAGGCGTTGTTGCGCTGGACCGATCCGGAGCACGGTGAGATCGCGCCGAGCATGTTCATTCCGCTTGCCGAGGAATCGGGCCTGATTCACATCCTTGGCGAATGGGTGCTGCGCACCGCGGCCGAGCAGTGCGCGGCGTGGCGAAAGGCGGGCTTTGCCTGGACCGTCTCGGTGAACCTTTCCGGACGCCAATTTTACCGCGACGATCTGGCACAGCGGATTTCCGAGATCGTGCGCACGGCGGGTTGCGAGCCGGCCTGGATCGAGCTCGAGGTCACCGAATCGAGCCTGCTGCACGATCTTGAATCGATCAAGAAGGTGCTGTCGCAGTTGCGCGAAGAAGGGTTTACGGTGGCGATCGACGATTTCGGCACCGGGTACTCGAGCCTGTCGCACCTCAAGCATTTCCCGATCGACACCTTGAAGATCGATATCTCGTTCATCGCCGACCTGGAAACGGACCCCGGCGACGCGGCGATTACCGAGGCGATCATCGCCCTTGCCCGCGGGCTCGGCCTGCGCGTCGTCGCCGAGGGCGTCGGGACGCGCGCCCAGCTCGATTTTCTCGACGTCCGCGGCTGCGACTGCTACCAGGGCTACTGGGCCAGCAAAGCATTGCCGCCGCTGGAATTCGCGAAGTTCAGCATGAAAAGCGACTAGCGGCGGCAAAACGCCCGCCAGACTCTACTCTCCTGAGGGCAGAAAGCGGGGCGGCTGGCGAGCCTTCCGCCTCTCGGGAGCGCGTGGCGATCAGGAGCGGGCCGCGCGCCTTCCGGGCGGCGCCGCTGCCGTCGAGACGACCTCGCGCTCGAGCCAATCGAGGAGTGGCCGCGCGGCGCGCTCCCACTCCTGCTCCAGCATCATCATGTGCGCGAGGCCGCGCACGATCGTTGCGCGGATGCCGTAAAGCGACGCGGTGGCGTTGACGTCCGTCGGCGACGAGATTCGATCGTCATGCGACCCGAGCACGAACAGCCGCGCCGCCGCGACCGGCTTGCCGCCGTGCAGGCGCAGCATGAGATCGAGCAACGCCCGCGGCGATTCGACCGTGAGATGCACGAACGCCTCGGCCAGGATTTTCGGATCGATCGTCTCGCTGAAATACATGGGACGCAGCGCCGCCAGCACGTCGCCCGACAGGTGCGGCGCATCGAGCCGGTTCATGTTCACCATGTATTCCGGCTGCCAGGCCATCAGACGGCTGGCGACCGGTCCCAGTCCTCCCGGCGGCACCGGGGCGAGCAGCGCCGCCGCGCGCACAGGGCGCGTGGTGAATATGCGCTCGACGACCGCGGCTCCCATCGAATGGCCGATCAGCACCGGCGGCGAGGGCAGGCTCGCCGTGATGTGCTCGACATCTGCGACGTAGTCGTCGAGTCCGGCAACGAACAGCGATTCCCGCCCGCCGCTGGCGCCGTGTCCGCGCAGACTCAGCGCATACGAAGGAAAGCCCTGGGCGGCAAACCACGGCAGAAAGTACGGCTCCCAACACCACGCGTCGCAGTAGCCGCCATGAACGAACAACAACGGTGGCCTGGCGGAGGCGGTGCGCGGTAAATGCGATCGGACTTCGAGTTGGGTTTCGGGTGGGAGCATCGCGGAGGAAGGAAGAGCGCTGCGCAGACGTGCTAAAATCGATCGCGCCTCGGTGCGCTCAGTGGCCGCCGCTCAGTGCGGCCTGAGCGCAAGCCGACGCTGGATGATCGGCGACGATTTCATGCGAATGCGACGTTTTGCCGCGTCGCGACGCCTTACCGCAACTGCGCGCGCGCCCGAGCGGCGCGCCAATTCTACATGAGTCAACCGCCTCGACGCGATTTGGCCGCCGCCACGGCGCAGACGTCGGCATACGACATCGACTGCCGCCGCTGCACGCGGCTCGCGGCGTTCGTCGATCAGGTGCGCGAGGCAAATCCCGGCTACTTTTGCCGGCCGGTGCCGCCCTTCGGCGACGGCGCGGCGCGGCTGGTCATCGTCGGCCTTGCCCCAGGGATGCATGGGGCAAACGCGAGCGGCCGGCCATTCACCGGAGACTACGCGGGGCTTCTGTTGTATGCGACGTTGTTCAAATTCGGATTTTCGACGCGCGCGACATCGACCGGCGTCGACGACGGCCTGCGGCTCGTTGGCGCCAGGATCACCAACGCCGTCAAATGCCTTCCCCCGGGCAACAAGCCGCTGCCGGAGGAGATTCGCAATTGCAACGGGTATCTTTCCGCGGAGCTTGCGACGTTGCCCGACGGGGCGGCCGTTCTCGCCCTCGGGCGCATCGCCCACAATGCCACGTTGCGCGCGCTCGGCCTTGCCGGCCGCGATCATCCATTTTCGCATGGAGCCCATCATGCGCTAAACCGGGGCGCGCATTTGTTCGATAGCTATCATTGCAGCCGTTACAACACCAATACGCGACGCTTGACAGCCGCGATGTTCGAGGGCGTATTCGCCTCCATCGCCCGCCATCTCGATGCCGGCGCGTGCCGAGCTGCCTGATTCGCGCGGCGTCCCGGCCATGAGCGCAAAGTCCGAAGTGAATCGGCCGGCCGACGCGTTCGACCCGCGCGAGCTCCTCAAATCGCTGCCCAATCGCGCGGGCGTCTATCGCATGCTCGACGCCGAAGGCGGGACGCTCTATGTCGGCAAGGCGCGCGACTTGAAGAAGCGCGTCTCGAGCTATTTCCAGAAAACGGAGCACCACCCGCGCACGGCGACGATGGTCGCGCACGTGGCGCGCGTGGAGACGACGGTCACCCGGTCCGAGGGTGAAGCGTTGCTGCTCGAAAACAACCTGATCAAGGCGCACCAGCCGCGCTACAACGTTCTTTTTCGCGACGACAAGAGCTATCCCTACATCTGCCTCACCGGCGACCCCTTCCCCCAGCTGCGCTTCCATCGCGGCCGCCTCGACAAGCCTCATCGGTATTTCGGCCCTTTTCCGAGCGCGGGTGCGGTGCGTGAGGGCATGGCGCTGCTGCAGAAGGTATTTCAGCTGCGCACCTGCGAGAACAGCGTGTTCGCCAATCGCTCGCGCCCGTGCATGCTGCATCAGATCCAGCGCTGCACCGGACCCTGCGTGGGTCTGATTTCCGAAGCCGATTACCAGGAGGACGTGCGCAACGCGACCTTGTTCCTTCAGGGCAAGACCAACGAAGTTCTGGAAACGCTCCAGCGCCACATGGAAGGAGCGGCGGCCGCGTTCGCGTTCGAGCGCGCGGCGCGGACGCGTGACAAGATCACGCGGCTGCAACAGCTGCAGTCGCGGCAGTTTGTCGAAAGCGCCACCGCCGGCGATCTTGACGTGGTAGCCGGCGTCGCCGAGCAGGGCCTGACCGCGGTCAACCTGGTGATGATCCGCGGCGGCCGTCATGTCGGCGATCGGACATTCTTTCCACAGCACGCCGAAGGCGCGACACTGGACGAAGTCGTTCCGGCTTTTCTGGTTCAGCATTATGTCGATCGGCCCGCGCCGCCGACCATCATCGTCAGCGAGGGCGGCGAAAACGCGGTGCTGGCCGAAGTATTGTCCGAGCAGTCTGGCCACAAGGTGCAGTTGATCGCCAATCCCGGCGGCGAGCGCCGGGTCTGGGTGGCGATGGCGGTGCAGAACGCTGGACTGGCGATCGGCCAGAAGCTCGCCCAGAAGGCGACTCAGGACGAGCGGCTGACGTCGCTGCAGGAGACGCTAGGACTGCCGTCGTCGGCGCAACGAATCGAATGCTTCGACGTCAGCCACACCATGGGCGAAGCGGCGGTGGCTAGTTGCGTCATTTTCGATCGCCTGACGATGCAGACCAGCGAATACCGCCGCTTCAACGTCAAGCCCGAAGTGGCGGGTGACGACTACGCGGCGCTGCGTGAGGCGCTGTCGCGCCGCGCCGCGCGCATCGTGGCCGGAGAATATCTGGCGCCGGACTTGCTGATCATCGACGGGGGCAAAGGACAGGTCGGCGTCGCCGCGGAAGTCCTCGCCGAGCAGGGACTGCACACCACCAAGCTGATCGGTATTGCCAAGGGTGTCGAACGCAAGCCGGGACTCGAGGAGATCATCTTTCCCGATCGCGATGCGCCTCTGCATCTGCCGCGGGACAATTCCGGACTGCATCTGTTGCAGCAGATTCGCGACGAGGCGCACCGGTTCGCCATCCAGGGCCACCGCGCGCGGCGCGGCAAGGCGCGCACTACGTCATCGCTGCAGGACATCGGCGGCATCGGCGCCACGCGTCGCAAGGCGCTGCTCGCGCGTTTCGGTGGATTGCGAGGCGTGCAGGCGGCAAGCGTAGACGATCTCGCGCGTGTGCCCGGCATCAGCAGGTCGTTGGCGGAGCGCATCTTCGCGCAGCTGCATTAGGCGAACGCGCAGCGAAACCAGCAGCAATTCGCTGGCGATTCTGATTCGCGACCCACCCGCTGCCAGTGCGCCCGGCAGGGCGACTTCAGCGCGGGGGGTAGAATATCGCCTGCCGCAAAGCGGCAACGCCCTCCGTCATGAAATTCAATCTTCCGACCGCGCTCACCTGGCTGCGCATCGTCCTGATTCCAGTCTTCGTCGGCGTCTACTATGTTCCGGCGTCGGCACTATCGATGCCGGCCAAGAACTGGCTCGCGATGACGGTGTTCGCGCTGGCGGCAATCACCGACTGGGCCGACGGCTACCTGGCGCGCAAGTGGGGACAGACGTCGGCGTTCGGCGCCTTTCTCGACCCGGTTGCCGACAAGCTTATGATCATCGCGGCGCTGATCGTTCTGGTCTGGCTCGACCGCGCCGATGCATCGCTCGCCATCATCATCATCGGCCGCGAGATTGCCATCTCGGCACTGCGCGAATGGATGGCGCAACTCGGCCAGGCAAAGAGCGTCGCCGTGGCGTTCATCGGCAAGGTCAAGACCGTGGCGCAAATCACCGCCATCATCGCGCTGCTTCTCTATCAGCCAGTCATTCCCGGCATCAACACAATCTGGCTCGGCACCATCGCGCTCTGGGTCGCCGCGATCCTGACCTTGTGGTCGATGTTCCACTATCTGCGGCTGGCCGCGCCGCACGTTGTTCAAAGCGATGTTCCGCGTCCGCCGCAAGACTGATGCGCGTGATGTTGGTTTGACCCGAGTCGCTGCGAAACGCTATAATTTAAGGCTGTTCCCCGATAGCTCAGCTGGTAGAGCGACGGACTGTTAATCCGCAGGTCCCAGGTTCGAGCCCTGGTCGGGGAGCCAATATCCA
>JALZAN010000002.1 GCA_030948365.1 Pseudomonadota bacterium
GCTGATCGCCAGCCGAGACCGTGCACCAATCGTTCACTGCGATGGCGAGATCGTAGGTCAGCGCGTCGGTGGCGGCAAAGCCGAAATCGATGATGCCCGACACGCGGTCACCGTCGAACAGGACATTGTCGCAGAACAAGTCGCCGTGGATCGCGCCGCGCGGGAGCCTCGCTCTCGCGAACCCCGACTGGAATTTGATTTCCGACGCGATCAGCGCGCTCTGGTCGGCGGAGATGAATGGCTTCACCGCGCGCGCCACCTGCCGCCACCACTGAGGTCCGCGACGATTCGACAGCCGTCCACGATAGTTGCCGACTGCGACATGCAATCGCGCCAGCGCCTCGCCGGCGGCGGCGCAATGCCGCGCTCGTGGTTGCAGGACGGGAGCGCCATTGAGGCGCGCGACCAGCCCGGCGGGCTTGCCATTGAGAAAGCTCCACAAGGCGCCGCTGCGATCGGGCTCGGGCGCGGGCGCTTGGACGCCGGCCTGCGCCAGGTGCGCCATCAGGTTGAGGTAAAACGGCAGCTCGTCCGCCGGCAGTCTCTCGTAGAGTGTCAGGACGAAGCGTCCGTCATCGGCGGTGACGAAATAATTGGTGTTCTCGATGCCGGAATGGATCGGTTGGAATTCACGCACGGTGCCGATCGCGTAACGGGTGAGCCATGCAGCGAGATCATCGGCGGAAACGGTGGTGTAGACAGCCATCGACGGGCACGGCGAGCGGGCGGCGACGCCGCCGCGCTCAACGTCACGATTTATGCGGAGATGCTTTCAGAAGGAAAACAGCAGCCACATCGGGATCTTGAGCCCCGTGTCCAGGCTATCCCGGCGAACCCACGTCCCGTCAGCACCGTCGGCGACGAGATAGTATGACCGGCCGGTCTTCGGCGTTACCTTGATCATCGTCAGCCGGCCGCCGACGCGATACTCCTCGATCGTCTCGGTGGCGCGGCGAGTGATGGTGATCTGCGGCTCGAGCTCCGGGTCGCTGGCGATTTCGGACGGTATCGGCGGCGGCTCGGGCAACGGTTCGAGGTTCGGCGGCGGCGGCTTTTGCGCGGTCGCGCTGAGCGCGCAAGCGAAGACCAGCGCTGACATGAGGGCAGTAGTGCGAAGGTGCATGTCGCTATGCCGCGATTGGATGGGTTCATTCTAGCAGGAATCGATTTCGCGTCGGCGCAAACCGGGGCCGCTCAAAGGTTCAGCATCTTGTCGCGTTCGGCGCGAGTCGGCTGGAAGCCTCGCGTTTCGTAGTAGTCGAATATCGCTTCGACGATCGCCTCGGGCTCCTCGATGATCCGCATCAGGTCGAGGTCGCCGGGAGAGATCATCCCTTCGCCGATCAGCTTGTCTTTCATCCAATCGACCAAACCTATCCAGAACTCACCTCCAACCAGGATGATCGGAATCTTGCGGGTCTTTCCGGTCTGGACCAGCGTCAGGCATTCGGTGAGCTCGTCGATGGTGCCGAACCCTCCCGGGAGCACGACGTACGCCGAGGCGAATCGCACGAACATCATCTTGCGCGCGAAGAAATAGCGAAAGTTGATTCCGACGTCCTGGAACGCGTTGCCGGCCGACTCGTGAGGAAGAACGATATTGAGCCCAATCGCCGGCGACCGGCCCGCGTGCGCGCCGCGGTTGGTCGCTTCCATGAGTCCCGGTCCGCCGCCGGAAATCACCGCGAAGCCGGCGTCGGAGAGCAGCCGCGCGATGCGCTCGGCCTTTTGGAAATACGGATGATCGGATTTGATGCGCGCGCTGCCGAACATGCTCACCGCGGGGCGTATTCCGCGCAGGCGTTCGGTCGCGACGGCGAATTCTGCCATAATGCCGAGCACCCGCCACGCCTCTTGGCCGTTCGTCGAGTACATCGCCTGCGGGTCGATCATTTCCGGAATTTTGCTCGTCTGAATCATGCCTACGCTCGTTCTGGTTGACGGCTCGTCGTACCTCTATCGGGCCTTTCATGCACTGCCCGATCTACGCACGTCGCGCGGCGAGCCGACCGGCGCTATTCGCGGTGTCATTTCCATGTTGCGCCGATTGATTGAGGACGGCAAGCCGGACTATTTCGCGGTCGTGTTCGATGCTCCCGGCAAAACATTTCGCGATGAATGGTATCCGGAGTACAAGGCGACCCGATCGCCGATGCCCGACGCGCTGGCGGCGCAGATCGCGCCCCTGCACGAGTTGATCCGCGTTCACGGCTGGCCGATCTTGATGGTCGAAGGCGTCGAAGCCGATGACGTGATCGGCACTCTGGCAAGGCAAGCGGAGCAGAGCGGCATCGATACGCTTATTTCCACCGGTGACAAGGATCTCGCGCAGCTGATTACGCCGCGTGTGACGCTGGTCAACACCATGAGCAACGAGCGGCTTGACATGGCGACCGTCGTCGACAAGTTCGCGGTGCGCGCCGACCAGCTGCTCGACTACCTGACATTGATCGGCGACTCGATCGACAACGTTCCCGGGGTTCCCAAAGTCGGACCGAAAACCGCGGCGAAGTGGCTCGCCGAGCATGGCACGCTGGACAAGTTGATCGCCAACGCGGGGGCAATCGGCGGTGCGGTGGGCGAAAACCTGCGCGGCGCGTTGTCGTGGCTGCCGCAGGGCAAGCGGTTGCTGACAGTCAAGACCGACTGTGCGCTGCCGTTCGCCGCGCACGAACTGGTCATGCAGCCGCAAGACGAGGCGAAGGTTCGCGAGCTCTACGAGCGTTTCGAGTTCAGAAGCTGGCTCAAGGATGTCGCCCAGAGCGAGGCCGAGGTCCCGCCGTCCGGGATGGAGCAGGCCGTCGAGCCGGAGCTTCCGACCGAGGGCGCGCGTGAGGCGATCGCGCGCGAATACGACACGGTGCAGGACAACGCGGTGCTCGAACGCTGGCTCGAGCTGCTGCAGAACGCCGAGCTCGCCTGCTTCGATATCGAGACGACGGGTCTCGACCCGATGGAGGCGCGCATCGTCGGGCTTTCTTTCGCGGTCGAACCGCGGCGCGCCGCTTACATTCCGCTGACGCATCGTTATGCGGGCGTGCCGGCGCAGCTGCCGATCGACGACGTGCTGCGACGTCTGAAGCCGTGGTTCGAGGACGAGACGCGCAAAAAGCTCGGCCATAACATCAAGTACGAGCAGCACGTGCTCGCCAACTACGGCATCGCATTGGCCGGAGTCGCGCACGACACGCTGCTGCAATCCTATGTGCTCGAATCGTCGCGTGCGCACGACATGGATAGCCTCGCCTACCGGCATCTCGGCGTGAAGACCATCAGCTATGTCGACGTCGCAGGCAAGGGCGCGGGACACATCGGCTTCGACCAGGTCTCGATCGACAAGGCGACCGAGTATTCGGGAGAGGACGCCGACATCACGCTGCAACTGCATGGCGTGCTTCATCCCAAGGTGAAACAGAATTCGCGGCTCGATTTCATCTACTCGACGATCGAGATGCCGACCCGCGAGGTGCTCTTTCGCATGGAGCGCGAGGGTGTGCTCATCGATGCGCCGACGCTCGCCGCGCAAAGCCGGACGCTGGGCGAGCGGATGATGATCCTGGAGGAGCAGGCTTATCGGGAAGCCGGGCAGCCGTTCAATCTCGGATCGCCGAAGCAGCTCGGCGAAATCCTGTTCGATAAGCTGAAGCTGCCGGCACTGAAAAAGACGGCCACCGGAAAGCCTTCCACCGACGACGACGTGCTGCAGCAGCTTGCCGCCGACTATCCGCTGCCCAAGCTGCTGATCGAGCACCGCGCGCTGTCGAAGCTCAAGTCGACCTACACCGACAAGCTGCCGCAGATGGTTAACGCGCGCACCGGGCGCGTCCACACCTGCTTCGGGCAGGCGACCGCCGTCACCGGGCGCCTGGCCAGCACCGAGCCCAATCTGCAGAACATTCCCATTCGCACCGTCGAAGGCCGACGCATCCGCGAGGCGTTCGTCGCACCGCCGGGCCACGCGCTGATTTCGGCCGATTACTCGCAAATTGAACTACGGATCATGGCGCACCTCTCCGGTGACGAATCCCTGTTGCGTGCTTTCGCAGCAGGCGAAGACATCCACCGCGCGACCGCCGCGGATATCTTCGGCGTTCCGATCGCCGACGTGACCTCGGAGCAGCGCCGCTACATCAAGGCGGTCAATTTCGGATTGATCTACGGCATGAGCGCATTCGGTCTTGCCGCGCAGCTCGGCATCGAGCGCGGCGCAGCGGCGCAGTTCATCGAAAAATACTTCATTCGCTACCCCGGCGTAGCGCAGTACATGCAGCGCACACGAGAGCTGGCCCGCGCTCAAGGCCACGTCGAAACCGTGTTCGGGCGCAGGCTCTGGCTGCCCGACATCAATGCCGGCGGAGGCCCGCGCCGGCAGGCTGCCGAGCGTGCGGCGATCAACGCGCCGATGCAGGGGACGGCGGCGGACCTGATCAAGCTGGCGATGATCGAAGTCCAGTCCTGGATTGACCGCGATACCACCGGCGCGAAGCTGGTGCTGCAGGTCCACGATGAGCTGGTGCTCGAAGCGCCGATGGAAGAGGTCGACAAGGTCAAGTCCGAACTGGCCACGCGCATGGCAGGCGTCGCGCAGCTCAGCGTGCCGCTGGTCGTCGACGTCGGCAGCGGACCCAACTGGGAGCAGGCGCATTAGATTCAGTAGCAGACACGACCGCTCAGGGCTCGCACAAGGCCGTTGGTAGGAAAGGAACCACGGGGATCGAGCCAACGCGCTATAAGAGCGCGTCGCCCGAAGGAGGCGTCATTCGATGCTCGCTCCCGCAAACGTCGGTCATCTCGCCCTGCTTCGCACGCTCATTCGCGAAGCGTCGGCCGAGGGCAGCATGACTGCCGGTCTCGCCCGTGACACGCCGCAGGCGACCGAGTTTTTTGCCAACCTCAGGCGCGCCCTCGTCCACGGTTATTTCGTCGAGGAGGATGCGCAGAACCGCCGCTTGGAATCGGTCGCTGTGCCAGGGTACGTTTTCTGGCCCGATGATCGCCACAGCGGGAATCCGCCGGTCGGCTTCGGCCTGTTCCGTGCACTCGAGGGCGGCTACGAGCTGTGGCTTGCCGGGCTCGAGGTCGAATGCCGCGGCGGAGGGCAGGGGCGCGCCCTGCTCGATGCCTTGTTCGCAACATCGCATG
Source organism: Pseudomonadota bacterium (assembly GCA_030948365.1). GTDB lineage: Bacteria > Pseudomonadota > Gammaproteobacteria > Burkholderiales > Casimicrobiaceae > PALSA-1003. The sequence goes on from JALZAN010000002.1 coordinate 5,143, forward strand.
GCAAGAAGACGTGGGTTGTGCGCATTCCCCGCGGGTCCCGCTATCGCGAGGCCGTTCAGCACCTGCTCAAGGCGCACGATTTCGAGGAGATCGGCGACACCAAGACGCTGCGATGGTTTCTGCGCCGCCGCGCACCGCCGGCGCTGGCGAAGCGGATACGCGAGGCCGTCAACAGCCCGCCGCCGGAGAACTGATCGCGACAAGCGTCGTCGCGGACATGCAGTTGGGCGCTAAGCTGGGACTGCCGCGGCAGAGGGCGCCTGCTCGAAAATATCGCAGTAACTCGCATACACCGACGCGACCGTCACCGGGCCAAGCACCAGCCAGCCCAGCAGGAACGGAATGCTCGCTACGATCGCCAGCCCGATCCAGATCAGGCCGTAAATCAGAAACGGAAGGATGTTCTTGATGCCGCCCATGAACGAGAGCTTCATCGCTTCCCAGGGCTCCACGCCCTTGAACACGATCAAGGCCGGTGCGAACCAGATCGCCATGACCAGAGGCAGGTAGAGCAGCAAAAAGAGCAAGGCACCGACCAGAAAGACCAACGCCAGTCCGGCCATCGCTTCGTCGGATGACATCGAGTTTGAAGCGCTCCACAGGTGCGACAGAAGGGCCGCACCGAAAAATACGAACAGCAGCGCGAGCACCACAAACAGGATTGCGATCGCCACGCCGAGAAAGATTAACGCCACGATCAGCAGCGAGCCCGCCTTCGGGCCGAACCCGGCAAATAGATGGTTGATGGTCAGCAGCTCACCGCGGTCGATCGCGCGGCATCCCAGCATCAGGCCGCCGGCGAGGATCGGAAACAACAATTGGCTCGCAATGCTTCCCAAAAAGGGAATGAAGGCTAGCACCAGCTGAATGCCAAAGCCGATGAGGACGATCAGGATCCACGTTCCGACCGCGGGCGTGAACAAGCGCCAACCCTCGCTCCACCATGCCGCACCTCGGCCGGCATCGACGGAACGGACACGAACCACCGGAGATAAGGCCACCGGGGGCGGGGTCGCGGATGCAAACTCGTCGGCCATGGCTGATCCTTCGTCTCGCCCCCAAATGGGCAGCAGGAAACCATAGCACAGAGGATTGCCGCTCACGTATCGGTCGCAAGGGCGCCGCACGCTAAAGGCGCACGACCCTTTCCAAGCGGCGCTCATCCGGCCGCGGATCCACGCTCCCTTTTCCGGTAGGGCTTGATTTTCCTTTCCCGGACGCCTATTATTAGCACTCGCCGCCAACGAGTGCTGACAACGATGCCGAGTGCCTCAGGTTCGCTGCGATGGCGTTCGTAGGCGCGCCAGCTTATTGATTCCACTAACATTTATTCAGGAGTAAGCGCTAACATGAAAATCCGTCCGTTACACGATCGCGTGATCGTCAAGCGTCTGGAAGAAGAACGTACGTCAGCCGGCGGCATTGTGATCCCGGATACCGCAGCCGAAAAACCGTCGCAGGGCGAGGTTGTGTTCGCCGGCCCGGGCAAGACCGACGACAGCGGCAAGGTGCTCGCCATGGGCGTGAAGCCCGGCGACAAGGTGCTGTTCGGCAAGTATTCAGGCCAGGAATTCAAGCTCGACGGGCAGGATTATCTGCACATGCGCGAAGACGACATCATCGGCATCGTTGCCTGACGTCAAGCTCATCGAACAAAACTGATCTCAGGAGAAACAAAAATGGCATCCAAAGATGTTCGCTTCGGCGACGGAGTCCGCAATCGAATGATGGCGGGCGTGAACGTCCTCGCCAATGCGGTCAAGGTAACCCTCGGCCCGAAGGGCCGCAACGTGGTCCTCGAGCGCAGCTTCGGTGCGCCCACGATTACCAAGGACGGCGTTTCCGTCGCCAAGGAAATCGAGCTCAAGGACAAGTTCGAGAACATGGGCGCGCAGATGGTCAAGGAAGTCGCCTCCAAGACATCCGACGTTGCGGGTGACGGCACGACGACGGCGACCGTACTCGCGCAATCGATCGTGCAGGAAGGCATGAAGTACGTTGCCGCCGGCATGAACCCGATGGACCTGAAGCGCGGCATCGACAAGGCGGTGCTCGCGGTCGTCGAAGAGCTGAAGAAAATCAGCAAGCCGTGCACGACGAGCAAGGAAATCTCCCAGGTCGGCGCCATCTCCGCCAACGCCGACGAAGCGATCGGCAAGACTATCGCCGAGGCGATGGACAAGGTCGGCAAGGAAGGCGTGATCACCGTCGAGGACGGAAAGGGTCTCGAGAACGAGCTGGACCTGGTCGAGGGCATGCAGTTCGACCGCGGCTACATCTCGCCTTACTTCATCAACAATCCCGACAAGCAGGTGTCGCTGCTCGAAGATCCCTACATTCTTTTGCACGACAAGAAGATCAGCAACATCCGCGATCTTTTGCCGCTGCTCGAGCAGGTCGCGAAGTCGGGCAAGCAGCTCCTGATCATCGCCGAGGATGTCGACGGTGAGGCACTCGCGACGCTGGTGGTCAACAACATCCGTGGAATCCTGAAGACGACCGCGGTCAAGGCGCCGGGCTTCGGCGATCGCCGCAAGGCAATGCTCGAGGACATCGCCATCCTGACCGGCGGCACGGTGATCGCCGAGGAGCTTGGACTCAAGCTCGAGAATGCGACGCTCAAGGACCTCGGTCGGGCCAAGAAGGTCGAAGTCGCGAAGGAAGACACGACCATCATCGACGGTGCGGGCGAAAAGTCGGCCATCGAATCGCGGGTGAAGAACATTCGTGTGCAGATCGACGAGGCGACCTCGGACTACGACAAGGAAAAGCTGCAGGAACGCGTGGCCAAGCTCGCCGGCGGCGTTGCGGTGATCAAGGTTGGCGCGGCGACCGAAACTGAAATGAAGGAGAAGAAGGCGCGGGTCGAAGATGCGCTGCACGCGACACGTGCGGCCGTCGAAGAAGGCATCGTTGCTGGCGGTGGCGTGGCTTACTTGCGCGCCCGGGCTAACCTGAAGAATTTGAAGGGGGACAACCCCGATCAGGAAGCCGGCATCAAGATCGTGCTGCGGGCGCTCGAAGAGCCGATGCGCCAGATCGTCCAGAACGCCGGCGACGAGCCTTCGGTGGTCGTCAACAAGGTGGTCGAGGGCAAGGGCAATTTCGGCTTCAACGCCGCCAGCGGCGAGTATGGCGATCTGGTCGCCATGGGAGTCGTCGACCCGACCAAGGTAGCGCGTTTCGCGTTGCAAAACGCCGCGTCGGTTGCCAGCCTGATGCTGACGACCGAAGCGATGGTCGCCGAGTCGCCCAAGGACGAAAAGCCGATGGGCGGCGGCGGTGGAATGGGCGGCATGGGCGGAATGGGTGACATGGACATGTGACCTTTGCGGTCGCAAAGCTTAATTCCCGCGCTTGATGGCGGGAGGCAAGAAAAGCCCCGCTTCGGCGGGGCTTTTTTTACGTCGACGGCCCTTTCTGGCGCCGCTCTATGGGCCGCATGGCCGCGACGCGGAGACGGGGGAGCTCCTTGCCGCGCGTCAGTCGAATCGCGTGCGCAAGACGCCGCCGAAGAACGTCTCGCCGTCGTTCTGCTGCTTGATGCTGCCGTTGGAAACGTGGCGTACATATGCTGCCACTTCGTATTTTCGCTTTTCGCCGAAGGCCAGCCCGACGCCAAGGTGCTCGTTGAACTGAAAGGTGGTGGCGAATTGCCGGTCCCGGTTGATCCGGGTCTGGGACAGGCCGCTGACCCCTACGCCCAACTCGGTAAAGAACGTCGTCGGCCCGACCGAGGGCCCCATCCACATCAGCGTGGGAGTGACGCTTCCCTCCCAAAGCGATTCATGATCGCTCGGCCGCTCGTTTCCTCGCCAATAGGCGATTTGCCCGTAGATGCGAACGCCGAGGCCATATTGGGCCAGCGGCGCGCAGACGCAGACCGAATCCCAGTAGGTGGAAATCCCATAGAGCGTCGTCTGATCTCCACTGGCCGCGGTCAGTCCGATTCCAGTCGGCGTCGGAAAGCCATCGGCGAGCGCATCGGCACACGCTAGGCCAACGATCGCAGACAACGACAAGTTCAAAAGGCGCGTTCGGATGCGGGCGGACGGTGACGGGAAGCGGATAGGATTCATCGGGTGCTCGTTATCGGGAATCGTTGTCAACGGCGGCGATGGGCCGGCAAGCGAAAATTAAAACATTTCGACGCTTAATCGACAAACGCGCGCAAATGGGTCGTGCAGCGCATTCTACGGGTGCGCGCAGAACCGGGCAAGGCTCGATCGGCAGCAGGGGGCGTGTCCAGCAGACTCAAAAGAAATGCATTAAACTAAGTCCTTAGGCACCGCGGGCGGCGCGACCGAAGCGCAGCCGGCATAATTCTGACAGAAACGGCTAGCGCCGCAGAAAGGGAGCCTGTCCCCGATGACTTCCGGAATGCTTTTCGCCCTCGCGATCAGCGCGCTGGTGGTCGCGGTGCTGTTCGGATTGGTCAGGCGGCAGCGGAGCGGCGCCAAGTCGAGGATCGGCGGCGACTCGCCCAATACTGTCGCACAATGGACCGAGGGCGAAACCACGAGGCTCTTGTCCAGCGCCGAGCTTCCCGGATTGTATCTTTTACGCTCGCGCTTTCTGTCCAAGGCCGAGAGTGTCGTCTACCTCCTGCTCAAAGCCGCGTTTCCGCGCCACGAGATCTTCGCGCGCATACGCCTGGCGGATGTCCTGCAAGTTAAGATCGGACCGCAGGGAATGGAAAGACTGCGAGCGTTTCGGAAAATCGCCAACCAGCATGTCGGCTTTGTCGTCTGCGATCGCGACATGACCATCGTCGCCATCGTCGACTCCAAGGAGCCCGAGCAGGTGCAGAACCCGCGCGACCAGAAGCTGGAGATCATCAAGCAGCGGTGCCTGCAGGCGGCGCAAGTGAAATACTTGTGCGTCTATCCGCCGACGCTGCCGCGTTATCGCGAGCTGCGCGAACAAATCCTGGGACCCGCTGCCGATCTGGTCTGATCTTGAGCAGCCCGGTCCGGCGAAACTTACCTGCCGTCGCCGTTGGACAGCGGAGCCATCTGCGGTGCGATTCCGCGGTGCACGAGCGCGGTGCGCATGGCGAGCCAGGTGCCGCTCAGTATCAGCGAGCCGCCGATCAGCATGTTGAGCGTCAGCGGCTCGCCCAGGAACAGGTAACCCCAAAGCACCCCGAAGAGGGGAATGAGAAAGGTCACGCTCAGCGCGCGCGCCGGGCCGATATTGGTGATCAGCTTGAAATAAAGGAGATAGGCGATGGCGGTCGACCCGATCGCGAGTGCAACCACACTCGCGACGACGATCGGTGTCAGCGTTCCCTGCATCGGCGCCAGCGGCAGCGTCGGTAGGAGCACCACCGCCGCAACGAGTTGGCTGTACAGCGCGGTCGAGAAGCTGCGCACGCCGGTCATTCGGGCCTTGGCGTAGACGCTGGAAATGCCATAGCACAACGACGCGGCGAGACAAGCGAATACCGACGCCAGCGCTAGACCGGTCAGCGGCTCGGGCCTCCAGCCGACCAGCAAGCCCACGCCCGCCAGACCCAGCGCCATGCCTGCAAGCTTCGACGGCGACAGCGGGTCCTTAAGCCATGCCGCCGCGACCAGAGCGCCGAAAAACGGGCTGGTCGCATTGAGAATCGCGGCGGTCGACGCGGCGACATACTGGCCGGCGAAACAGAACAGCGCAAAAGGAAGCGCGGAATTGACGACGCCGATGAATACGAAGTCGCGCCATCGCTTACGCCAGGATGGCATGCCTCCACCCAATAGCGCGAGCAGTAGCAGGACCACGAACGCCAGCGCCACGCGGCTTTCCGCGAGCCAAAGCGGGCCCAGGACCGGCGCGGCAATCCGGATAAAGGCAAACGAACCGCCCCAAAGCGCCGCCAGCGCAACCAGGCGCGTGAAATCGGCGGTCGACACTTCAGGCCGCCGCGGCGGCAATCGGCAACGCGGGCACGAGCGCCAGCTGTCCGCGAGCGCGCGCAAAGTTGCGCTCGTGTTCGAGCAGCCAGGCCTTGCGCCACAATCCGCCGCCATACCCGGTCAGCGTTCCGTTGGCGCCGATCACGCGGTGACACGGCACGATGATCGTCAGCGCGTTGTCGCCATTGGCGCGCCCGACAGCGCGCACCGCCGCGGGACGTCCGATTTTGACTGCCACGTCGGCGTAGGAAAGCGTTTCGCCAGGCGGGATCGCGCGCAGCGTTTCCCATACCGCGCGCTGGAACGGCGAGCCGTGGAGTTGCAACGGCGTCGTGAACGTGAGAGCGCGTCCCGAAAAATATGCGTCGAGCTCTTCGCCGATGCGATCGAGATGCCGATGCTCGCCGGGAACGACGTGCTGCGAGAGACGCCGCCGCAGGGACTGGACTTCGCGCTCGAGCCCGCGTCGGTCGACAAATTCGAGCAAGTAGAGCCCTGCGTCATCGGCCAGCGCGAGCATTGGCCCCAGAGGCGTCTCGAACCATTTGGCGTAGAGGCAATCGATTTCCTGGGCCATGCTGGGCGCGGTTCCGAAGACCTTGGAGAAAGCCTCGCGGAAGCCGCTGGACGATTCAAATCCCTGATCGAGTTGCAAGTCGAGCATGCTTTTTCCTTCTCTGATGCCGGTCAACGCCATGCCCATGCGCCGCGCCCGGTGATAGGCGTGGAAGCTCATGCCGCAATAGCGTTGGAACTGCCGGCGGGCGGTTGATGGATCGATTCCCATGCGCACGAGATCCGCTTCGCGCAACCTTCCCGACGGATCGGCCTCGACCGCGGCAAGAAGCTTCGCCACCGTCGGCGCGGGCTTTCCGCGGGCCTCGAGCGGCCGGCAGCGCAGACAAGGCCGATAACCGGCATACAGGGCATCGTGCGTGCGGGCATAAAACTCGACGTTCTCGCGCTTAGGCGTGCGCGCGTGGCAGACCGAGCGGCAGAAGATGCGCGTGGTCTTGACCGCGACGAAGAAAATGCCGTCGTACGCCGGGTCGCGACGCTCGAGCGCGCGGTACATGATTTCGGACGATGGGAGGTTGGACATGAACGGATTATAGAAGCGCCGCGAACAGCGCGTCGCCGGAATTCGGGCAGCAAATTCTGGCTACGGCAGGAGAACCTACGCCGCCGGCGATCAGCCCTCGAGCATGACCAGCCCGGAGATCGCCAGCGCGTATCCCTGAACGCCGAAGCCCGCCATTACGCCTCGCGCAACGGGTGACAGCCATGAATGATGGCGGAACGGCTCGCGACTATGCACGTTCGTGATATGCAACTCGATAACCGGAACGTTCGCTCCCTTGATCGCGTCGTGCAAGGCGATCGACGTATGGGTGTACGCGCCGGCGTTGAAGACCACGCCGATAACGTTGCCGGCGGCGTGGTCGCGGCCGGCTTCGTGGATCCAGTCGACCAGTTGTCCTTCATGGTTGGACTGCCTGCAGTCGATCGAGACGCCGAGCCTGGCGCCTTCCAGCCGGCAGAGCGATTCGACATCGGACAGCGTTTCCTTGCCGTAGACGGCGGGTTCACGCGTTCCGAGCAAATTGAGATTGGGGCCGTTCAATACCAGAACTTTTTTCACGATGCCTCGCGAGCTGGAAAACGCGACGGTTTAACCGCGGTGCCTTGGCGACGATCATATAACAGTCGCCGCGGCGCGGACGAGCGGCTTTAGCTCAGGAGCCGATCGTCGACACCGGCCGTCGCGTCCGCGTGGCCTCGTCGATGGCGAGCGTCACGCGCAGGGTCTGCAGCGCATCGCGCACGCTGACCAGCGGCGCCGCTTTTTCCGACACGACGGCGCAGAAATGCGCGAGTTGCCGCGACAGCGGGTCGGCATGCTCCACCGCGACGACGCTGGTCCGAAAAGGCTTCCACCACGAGCGCTCGCCATCGTAGATCTTGAGCCGCAGGGTCGGAACCGCAATCGAGCCCGCGACGCCTGCAATCAGGTAGCAGTCTTCGTCGGGGTAGCTCGCGTAGCTGGGATTCTCGCCCGAGGTCTGCTCCCAGCTGCGCGCCGTCGCTGCGGTGTCGGACAGCAGAAACGTCCCCAGCGCGCCGCATGCAAAGCGCAGATTGATCGCCACGGTATCCTCGACCGCAAAGCCACGCGTCGCATTCGATGAGAGCGCCTGCACTTCGACGATCTCGTCGCACATGACGCGCAGGTCGTCGACTTCGTGAATCATATTGATCAGTATCGGCCCGCCGCCCGGCCGGCGCCGCCACGGTCCCTGCTCGAAATAACTGTCCGGCTTGTAGAACATCGCGCTGCCGATGACGGCAACAATGCGGCCGAGCGTGCCTGCCTGAACGATCTCGCGCGCTTTTTCCAGGATCGGGCTATGTCGCCGATGGTGCCCGACGAGCACCGGGACGTTCGAGCGCTCGACAATGTCCATCAGACGCGTTGCATTGGCGATCGAATCGGCGACCGGTTTCTCGATCAGGACCGGGACGCCGTGCTCGATACAGTCGATCGCGTTCTCGGCGTGCAGTGAATTGGGCGTCGCTGCGATGACCGCATCCGGCCGCTGCCCCGCGAACAGCGCCGTGATCGACCGGTGCAGAGGCACACCGGCACGGCGTGCAAGCTCCACCGCCGAAGCTGATGGATCGACAATGGCGGCGAGCTCGCATTGTTCGCTTTCGGCGATCAGCTCGACGTGACGGCGTCCGATCAGGCCCGCGCCGGCAACTGCGATGCGCAGCTTGTTCATCCGGTCACGCGCGCGACTGGGTCAGAGCCGGGCGGGCGTGGCCGCGGCCACCTTGGCTTCGCCCGTCGTCGGCAGCCACCTTGAAGGACGGTTTAGGCGCTTGGCCGCGCGTAGCGGTTGGCATTTTCCTTCGGCGGCGCGTGACCGCCGAGAAACAGGCGGTTGAGATTCGGATCATCCAGCAATTCGCCTGCCGGCCGGTCGAGCGCGAGACGTCCCATTTCCAGCACCAGGGCGCGATTCGAATACTTGAGGGCGGTGCGCACGTTCTGCTCGACCATGAGTATGGTCGTGCCGTTATCGGCAAGCTTGCGCAACAGCGTCATCACCTCCTGGACGAGCTTAGGCGACAATCCGATCGACGGTTCGTCGATCAGCAGCACGCGCGGCCGAAGCAGGAGCGCGCGGCCAACCTCGAGCTGCTTCTGCTCGCCTCCGGACATGGTCGACGCCTGGTTGTCGATCCGCTCCCTGATCCGCGGAAAGCGCGTCAGCACTTCCTCGATGCGCCCGTTCAATTCCCCGCGTGGCAGCGTGATGCCACCCAGCTCAAGGTTATGCCGTACCGAGAGCGAGCCGAACAGATTGCGTCCCTGAGGCACGAATGCGATGCCGTCGGCCAGCAGCTCGCGCTGCGATTTGCCGTTGACCCGCTTGCTCTCGAAGCGCACCTCGCCGCTACGGGGCACGAGCATGCCGAAGAGCGTCTTCAGCACGGTCGACTTGCCGGCGCCGTTGGGCCCGATCAACAAGGTGATCTCGCCCTTCCGGGCGTCCAGCGTCAACTCGTTCAGAATCGTTACGCTCGGCGAATAACCGGCGACGACTTTGTCGAATTCGATGATGCTGTCGGTCACAGGGATCTCCCTGACTGGTGTTGTGACGCTTGCTTGATCGAACGTTGATTTCCCGCTCAGTTGCCTACTCAGTTACCTGATCAGTTACCTAATCAGTTACCACTCGGTCCTACTCAGTTACCTAAATACGCTTCGAGCACCTGCCGATTGGACTGAACCTCCGACGGCGGGCCCTCGGCCAGCACTTTGCCTTCGACCATGCAGATCACGTGCGGACAGAGCTTCATGATGAAATCCATGTTGTGCTCGATCACCACGAAGCTTCCGCCCTGAGTCTTGTTCAATTGCAGCAGCAGCTCGTGCAATTGCTCGACGAGGCTAGGATTGACGCCCGCGCACGGCTCGTCCAGCAGCACCAGCCGCGGAGCGGGCATGAACGCCATGGCGATGTCGATCAGCTTCTGCTGGCCGTAAGACAGATTCCCGGCGGGCAACTTGGCGACATGCTGCAGGCGAAACATTTCGATCATCTCGTCCGCGTGGTTGCCGCAGCCCGCGTCGGGCTTGGCGAACATGCGGCCCGGCATGGTGCCCTTGAATTCCTGCGCGGCGGCAATGAGGTTGTCGCGCACCGACAGTTTGACGAACACCTGCAATGTCTGGAAGGTACGTCCCACGCCGCGGCGGGAGAGGGCCAGCGGGGACATGCCGGTGATGTCTTCGCCGCAGAACTCCACCGCGCCGCCGGTCGGCTTGATCTGCCCCAGGATACTGTTGAACAGCGTCGTCTTGCCCGAGCCGTTGGGTCCAATCACACCAACGATCTCGCCGGGACCCACCGAGAGCGTCACGCCGTCGACGGCCTTGATCGCGCCGTACGCCTTTTTCATGTCCTTGACTTCTAGAAAAGGGGTCATTGCGGGCCTCCGCCGGACTTGAAGCGGTCTCCGAGCGAGAGAAGGCCGCCGGGCAGGTAGACCATGAGCACGATCACCGCGAAGCCGAAGATCGCCAGGTACCAGTCCTGCAGGAAGCGAAGCCACTCGGGCAAGAGCACGACGACGACCGACCCCAGCACCGGCCCGAAAAAGCGGCCCGAGCCACCGACGATGACCGCGAGCAGCATCAACAGCGATACCGACAGGTGAAACTGCCCGGGCTCGATGAAATTGACCAGCGAGGCGAGGTACACGCCGCCGATTCCCGCGCATGCCGCGCCGATCGCGAACGCGAGCAGGGTATACGCCGTGATGTTGACCCCGGTGCTTTCGGCGCGGATCGGATTGTCGCGCAGCGCCGCGAAAGCGCGGCCCCACGGCGAGCGCAGCAGCCACCACAGCACGGCAGCGAGCAGGATGACCGAAACGAACGCAAAGTAGAAGAACGGCAGCGCGCCATCGAGCGAATAGCCGAAGATCGACGGCCGCGGAATGTTGGAGATGCCGAAGGTGCCGCCGGTGAGGGCCTCCTCGTTGCGCATGACGAGAAAGACGAGGACGTTGAAACCCAGCGTCGCGAAAGCAAGGTAGTGGTGCTGCACCCGCAGCGCGGGAAAGCCCAGCGCCAGTCCGACCACGAAGCATGCGAGCGCCGCGATCGGCAGCGCAAACCAGAACGAGACCCCCAGCTTGGTCATCAGGATCGCCGCAATGTAGGCGCCAATGCCGTAGAACGCCGCCTGCCCGATCGACATCTGTCCCGCGTATCCGACGATCAGGTTGAGCCCGAACGCCGCCATCAGATAAACGCACAGCAGCGTCATCAGATAGACGCCGTAGCTCTTCAGGAACTGCGGCAGGATCGCGTAAAGCGCGAGCCCGATGACTAAGGCGGCTCTTTGTGCGTTGCTCATACCTTGCGCTCCTCCGTCTTGCCGAGCAGACCCTCGGGCCGGAAGATGATCACCACCAGGAACAACATCAGCGCGACGCCTTCCTTGTAAGCGGGGGAGATGTACGCGCCGGTCAAATTCTCCAGCACGCCGACCAGGACTCCGCCGAGCAGCGCGCCGCGCGTCTGATTGAATCCGCCGATGATTGCCGCGTAAAAGGCTTTCAGGCCGATGGATTCACCCATGTCGAACTTGGCGAGGTAGGTCGGCGTGACGAGCAGCGCCGCGACGACCGCAAGTATCGCGTTGATCAAAAAAGTGTAGAGCACCATGCGCGCGACGTTGATGCCGAGAACCTTGGCGGCGTCGGTGTTCTGCGCCACCGCCTGCATCGCTCTTCCGGTGACGGTGCGATTGAGAAACATCTGCAGGCCGACGACGATGATCCCGGCCAGGACCAGCGTGCCTACATCCATGTACGAGACCTTGAGCGGACCCAGGGCCAACAGACCGTCCGGGAAGATGCTGTTGAACGGCTGCGCCTGCGCCGTGACACCGGCCTTGACCAGTTGCTTCACGCCGATCGAGAGCCCGAGAGTTGCAATGACCAGCGGAATCACGCCATGGCGGATCAGCGGATCGAGCATGGCGCGCTTGAACGTGTAGCCGAGGAGCACCATCGCCACCAGACATGTCAGAAGAAACGCGAGCCACATCGGCAGACCGGCGGTATTGATGAAAAACAGCATCAGGAACGCCGGAACCATGACGAACTCGCCTTGCGCGAAGTTGATGGTTCCCGACGCCTGCCACAGCAGCGTGAACCCCAGCGCGCAAAGCGCATAGATCGCGCCGGTCGCAGTGCCCGAGATGATGAGTTGCAGCAGGTCGATCATGGCGATCCCCTATTCGGAACGTCACTTGCGCAACCGCGCACGAGGCGAGCCACCTGGCCGGGGGTCTGCGCGCAGTTGCATTTATTGAATGGGCGTTACCGGGGGGAGCGTCGAGGTGACGACCTGCTTGCCGCCGTCCACTTTCACCAGGAAGCTCTCGCGATCGAGGTCGCCGTTCGCGTCGAAGTGCACATCGAGCAGGACGCCGGGACTATCCTTGACCCGGATGGTCGCGCCATGCAGCGCCTTGGCGAACTCCTTCGAATCGAACTTGCCGATTTTCTCGGTAATGGCCTTGACCACGTACATGCCGCTGTAGCCCTTCATCCCGTTGTGGTCGCTCTTGTACTTGTATTCCGCCTGGAATTTCTGGTCGAAAGCCTTGATCTGCGGTTGCGGAGCGTCCACGGTCAGGCCGACGTGCGCGACCGCGCCGTTGGCTGCGTCGCCGGCGAGCTCGATGACTTTCTGCCCGGTCAGCGTCGTCTCGCCGATGATCGGCTTGTCGTAGCCCTGTTTCTTGAGCTCGCGCAAGGCGCGGGCCGATTCCTCTTCGTTGGTGTAGATGAAGGCGGCGTCGGCGTTGGATTGCTTGATCTTTAGCACTGCCGCGCTGAAATCAACCTGGCCCGGATCGGTCGAAACGTCGGCCGCGACCTTGATGCCCTGCGCCTCGAGCGCCTTGGCCATCGAGTCGCGCCCGCCCTTGCCGAAGTCGTTGTTCACCCAGACGATGGCCACCGACTTGGCCTTGACCGTGTCCTTGATGTAACGCGCGAGTTTCGGCATGGCGGTGCTTTGCGTGAACGACGTGCGAAACACGTACGGATTGCCTTGCTGCGTAATGTTCGCCGCCTCGCCGCCGGTAAAGTTGGGTATTTCCGCGCGCTTGGTCTCGGCCATGCTGACGATGAATGAGCCCGAGAAGACCGGGCCCATCACCACGTACGCTTTTTCATCGACCGCCTTCTGAGCGAGAGCCTTCGCCGTCTGCGGCGCCGATTGGGTGTCCATCGACGTGTACTGAATCTTGCGGCCGAGGATTCCGCCCGCGGCGTTGATCTCCTTGACCGCGAGCTTGACGCCGTTGTCGAAATTGGTCCCCGCGGTCGCGCCGGTCCCGGACAGCTCCACCAGACCGATGATCGGCACCTGCGGTTGTTGAGCGAGCGTGCCGGTTGCGATCGCGACGCCGCATATCCCGGCCAGAACTAAATTAAGCCTCTTCATGATCGTATTTCTCCTCCAGGTCCAAAAGCGTTGTTAGGACAAAGTTGTGCTCGATGAAACGAGATTGCGAAAATGCGTTTCCATGCGCGCCGGCTCGGGGTCGACGCCGGTGAAAAGCTTGAATGCGCCGACGGCCTGCCAGACCGCCATCCCGCCGCCGTCGAGCGTGCGGCAGCCGCGGCTCCTGGCCGCATGCAGCAGCGCCGTCTCGAGCGGAAAGTAGACGATCTCGGCCACCCATTGCCGAGCTTGGAGCCAGGACGTATCGAACGGGGTGCCGGGATGGCCGGTCATGCCGATGGGCGTTGCGTTGATGATGCCGTTCGCGGCGACGATCGCCGCGCGAGGGTCCCCGACCGCGGAAGCCCGACCCGCGCCAAAGCGCTCGTTGAGACTGGTGGACAACTGGCTTGCCTTTGCCGCGTCGGGGTCGACGATTGCCAGGCTCTTCGCGCCGAGGGTCAAGGCAGCATGCGCAACCGCGGCGCCCGCGCCGCCAGCGCCCATCAATACCACGCGGTCCACCGAAACGTCGGATAGCTTGCTCTTGAAGGGAGTCGCAAATCCCGACCAGTCCGTATTGTGACCCTCGCGCTTGCCGTCGCGAAAGACAACGGTATTGACCGCGCCGATCGCGCGCGCATCGGCGGAAAGCTGGTCGAGCAGCGGCAGCACCGCCTGCTTGAACGGATGGGTGATATTGAGTCCCGCGAAACCCATGATTTGCGCCGCTTCGAGGAGCAGCGGAAGCTCGGCGACGGTGCGCCGCGCCTTCGCGACGTCGATCAGCTGATAGTGCAGCGAGAGGCCGAGACGCCGGCCTTCCTGCTCGTGTAGCGCCGGCGAGCGCGATCCCTGAATGCCCTCCCCGATAAGACCAACCAGAAATTTGGCCGATGCCGTTGCTTCAGGCTCGCCGGGGCGAACAGGCGCGGTACGGACTGCAGTGGGGTCGGCGACGGTCATGAGAGCCGCGCACCGCCAAGCGCCACCGACGCACTGCATGTTGACGGGTGAGGAAGCAATGGAGCGCAGGAATTCAAGGGCCGCCTCCCGGACCCTGACTCGCAAGATTCGGCAAAGCTCCGGCGGCGGAGAGTCATAACCGGCGGCGCGATCGCCGATAGCCGTGATTCGAAAGTATTTCGATGCACTCGCTCCTCCAGTCGGTTGGGCGATTAACGCACACTTGTTCGACTATCGAACCGATTATGCTAAATGTGCCCCAACGGGTCAAGGGCGATTATCGAAAAAGAGGGCGATTAACGAACAACGGCGGGACCACGAAAGCTGAGCCGGCAGTCGACTCAGCTAAAGTCGCGATGCGCTACCGCAGGCTTTTAGGCCATGTAGTTCACATAAGCCCAGAGCAGCAACAGCGCTCCACCGACGGAAAGAACCCATCCCGCGGGATGAAATTTGCCATCGGGCGATTTCCAGATGAGGTCACCGATGACGCCGCCCACGACCGAGCCGCCGATGCCCAGGCCCACGGTCAGCCAGAATCCAAGCGCAACGGTGCCTGGAAACATCCAGCGTGCGAGAACGCCGACGATGAAGCCGACGATAATGGTACCGATAACGCTCAGGATGCCCACGAAGTGTCCTCCTCGATCGACGCTCGCGCGGTGATGGCCGTGCGGGCGGGCAGTCCATCGCTTTCGGGCCGCCAGTTTTGTCGTTTATAGCGGCTCGATTTGGTCTTGGCTCGCCTTACCTTGTTTACCGGGGGCCGCGGGCGCATCCTAGCACAGCGCCCGGCGCCGCTCGCGGGGTAAGCCCGGACGCCATCCGGACGACCAAGCGCTGCCACGTCGGCACGGAGATCCTGATGCGCGCGACACTCGTTATTGCTGTCCTTGCGGCAATCTTTCCCGTAGTTTCAGCCGCGGCGCCCGCCGCGTGCAGCGCGATCAGCGCCGATCATCGCGTTGCGCTGATCGAGCTTTATACCTCGGAGGGATGCGATAGCTGCCCGCCGGCGGACCAATGGCTATCGCGCCTGGGGAGCGCGCACGAAACGCGGCGAGCGATCGCGATCGCATTCCACGTCGACTATTGGGATCGGCTGGGATGGGTCGATCGCTTCGCCAGCGCGAAATACACCGAGCGGCAGCGGGAACAGATGCGCCGCCAGCGAGCGACATTCGTGTATACGCCACAGGTCATGTTGCAGGGTCGCGACTTTTCGAAGTGGCGCACGAGTGGCGAGCCGGCAGCGGCGATCGCCGCGGTCAATGCGCAGCCGCCGCGAGCATCGATCGACCTGGCGGTCGATACGCAAGGGTCAAACGCCATCGTCGACGTTCACGTCAACGTTCCGGACGCTCGCGACCGGGCACGCGCGGTCGTCGCGGTCGCGTTGGTGCAGGGCAACCTTTCCAGCGACGTCAGGCGCGGAGAGAATGCTGGAAAGCGATTAACGCACGATCACGTCGTGCGCCAATGGCGCGACGGCATTTCCCCGGACTCGGCCGGCGAGGTGCGGCAGCAATTGCGATTCGCGCTGCCCGCCGACTCCGGTCCGATCGAGATCCTGGCCTTCGCGGAAGACGATGCCACGGGAGAGGTATTGCAGGCGCTCGCGCTCCCTTTGTGCGGACGCGTGCGACCGTGAAGTTAGCGCCCGCGCCATAGCATTGCGATGACGTTGGCATCGCGACTCAGGCTGAACGTCTGCTGTTGTTGACAACGTTTGCTGTTGTCGATGGAATTTCCGGCACGCGCCACTATCGCTTGCCTCCGGCATCGAGTTTCCCGTAAGCTTCCCGGCATCGCGTAGCTGCCTTAGTCCTTTCGAGGTGGGCCAGGGCCGACCAAGGCCACTGGGGAGGATGCTGGATTCGTTGGACCAGACGCTCTTCAACCCGCAGCCAGAGATTTGAAGCAGAATTTTCATCTCCAGGAGGAGAATCGATGAGCACAGCCAGTCGTCCCGCAGGCCCAGCGCATGTCCAGCTGAGCTCCAAGTCCGAAGAACGCCGGGTCATTTTCGCGTCGTCGCTCGGTACCGTCTTCGAGTGGTACGACTTCTATCTGTATGCGACGCTGGCGCCGTTTTTCGCGGCGTTGTTTTTTCCCAAGGGCAACGATACGGCGGCGCTGCTTTCAGCCTTCGCGACCTACGCGGCTGGCTTCCTGGTACGGCCATTTGGCGCGGTCATATTCGGCCGTGTCGGCGACCTGGTCGGCCGTAAATATACCTTCCTGGTGACCATCGTCATCATGGGATTTTCGACCTTCGCCGTCGGCCTGCTTCCGACCTTCCAGTCCATCGGTTGGGCGGCGCCGATCCTGCTGGTGAGCCTGCGTCTCCTTCAAGGGCTCGCGCTTGGCGGTGAATACGGCGGGGCGGCGACCTATGTGGCCGAGCATGCGCCGCAGAATCATCGCGGCTACGATACCGCGTGGATCCAGACCACGGCGACTCTCGGCTTCTTCCTGTCGTTGGCGGTCATCTACCTGTGCCGGTTCACTGGATGGATCTCCGCGGCGGACTTCGCCGAATGGGGCTGGCGTATCCCGTTCCTCGTTTCGCTGGTCCTGCTGATCTTCTCGATCTACATCCGGCTCAAGCTGAACGAGTCGCCGGTTTTCCAGCGGATGAAGGCCGAGGGTAAAGGGTCGAAGTCGCCGCTGCGCGACAGCTTTCTCAAGTACCCGAACAACAAATACGTCTTGCTGGCGCTGCTCGGGGCGACCGCGGGGCAAGGCGTGGTCTGGTACACGGGTCAGTTTTACGCCCTGTTCTTCCTGATCATTACCCTCAAGCTCGATGGCGCGACGACGTATACCCTGATCGCGATCTCGCTGCTCATCGGCACCCCTTTCTTCATCGTGTTCGGGGCACTATCGGACAAGATCGGGCGCCTGAAGATCATCCTCGCCGGGTGCCTGATCGCGGCGGTGACGTATTTTCCGCTTTTCAAGGCGCTCACTCATTACGTGAACCCGGCGCTGGAGTCGTTCCAGGTATCGACACCGATCACCGTGTCCGCGAAGGACTGCGCATTCCACGTTTTCGTCACGCCGTTCACGAAATATTCGGAGTGCGACCGGGCGAAGGACTTTCTCACCAAGCTAGGGCTTTCGTTCACCTCGGTCGACTTGCCGGCGAGCTCGCCGAACAACGTCACTGTCAAAATCGGCAGCACCGAGCTCAACGGCTGGGATGAGAAGCGGGCAACCGACACGCTCAAGGCGGCAGGCTATCCGGCAAGCGCGGACAAGTCCAAGGTCAACTACCCGATGACGCTGCTGATCCTGGTCATCATGATGATCTACGTGACCATGGTTTATGGGCCGATCGCAGCGTTCCTGGTCGAGCTGTTCCCGACCCGAATACGCTACACCTCGATGTCGCTGCCGTATCACATCGGCAACGGCTGGTTCGGCGGCATGCTGCCGCTGCTCGCCACCGCCATGGTCGCGGCCACCGGGGACATCTATTACGGCCTCTGGTACCCGATCGTGGTCGCGTTGATGACGGTCGTCGTCGGCGTGCTGTTCCTGCGCGACAACAAGGACCGCGACATCGAGGCGGGTTGATCCGCATTCAATCCGCCGGCGCTTTGCCGGAGGGGAAAAGAAAGGACAAGCCCCGGTTTCGACCGGGGCTTTTTTTGGGTCTTCAGCCTCGGTCGTCCGGGCGGATTTTGTCTTTCGCGTGCGGCTGCCGTTATATACTCGGCGCCCGCAACGGGCGACGAGGGCGCTAAATGAGGAAGAGGTTGCGCGATTGGGCACGGCAGCTCGGCCCCGGATTGATCACCGGCGCGGCCGACGATGACCCGTCGGGCATTGCCACCTACTCACAGGCCGGTGCGCAGTTCGGCTTCCACACGCTGTGGGCCATCGTCTTTACCTATCCGCTGATGGTGGGAATTCAGCTGGTCAGCGCACGAATCGGCCGCGTCACCGGGCACGGGCTGGCCTCGAATATCGGACGCCACTTCCCGCGGCCGGTGCTCTACGGCGTCGTCACGCTGCTGGTGGTCGCCAACACGATCAACATCGCCGCCGACATCGCGGCCATGGGCGATGTCCTGCATCTGGTGGTCGGAGGGCCGCCCCAGGTCTACGCGGTGGGGATTGGCGTCGTTTGCCTGATGCTGCAGGTCTTCCTTTCCTATCAGCGCTATGTCCGGTATCTGAAGTGGCTGACGCTCGCACTGCTGTCCTACGTGGTGCTCGTGCTCACCATCCATATTCCGTGGCGCGAAGTCGCGGCGCGCACGGTGACGCCGCATTTCGCGCTCACCGCCGAGTACCTGACCGTCATCGTCGCGGTCTTCGGCACGACGATCAGCCCGTATCTGTTTTTCTGGCAGGCGTCGCAGGAGGTCGAGGAGCTCAACGCCGACCCGGCCGCCGGCGCCCTTGCGCATGCACCCGAGGGCGCTGCCGACCATTTGCGCCGGATCAAGATCGACACCTACCTCGGCATGGCGTTTTCCAACATCGTCGCGTTTTGCATCATCCTCGGCACCGCGGCCACCCTCAATGTCGCGGGAATAACCGACATCCAGACGTCGGCTCAAGCGGCGGGCGCGCTGCGCCCGCTTGCCGGCGAGTTCAGCTTCATCTTGTTCGCGCTCGGGATCATCGGCACCGGCATGATCGCGGTGCCGGTGCTCGCCGGCTCGGCCGCGTACGCGGTGGCGGAGACGTTCGAATGGAAGCGCGGCCTCGACCTGAAGCTGCTCGAGGCCCGCGAGTTCTACGCGATCATCGCTCTGGCCACGCTGGGCGGCGTGGCGCTGGACTTTTCTCCCATCGACCCGATCCGCGCCCTATTCTGGTCCGCGGTGGTCAACGGCGTGATCGCGGTGCCGATCATGGTGGTGATGATGCTGCTGGCCGACGATCCGAAAGTCATGGGCAGTTTCGTCGTCACGCGCCGGCTGAAGGCGCTGGGCTGGCTGGCGACCGGAACCATGGCCGCAGCGGTCGTGGCGATGATGGCCACATGGTAGATGCGAGCAGCTGCGCGCGAAAGACACCGCTGGCGGTCGTTGCGTCTTTTCGAAAGCGTCGCTTTCCAGAAGGCTTTTCCGCGGGCCAGTGGTGTCAGTACGTCCAAGTTTTGAGCCGGCAACGCTCTGCTAAACTGCGCTTCCTGGTCCTTCGGCCGGACGATAGTTGGCGTGCCGGTTTTCCGACATGAAGAATTCACGGCCCGACTCGCGCTCCGCTACCGGTTGCTAGCTTGCGCTAGTCTTTTTCGCCACAATTTCCGCGTACGAGGCGCGCGCTGCGCTCGACGTCTCTGACCTGAACGCCGACGTCGGGCCGTGCACGGACTTCTATGCTTACGTGAACGGCAACTGGCTCGATCGCACCGCGATTCCCGCCGATCGGTCGCGGTGGGGCGGATTCGAGGAAGTCGCCGAGCGCAATTCGCGTCAGCTCAAGGCCTCGCTCGAGCTTGCGCAACACGACCGCACGTTGCGCGCCCAGCCGACGTTGCGCAAGATTGCCGACTTCTACGCGTCGGGCATGAACGAAATGGCGATCGAGCGCGCCGGAATCGCTCCGCTGAGCGGAGAGCTTGCGCGGGCGTCCGGGATCCGCACTCGCGATGAGCTCGCGACAACGATCGCGCGGTGGCATGGCGAACGTATCGAGGCCGGATTCGGGCGCGTTCAGGTGACCCCCGACGACAAGCAAAGCAGCCGCTACGTACTGGTGCTGAGCCAGGGCGGCCTGCGGTTGCCGGATCGGGACTTTTATCTCAGCCCCGATGCCAAATTTGCCCAGTGGCGCGACGCGTACCGCGCACATATCGCGACGGTCCTGACGCTCGCCGGAGACCCGCCCGCCGCCGCAAGCCGCGCGGCCGCGGAAATCTTCGCGCTTGAAGAGACGCTGGCCCGCGGCTCTCGCGAGCGTTCGGCGTTGCGCGATCCCAATGCGAACTATCACCTGATGACGCGCGACGAAGTCGAGCGTACGGCGCCCGGATTTGCCTGGAACCGCTTTTTCGACACGCTCAAGATCGCACCATCGGCGCCGGTCAACGTACGGCAGCCCGAGTTCCTCCAGGCCTTCGCCGCGCTTGCGCGCGACGCGGACGTCGCGACGTGGCGCGCCTATCTCCGATGGCACTTCTGCGCGAGGCGTCGCCGGTATTGCCGCGGGCATTCGAGACCGAGCACGATCGCTTCTACAACGCCACACTCAAGGGCACCCAGTCGGCGGCGCCGCGCTATCGACGCGTGCTCGATGTCATCAGCGGACGCGTCGGCGCCGAGCCGATGGGCCACGCCGCCGGAGCGCTGTTCGTCGCGACCTCGTTCGCGCCGGCGGCCAAGGCCAAGGCACGTGAGGCGGTGGACGACATCAAGGCGGTACTTGCCGAGCGCATCGATACCTTGGAGTGGATGGGCGAGGCGACCCGGGCGCAGGCTCGGATCAAGCTGGCCGCGATGGACGTCAAGGTCGGCGATCAGGATCCGCCGCGCGACTATTCCGCGCTGCGCGTCGACAGCAAAGGCTATACCAGCAACTGGTTGCGCGCCAACCGCTTCGAGATGTCGCGCACCCTCGCCAAGCTGGGCCGTCCCGTCGATCGGAGCGAATGGTTCATGGCCGCTCACATCGTCAACGCCTACTACAACCCAACGCGAAACGAGATCGTCTTTCCCGCCGGCATCCTGCAGCCGCCATTCTTCGATCCGGGCGCCGATGCGGCCGTGAATTATGGCGGTATCGGCATGGTGATCGGGCACGAGATCACGCATGGTTTCGACGATCGCGGTCGCCAGTACGACGATCGCGGTAATCTGCGTGACTGGTGGCAGCCGGAGGATGCGCTCCGATATGCCGAGCGCGCCGCGGGCATCGAAAAGCAATACGGCAGCTTCATCGCCGTCGACGACCTGAAGCTGAACGGCAAGCTCACCCTCGGTGAAAACATCGCCGACATCGGCGGGCTCAAGGTCTCGTTTCTGGCATTGCAAAAGGCCGAGGCGCGGCGACCGTCGCAAACCGTCGACGGCCTCACTCCTGCGCAGCGTTTTTTCGTTTCGTTCGCGCAGGTCTGGCGAGTCAAGGTCCGCGACGAGCAGGCGCGCGTGTTCGCAGTCTCCGATTCGCATTCCCCGCCGCGATGGCGGGTGATCGGCTCGCTGTCGCACCAGCCGGCGTTTGCCGCCGCCTTCGGCTGCAAGCCCGGCGACGCCATGCTGCGCGAAGCGGCGCTGACCGAAGTCTGGTGACCGGCGCGCTCTCGACCGGGCGCGCAGGCGCGCCGCCAGCTACGGGCCGCGACAGGCGCTCAACAAACCGTCTGATGGCGGTGGATGCAGGTGCGCAGGACCTCGACCGGGTCGCGCTTCCACCAGTCGTTGGCGGAAAAAATCTCGACTTCGTGCGCACCGCGATAGCCGGCGCGCTCCATCCACGAACGGATGAGCGGAAGATCGATGACGCCGTCGCCCATCATGCCGCGATCGAGCAGCAGGTCGCGCGTTGGGACGAGCCAGTCGCAGAAGTGGAAGGCGAGCAGGCGCTTGTCGCCGGCGCGCTCGATCTGTTTTTCGAGCTGCGGATCCCACCAGACGTGATACACGTCGACGGCAATGCCCAGGCCGTCGTCGCCAAGCTCGTCGCATAAGTCGTTCGCCTGCGTCATGGTGTTAATGCAGGCGCGATCGGCCGCGTACATCGGATGCAAGGGCTCGATCGCGAGGGGCATGCCGGCCGAGCGCGCGTATTCGAGCAGATCGCCGAGACCGTCGCGGACCATCGAGCGCGCTCCGGCGAGGTCCTTCGATGCGATGCGGCCTTCGCGGTCCTTCGGCAGTCCGCCGACGACCAGCACCAGGCATCTCGCGCCGACGGCCAGCGCCTCATCGACTGCCCGGAGGTTGTCGTCCCGCGCCGCGCGGCGGCTGGCGCCATCGACGGCGGGAAACATGCCGCCGCGGCAATAGCCGGAAACGAACAGGCCGGCATCGCGTATGCGCTGCGCGGTTTCCTTGAGGCCGGCTTCGGCGACCTGGTCGCGCCATGGCGAAATGCCGCGTATACCAAGCGCCGCGCAGCCGCTGATGATGTCGGGCAGGCGCCATTGCTGGCGGACGGTCGCGGTGTTGATCGACAGCAGACCGGGGTCCGGCGTCGGATAGGATTCAGCCATAGGTCACGTAACGGTGTTGTTGCGCGCGCCCGCGACTCACACATCGACACCGTGCAGCGCGCAGAGCGTGCGCATTCTGTCGCTGGCAAGCTGGGGATCGGCCAGCAGACCCGCGCCATCGGCGAGTATGAACAGCTCGACGAAATGAAGAAGGTTGCGCGCGCTTTGCTGGCCGTCGACCATGACGAAATGCTTTTGCCTGCCGTTCAACCAGGCGAGAAAGACGACGCCGGTCTTGTAGAAGCGCGTCGGCGCGCAGAAGACGTGGCGCGACAAGGGCACGGTGGGTCCGAGGATGGCATCGAACGTTGCGCCATCTCCACCGGCGAGCGCGGCGAGCGCCGCCGCCGCGGCGGGCGCGATCGCGTCGAATATGCCGAGAAGCGCATCCGAGTATCCCGATTCGTCACCAGCGATCAGCTCGGCGAAATTGAAATCGTCGCCGGTATACATGCGCACGCCCGGCGGCAGCCGCCTGCGCATGGCGATTTCCTTGTTCTTGTCGAGCAGCGAGATCTTGATGCCGTCGACCTTGGACGCGTAGTGCGCGATGACGTCGAGGCAGACCTCCATCGCCCGGTCCGGATCGGCGTATCCCCAGTAACCGGCGAGCGCGGGGTCGAACATCTCGCCGAGCCAGTGCATGATCACCGGCGCCTTCACCTGTTGAAGGATGCGCGCGTAGACGTTGGCGTAATCATCCGGAGACCTGGCGCAAGCTGGCAGCGCGCGGCTGGCCATGAGGATAATGGCGCCGCCACGGCTTTCGATCGCTTCGCATTGCAGCTCGTAGGCGGCGATGACATCGTCGACGGTGGTAGTGGGCCGCGGCTCGAGATGGTCGGTGCCGGCGCCGCTGGCGATCAGCGCTCCCGGCGTCGCACGCGCGAGGGAGAGCGAGCGATCGATCAGCTCGAGCGATGTTGGCCAGTCGAGTCCCATGCCGCGCTGCGCGGTATCCATCGCCTCGGCGACGCCGAGGCCGAGCGACCAAAGGTAACTTCGGTAGGCAAGCGTCGCGTCCCAGTCGATGGCCGTGGTGATCCACGGGTCGGCCGACGAAAACGGATCGGCGACGACGTGCGCCGCTGAATAGGCGACGCGGTTGAATTTCGTGCCGGGCGCGGGAAGCGTCCAGTGACCAGGCCCGTGCATCGTGTAGTCGTGCGACGTGCCATCGGCACGCGGCAGGCGCAAGCGAACGGAGGCCATCGCGTCAGCCTTCCACGGCGGGAACGTCGATCCATCGCCGCTCGGCCCAGCTCTTCAGGCCCAGCTCCGCGAGCTGGACGCCCTTGGCGCCCTCGAGAAGATTCCAGCGGAAGGGCGTGTCGTCGAACAAATGGCGAATGAACAATTCCCATTCGACCTTGAACGCATTGTCGTACGCCTGGTTATTCGGAACCTTCTGCCAGGTCTCGAAGAAATTGATCGCTTGCGGAACATCAGGATTCCACACCGGCTTGGGGGTGTTGACGCGCGCCTGCGTCCAGCAGTCAGTCAGTCCGGCGACCGCCGAGCCCAACGTTCCGTCGACATGGAAGGTCACGAGGTCGTCGCGGCGCACGCGGGTCTCCCAGGAGCTGTTGATCTGCGCGATTACCTTCCCGTGCGGGCCGGCCAGCTCGAACGTTGCGTACGCAGCGTCGTCGGCGGTCGCCTGGTATTCACGGCCCTGCTCGTCCCAGCGTTTCGGAATGTGCGTCGCGCCGAGACAGGAAACGCTTTTTACCTCGCCCCAGAGATTATCGAGCACGTAGCGCCAGTGGCAGAGCATGTCGACGATGATTCCGCCGTCCTGCTCCTTGCGATAGTTCCATGACGGGCGCTGCGCGGGCTGCCAATCGCCTTCGAACACCCAGTAGCCGAACTCGCCCTGCACCGACAGGATGCGGCCGAAGAACCCGGAGTCGACCAGCATTTTCATCTTGAGCAAGCCCGGCAGCCAGAGCTTGTCCTGCACCACGCCGTGCTTGACGCCGGCCGCTTTCGCCGCGTGATAGATATCCATCGCCTCGCGTAGCGTCGGCGCCACCGGCTTCTCGGTATAGATATGCTTGCCGGCGGCGATCGCCTGCTTGATAAGCTTCGGACGCAAGCCGGTCGACGCCGAATCGAAGTACAGCGCGTCGTCCTTGTTTGCGAGCGCGGCGGTGAGGTCGGTGCTCCAGCGAGTCACGCCGTTGGCTGCCGCGAGCTCGGCGAGCTTGTCGGCGTTGCGGCCGACCAGGATGGGATCGGGCATCACCCGGCGCCCGTCAGCCAGGCGTACCCCTCCCTCCTTGCGCAGGGCGCAGATCGAGCGGACGAGGTGCTGATTGGTCCCCATCCGGCCGGTGACGCCGTTCATGATGATGCCGAGTCGTTCGATTACCATGATTACCAAATCCTTCTTAAGGAGTTCTAGGTCATTGAGGCGTTTTGGGTGCGCCGCCGCGGCGGCGAAGCTCCTCGACGATCGCGGCGCTGTCGAGTTCGCCGTCGCCGGCGGCGATCGCGGCGTCGAGGACGGTTGCATGAACCTCCGACAGCGGCAGGACGCATCCAAGCCGAGCCGCCGCCGCGAGCATCAGCGCGACATCCTTGCGGTGTTGCCGGACTCTCGATTCGGGAGGAAGGTAGCTGCGCGCGATCATCTTGTCGCCCTTGGCGTCGATCGCGCGCGAATACGCAGGCGTCACCCGCGCCATCGCCAGGAACGAGCTTGGGTCGAGACCCAGCGCTTCGGCGAAGACGAGGCCCTCCGCCAGCACCGCGCGGTTGAGCCCGAGGAGCAGGTTGGTCGCGAGCTTGGCGCGAAGACCGCTTCCGGACGGGCCAAAGTGGAATGCATGCCTGGAAATCGCACTGAAAATCGCCGCCGCGTCGTCGAACGCGCGACGCTCGCCGCCGGCGATGGCCACGGCATCACCGCCGCGAATCTGAACACTCGATCCTGACAGCGGCGCGTCGATCAGATGCACACCCCGCCCGGCGAGTGTCGCTGCCAGCGAGGCGATGCGCTCCGGATCATCGGTGCTGACATCGATCAGGATCGCACCGGCGCTCAATACCGGCGCCATGTCGCCGACGACGGACTCGGTTGCGTCGGTGTCGGGCAGCGCCAGCAGCACAAAAGCCGCGGCCTTCGCGACCTCGCGCGCCGATGCGGCGACCCGAATCGGAAACCCCGCGATCGCCTCGACGAACGCCGGGTCGACGTCGTACGCAATGACGGCAAAGCCAGCGCCGGTCAATCGTTCGGCAAGGGCGCTGCCGACGAGGCCGACGCCGATCAGGCCGATTTCATTGTTGGCGGCCACTATTCCGCCTTGATGCCGCCATCGCGAATGATCTTCGACGCGCGCGCCGAGTCGTCGCGAACGAATCGGGCGAAGTCCGCCGGCGTCCCCGCTTGTGTTTCGTAGCCGAGTTGCTCGAACTGCGCGCGGACCTCGGGGGACGCTATCCAGCGGTTGATCTCGGCGTTGAGGCGTTCTACGACCGGCTGCGGCATATGGGCCGGGCCCCATAATCCATACCAGGAGTGAAACTCGAAGCCGGGAACACCCGACTCGGCGACCGTGGGGACATCGGGCAGCACCGAAAGGCGCCTGGTCGAGGTTACTGCCAGCGCGCGAACGGTGCCTCCCTGCACCTGCGGCAACGCACCGAGCACCGGGTCGGTGAAAACCTGCAAGCGGCCGCCGATAAGGTCGACGTAAGCTGGCGACGACCCCTTGTACGGCACCATGACGACGTCGATGCCGGCGCTGCCGCGCAGTGCTTCCTGGGCGAGATGTCCGGCCGACCCGTTGCTGCCGATGCCGAAATTGAGCTTGCCCGGGTTGGATCGCGCGTAGGCGATCAGCCCGCGCACGTCCTTCACCGGCAGGTCGCGATTGACCGCGATCAGCAGCGGCGCCTTGGCGACCAGTGCGATCGGCGTGAAGTCGCCATGGATGTCATACGGAAGCTTCATCAAGTACGGGTTGCTGGTGAAAAGCGACGCGTTGAACAGCAGGATGTACCCGTCGGCGGGCGACTTGGCGACGATGTCGCTGCCGATCGCGCTGTTGGCGCCGGCCCGATTGTCGACGACGACGCTTTGGCCGAGCACCGTTTGCAATTGCTGCGCGAGCTGGCGCCCGAGGGTGTCGGTGGGTCCGCCCGCCGGAAATGGAAGCACCAGTCGTATCGGCCGCTCGGGCCACGCCGCCGACGCCGGCGGCGAGAGACCCAGCAGGAGCGCGGATGCCGCCCACGCACATGCAACTTTCCAGCGCGTCATTGCGCAATCCTGTCTTCGTGCGTGGCGATTCGGCGCGGCATGGGCTCGAGCGTCGTCCAATCCGGCTCACCGCCGGAGGCAAATCCGGGAACGTCGAGCGAGCCTAAGGCAATCGAACCGTCACAGATCGCCAGGCGCACCGAGCCGTGGCTGGACTCGTACAGGTCCGGATGCGCGGAGAGAAAGCCTTGCTGCTCGGCAGGTCCCGCGCCCTGGCCGGCAAAGCCGTTGACATAGTGGTGCCCGTTGCGTTCGACGTGGGACAGGCCGAGCACGCTTACCAGCGCCAGGTCCTGTTGCACCGCGAGCCCGGCCTGCATCGTCAAGTCCTCCCCCGACAGGAAGTAGCGGCGAGGGGTCTCGCTGTTCCAGAGCATGCATCGGGCCGCGTTGAGTAAGGACTTGTAAATGCCTTTGCAACTCTTGCTCGAGACCCCGGAGTAGCCGAGCGCGCGCGCTGCCGGAAACGCCGCCAGCGTTGCGTCGGACTCGTCGATCAGCAACGGCTTCCGGCGAGCGGACTCCGATACATTTGTTTGAAGGGCCATGCCACGGGGCAGCGGTTGCTCCAGATACAGTGTCCTGGCAGTCAGCTGCGCAAGCGAAGGGGTGGCGCCGACTTTGCGCCAGAATTCGGCGATCGTCGCTGGTTCCGCGAACTGCTCGTTGCCGTCGAGTGTCACGACGTACTGTGGCAATCTATCGAGCACCGGGGCAATCCCGATCAGACGGCGCAGGTCTGCGTCAGGATCTCCCCCGAGTTTGAGCTTGAAGTATCGGTTCCCGTACGCACTGATGACTTGCTCGAGGGTCTCCGGCAAACCGTCCCCGACGCCGTTGCCCTCCTCGTGCGCCGCAATCGGATCAAGCATACCCACGGTGTGGCGGGCGGCAATACGGACCGCCGGATGGAGGGCTGCAAAGAAGCGGGCAAGGTCGAAGCCCGCAAGGTCGGGAGTGAGGATCGTATCAACGCCGGCCGCGTTGCCGCGGATCGCGACGTAGAATGAAACGCCCAGTGCACGACACAGAGCATCGAGGATTGCACGGTCTAGCAGCGACGGGCCGTAATTGGACACAAGGGCATTGAGTCCCGTCGCCTCGCCGGCTGCAAGCAGCGGAGCGTAGTGCGCGGCGGCGTGACCGAAAGCGGTGTGCGACGACGATTCAGACGTATAGGCGTCTACCGCGTTGGCAAGCGCCTTTCGCAGATCCGAAATATTTTCGGTGTTCGATTTCTGCGGCGTCTTGTCGAACCACTTCGGAATCA
The DNA here is from genome assembly GCA_030948365.1 of Pseudomonadota bacterium. Classification (GTDB taxonomy): domain Bacteria; phylum Pseudomonadota; class Gammaproteobacteria; order Burkholderiales; family Casimicrobiaceae; genus PALSA-1003. The sequence continues at coordinate 33,262 of JALZAN010000002.1, forward strand.
TCAACTCGGCCGCCGCGCCTTGGGCCTCGGCGCCTGCCGACGCCCCGTCAGCCAGCCGAATGCGCACCCGGACGAACGCCTGCGGCGCGCTCGTCACCGTCGCCGCGCCGAAGCGGAATGGAATACGCAATGCGACCGGGCGCTCGTACAGTTCGATCGCGCTCACGCGAAATGTCGGCGCAGTCACGGGTCGCTCAATGCGCCGCTACGCGTCCAGCGAGCCCTGGGCGTAGAAATGCGCCCGGATTTTCTGCGCCAGCGCGCCGAACTCCGCGCCGCCCATCATGGCCAGCGTTCGCGGACGCGGCAGCGGCACATCGTAGATCGCGGCGATCGAGCCCGGACGCTCGGTCATGACCAATACCCGGTCGGACAAAAAAATCGACTCCGGAATGCTGTGCGTGATCAGCAGCACGGTTTTCTTCGCCGCCGACCAGATGCGCTGCAGCTCGAGGTTCATTTTCTCGCGGGTCATCGCATCGAGCGCGCCAAACGGCTCGTCCATCAGCAGGATGGCGGGATCGTGCACCAGCGCTCTGCAGATCGATGCGCGCTGCTGCATGCCGCCGGAAAGCTGCCATGGATATTTGTTCTCGAATCCCTTGAGCCCGACCATGTCCACCAGCTCACGGGCGTGCTCGAGGCCGCGCTCGCGCGGCAGCTTGCGCACCTCGATCTGGAGCATGATGTTTTCGATGACCGTGCGCCACGCCAGCAACACGTGGCTCTGAAATACGATGCCGATGCTGTCCGCGGGTCCGTCGACGCGTTTTCCGGCGATCTCGATCGAACCCCGGGTCGCCGGAAGCAGCCCGCCGACCAGCTTCAGCAACGTGCTCTTGCCGCAGCCGCTGGGTCCGACAATCGATAGGAATTCCCCCTCGTGAATGTCGAACTCCAGCGGTTTGAGCGACTCGAGCTCGCCCTCCGCGCTGCGATAGGACTTCGCCACGCCGAGCATGCGTATCAAAGACAGGCGCGTCGAGTCGCCTTTAGCCATCCGCGTCGTCGAAGCGCTCATCAACAAATCAGGGAAGAAAGTCCAGGACGACCCAGTCAGTGGGCTTGCCCTTGGTTGCCGGATCCAGGCCTCCGTACTGGGCAAGCAGTTCGAGCGACTCGTTCACATCGGACATCGAGACGCGCAAGGGACGCTGCTTGGCGGTTTCCTTGGTGTGATAGAGCGCGGTCGTCTGCTTGAGCCCGACGATCAGCGTCTCGCGCACGCCGGCCTTGGCGTTGGCCTTGAGCATCGCGTCGACCGCCGCCTCGGGATTTTTTTCCGACTCCTCGAGCGCCCGCGTCGTGGCGCGCAGGAAGCGCTTGACCATGTCGGGCTTGGATTTCAGCGTTTCGCTGTTGACGACGATGCCCGAGCTGATCATGTTCACGCCGTAATCGGCGAAGCGAATCGGATAAACGGGTTTCTTGGTTGCGTCCTCAAGCTTGATCGCCTGATCCATGACGTACCCGAGAAGCAGGTCGGCCTGCCCGTTCATGACCGCGTTGAGCTTGGTCTGGGCATCGCCGGCGACAGTCTTGAAATCGGTTTCCTTGATGCCCGCCTTCTTCAGAAACAGCGGCCAGATCTGCGACATCGAATCGCCCGGGGTGATCGCCACTGTCTTGCCGACGATGTCCTGGGGCGTGCGAATATTCTTCTCGGAGAAACCCATCACCGACATCGGCGAGAGCTGAAGCGCGACGCCGACGCTCTTGACCGGCGCGCCCTTGGCGGCGGCCTTGATCATCGTCGGTACGTCGACGTAGCCGAACGTCGCGGTGTTGGCCGCGACGGCCTGCACCGTCACGCCCGACCCACGCCCCTCCTGGATGTCGAGATCGATCCCTTCCTGATCGTAGAATCCGCGCTCCTTGCCCAGGAAGAAGGGTGCGTGTTCGCTGTAAAGATACCAGTTGAGCATCAGAACCACTTTTTCCTTGGGCTGGGCCTGGGCGACGCCGGTGGCCAATATCAGTACAGCGAAGACAATCGCAGCAAATCGCAACAGTGACTTCATGGACTCCTCCTTGGGGCGGGTGGCAACGAAAGTCAGGCGGTAACGGTCATCACATCGGCACGTCGGGATTGGTGCCACGGAATCATCACCTTCTCGACGAAGTCGACGATCACGAACAGGATTACGCCCATCATCGACAGCACGAAAAGCGCGGCAAACATCAGCGGTAGATCGAAGTTGCCGTTGGCGATCTGCAATACGTAGCCGATTCCGGAGTTGGATCCGACAAATTCGCCAACGACCGCGCCGACGACCGCCAGCGTGGCTGAAACCTTGAGCCCGCTGAAAATGCTGGGCAACGCCTGCGGAAGGCTGAACTTGAGGAACATCTGCCAGCGGGAAGCGCGCATCGACCGCGCGAGATCGATCATCTCGGTCTCCATCGACTTGAAGCCCATGACGGTGGCCACCACCACAGGGAAAAATCCGAGCAGGAATGCGGAAATGACTTTGGGAAAGATGCCGAAGCCGAACCAGACGACGAATAGCGGGGCGATGGCGATCTTCGGCACGCTCTGGGAGAACACCAGCAGCGGATATACGTAGCTTTCGACCATTCTCGAGTACGCGATCAGCATCGCGATCGGTATGCCGAAAAGGATCGACAGCCCGAACCCGCCCAGCGTCGCGTATCCCGTGAACAGGCTCTCGCGCCACAGCCGCGGCCATTCGGCGACGAGCATCTTGGCGACGTCCCATGGCGCCGGGATGAGGTAAGGCGGAATCTTGAAAATCCTGATCACGAGGTCCCAAAGGACGAAAATCACGAAGATCAGAATCAGCGGACGGGCGAGCTGCGACTCGAGAACGCGCCGCGGCCATGAACGCAGGGTGGACATCGTTGTAACTCCTCCTGGCAACTTTGCCGGTGCGGCGGCGCTCGATCGATCTGCTCTTTGGCTCGCGGGCCCCAGCCGGTAATCTAATGGCAAGGCGTCTCCGCAACGATACGCTCCTACCCGTGCTCGCCCACCCTGACGATTTTCATCGCATTGGTGCCGCCCGACTTGCCCATCGGCTCGCCGATGGTAAGCACGATGAGATCGCCGCGCTGGACCTGTCCGCGAGCCACGAGCAAATCCTCGGCGGCGCGCAACACCGCCTCGCGGTCGTCTCCCTGCTCGAGATAGAGCGGCTGCACGTTTCGATACAGCGCCATTTTCCGCTGCGACGCCACTTCGGGCGTCAGCGCGAAGATTGGGCACCCGCAGTTGTGCCGCGACATCCACAACGCGGTCGAACCGGATTGGGTCAGCGACGCTATGGCCTTCACCTGGAGATGAAAGGCGGTAAAGAGCGCCCCCATCGCGATCGACTGGTCGATGCGGGTAAAAGTGCGATTGAGAAAATCCTTGTCGAGCACGACTTCGTCGGATTTCTCGGCCTCGACGCAGATCTGGCTCATCGCCTCGATCGTTTCCACCGGGAAGCGCCCTGCCGCGGTCTCCGCCGAGAGCATCACCGCGTCGGTGCCGTCGAGGACCGCGTTGGCGACGTCGGACACTTCGGCCCGCGTCGGCACCGGGTTGTAGATCATCGATTCCATCATCTGTGTGGCGGTGATCGTGAGCTTGTTGCGCTCGCGTGCCAGGCGGATCATCCGCTTCTGCAATCCCGGTACGGTGGCGTTGCCGACCTCGACCGCGAGGTCGCCGCGGGCGACCATGATGCCGTCGGAGGCATCGATGATCTCTTCGAGCGCGGTAATCGCCTCCGCCCGCTCGATCTTGGCGATGATCAAGGCCTTGCCGCCGGCGGCGCGCAGCAGTTGCCGCGCCATGTACATGTCTTCCTTGTTCTTCGGGAACGAGACGGCAAGGTAGTCGGCTTCGATCGCCACCGCAGTCTTCATGTCGTCCATGTCCTTGGCCGTCAGCGCGGGGGCGGTGAGACCGCCACCCTGGCGATTGATGCCCTTGTTGTTCGACAGCACTCCGCCGACTTCCACGCGGGTGATAATCGCGCTGCCGCGGACCGATTCGACCTTTAGCCGGATTAAGCCGTCGTCGAGCAACAGCACCGCGCCGGGTCCCACGTCGCGCGGCAACTCCTTGTAATCCAGACCCACGCCGTCTTCGTTGCCGAGATCGCGGTCGGCATCGAGCACGAAGGTCTGGCCGCTCTTGAGCGTGACCTTGCCCTGCGCGAACTTGCCGACACGGATCTTGGGTCCCTGCAGATCAGCCATGATCGCGACTTCGCGGCCAACCCCGCGCGCGGCGTCGCGAACCAGCGTGGCGCGCTGCTGATGATCGCTGGCGGCGCCGTGCGAAAAGTTCAGGCGCATGACATCGACCCCGGCGGCAAGCATCCGCGTCAGGACGTCGATGCTGCTGCTTGCGGGCCCCAGCGTGGCGACGATCTTGGTGGTTCGTTGCATGTTGGGTTCCGGTTCCAGGGCGCAAAGGACGCGTCAGAGGCCGGCGCGTTTTTCCAGAATTTCCACCGCGGGCAGCTTCCTTCCCTCGAGCAACTCCAGAAAAGCGCCTCCGCCGGTGGAAATGTAACCGATGCGGTCACCCACGCCATACTTGGCGATCGCCGCCAGCGTGTCGCCGCCGCCGGCAATGGAAAACGCGGGCGATTCGGCGATCGCCTCAGCCAGCGCGCGAGTGCCGTCGCCAAAGGCGTCGATTTCGAACACCCCGATGGGCCCGTTCCACACGATGGTTCCGGCTTTGGCGACGATTGACTTCAACGCCAGCACGCTCTGCGGGCCAAAATCGAGAATCATGTCGTCGACGGCGACATCCGAGATCGCCTTCAATGCAGGAGTTGCGGTTGCCGATATCTCCTTTGCCACGACGACGTCGATCGGCAGCGGGACCTTGCCCGGAAACGCCTCGAGGATGCCTTGCGCTTCGCCCACCCGCCCGGGTTCGGCCAGCGAGACACCGATGCGCGCGCCGGCGGCGAGCAGGAAGGTGTTGGCGATGCCGCCGCCGACGATGAGCGTATCGACCTTGGTCGCAAGGTGGGTCAGCACCGAGAGCTTGGTCGACACCTTGGAGCCGGCGACGATGGCGATCAGCGGCCGGCTGGGATGCGCCAGCGCCTTGCCCAGCGCGTCGAGCTCGGCCGACAGGAGCGGACCAGCGCAGGCGACCGGCGCGTGCTTGGCGATGCCATGGGTCGAGGCCTCGGCGCGATGCGCCGTCCCGAACGCGTCGTTGACATAGACGTCGCACAGCGCGGCCATTTTTTTTGCGAGCTCGTCGCTGTTTTCCTTTTCCCCAACGTTGAAGCGGCAGTTCTCGAGCAGCACGATGCGGCCGGGAGAGAGCGCCTCGAGCCACGGGCCGCCATCGACCCAGTCGCGGATGAGCGGCACCTCCACGCCCAATATCTCCGACAGGCGAGCGGCGATGGGCGCCAGCGATTCCTCCTCGCTCCACACCCCTTCCTTGGGTCCCCCGAGATGCGAAGTCACCATCACCCGCGCGCCGCCGTCGAGCGCTTTCCTGAGGCAGGGAATGGATGCCCGAATGCGCGTGTCATCGGTAATCGCGCGCCGCTTATCCTGCGGCACGTTCAAATCGGCACGGATGAATACCCGCTTGTTCTCGATCGACCTGTCGGCGAAGCGAAGGAAGGACATGGCGGCGATCTTCGGTGAGCTGAAGCTAGTGGACGGGCAGGACGTCGACTCTAATGGTCAGTGGCAAGCGAAAGGATCCCGGCGCAGCGTCGCCCTTATTCTTCCGAACGCACAGGCGGGCGCACCGCTGCCGCACGTCGAGCTTGCAGCTCGTCCAGGGTCCGGCTCGCGGTGGTGACGAAAACAAACGGCAACAGCGCATGCAGCATCGCCGCGAGCCCGCCGATGGTCATTCGTAGGCCGAACCGGAATGCGAACCGGCAGTGCTGCGCGTAGGTCTCGCCTACCGAAGCCGGGTGTGCGGTAAAGATGTTGATCATCGCATCCGCCTGTCGTCATCGTGCTGCCATGAACGCCATCGTGGTGTCGAGCATGCGATTGGAAAATCCCCATTCGTTGTCATACCACGAAGACACCTTAACCAGCCGCCCCGAAACCTTGGTCAGTGTCGCATCGAATACTGACGAGCGCGCATCGTGGTTGAAATCGACCGACACCAGCGGAGCGGTGTTATAGCCCAGCAGTCCCTGCAGCGGACCGGACTCGGACGCCGACTTCATGATCGCGTTGACCTCGTCGACGCTGGTATCGCGTGCGGCGATGAAGGACAGGTCGACGATGGAGACATTGATCGTGGGCACGCGGATGGCATAGCCGTCGAGCTTGCCGTTAAGCTCCGGCAGCACGAGGCCAACCGCCGCCGCGGCGCCGGTCTTGGTGGGAATCATGCTCATGGTCGCCGAGCGCGCGCGACGCAGGTCCTCGTGGTACACGTCGGTCAGTACCTGGTCGTTGGTGTATGAGTGCACGGTCGTCATCAGGCCGTTGACGACCCCGATCTTGTCGTGAAGCGGCTTGACCAACGGCGCCAGGCAATTGGTGGTGCAAGAAGCGTTGGAGATCACCGTGTGCGAGACCTTGAGCGTCTGCTGGTTGACGCCAAAGACGATCGTCGCGTCGACGTCCTTGCCGCCCGGCGCCGAAATGATCACTTTTTTCGCCCCGCCCTTGAGGTGCGCGGACGCTTTGTCCTTGGT
>JALZAN010000040.1:0-5568 GCA_030948365.1 Pseudomonadota bacterium
CCTTGATGCCGGCCTTTTCGTTTTCCTTGTTGAGCGCGACACGAAGCGCTTCGAGGTCGGTGATGTCGGCATCGTCGTGATTGGTGACGTGCGGGATCATGACCCAATTTCGATGCAGGTTCGCGCCGGAAATTTTCTTGATCCGCGACAGCGGCTTCGTCTCGATCGGACCGAATTTGGCGAAGTCGATCTGCGGCCAGGGCAACAAGCCCGCCAGTGCGCCGGTCGAAGGGCCGCCGGGTCCGGCAGACCCGGGCGAAGCTGCCGAGGCGCCGCGCATGACTTGCTTGACGTATTGCTGCACGTCGTCCTGGAGCACCCGGTCTTTCGGTCCGCTGCCTTTTACGCGAGACAAGTCCACGCCCAGTTCGCGTGCCAGCACTCGCACCGACGGCGACGCGTGCGCCTTCCTGAATGCGTCGCTGTCTACGCGCGGCGGCGCGACGGCGGCGCTCGGTGCTTGCTTGTCGCGAGGAGGAGTAGGTGTCGACACACCGGGCGACTTCGACGGCGTCGAGGGCGATGCAGGCGCGGCGGTGGAATCAGAGCTTGTCTGCGGCGCGCTTGCCGCTTCGATGACCGCGATAACGTTGCCCTCGCTTACCTTGTCGCCGAGCTTCACCTTCACTTCCTTGATGATGCCTGCGGCAGGGGCCGGCACATCCATGGTCGCCTTTTCGGATTCGAGCGTGATCAGCGAGTCCTCGGCCTTCACCGTATCGCCCGGTTTGACAAGCACCTCGATGACCGGCACGTCCTTGAAGTCGCCGATGTCGGGGACCTTGACCTCGATCGCCTGCGCCGCGGCGGCGCGGCCACTCGGCGACGCGCATTCGCTCGGTGCAGACGCGCTCGCGGGCGGTTGACGAGGCGCGGCAGCGGTCGTCGGCGCGGCAACAGCAGGCGCTGTGGGAGCGGCAGACGCGGTGGGAGCGGCGGAGGGCGCGGCAGGTGCGGTGGACGTTCGGGCCGGCGACGCCGCGTCGGCGCCGGCCGCCGCATCGGTCTCGAGCGTCACGATGACGTTTCCCTCGCTGACCTTGTCGCCGAGCTTCACCTTGACGTCCTTGATGACGCCTGCGGAGGGCGAGGGTACATCCATCGTCGCCTTGTCGGACTCCAACGTAAGCAGAGAGTCCTCGGCATTCACCCTGTCGCCCGCCTTGACCAGCACCTCGATCACCGGCACGTCGGTGAAGTCGCCGATGTCCGGGACCTTGACTTCAACTGTCTGGGGCATGATGTTCCTAAAGCGGAAGGGCGACGTTCGCGGACCTGCTTCGGACGGATAAATGCGCGTTCGCGGCGGGGTTCAGACCGTCCACGGCGCCGGCTTGGCACCGTCGAGGCCGTATTTTTTCATCGCCTCGGCGACCTTGGCCGCCGGAACCCCGCCATCGTCGGCGAGCGCCTTGAGCGCGGCGACTGTAATGTAATGGCGGTCCACTTCGAAGAACCGGCGCAGCTTCTCCCGCGTGTCGGAGCGCCCGAACCCGTCGGTGCCGAGCACCACGTAGCGGCGCGGCACGAAGGCGCGGATCTGCTCCGCGAAGGCGCGAATGTAATCGCTGGTCGCGATCACCGGACCCTTGGTGTCGGCAAGGCACGATTCGACGTGGGCCACCTTCGGTTTCGCTGTCGGATTCATCATGTTCCAGCGCGAGACCGCGTTGCCATCACGCGCGAGCTCGGTGAATGACGGGCAGCTCCAGAGATCCGACTCGACATCCCAGTCCTTCGCCAGGAGCTCCGCCGCGGCGATCGCCTCGCGCAGGATCACGCCGCTGCCGAGCAGTTGCACGCGAAGCGATTTCGGCTTTTTCTCGCCAGCCTGGAGCAGGTACATTCCCTTGATAATGTTCGACTCCGCGCCGTCCGGCATCGTCGGGTGGGTGTAGTTCTCGTTCATCAGCGTCAGGTAGTAATAGACATCCTGCTGCTCGGCGACCATCCGGCGCATGCCGTCCTGGATGATGACGGCGACCTCGTAGGCGAAAGTGGGGTCGTAGGAAATGCAGTTCGGGATCGTCGCCGAATAGAGGTGCGAATGGCCGTCCTCGTGCTGCAGGCCTTCGCCGTTGAGCGTCGTGCGCCCGGCGGTGCCGCCAAGCAGGAAGCCCCGACAGCGCATGTCGCCGGCGGCCCACGCCAGGTCGCCGACGCGCTGGAAGCCAAACATCGAGTAGAAAATATAGAACGGGATCATCGGCACGCCGTGCGTCGAATAGCTCGTCGCCGCCGCCATCCAGTCGCACATCGCGCCGGGCTCGTTGATGCCTTCCTGCAGCACCTGCCCGTCCTTGCTCTCCTTATAGAACATCAGCTGGTCGGCGTCCTGCGGCGTGTACAGCTGGCCCAATTGATTCCAGATCCCCAGCTGGCGGAATAGTCCTTCCATGCCGAAGGTGCGCGACTCGTCAGGGACGATGGGGACGATGTGCTTGCCGATGACCTTGTCGCGCAACAGCGTCTGCAGAATCTGCACGAACGCCATGGTGGTCGAGATCTCGCGCTCGTCGGTGCTCTTCAAGAAGCGCGCGAACGTGGAAAGAGGTGGCACCGGCAACGCTTCCGTTTTGCGCCGGCGGGTCGGCAGATAGCCGCCCAGCTCCATGCGCCGGGCCTTCATGTATTCGCCTTCGGGCGAGCCGGGTGCGAAGTTGACGAAGGGCACTTCCTCGAGCTTTTCGTCGGGAACCGGAATCTCGAATCGATCGCGGAATATGCGAATCGAATCGGCGGACATTTTCTTCTGCTGGTGGGTGATGTTCTGTGCCTCGCCGGACTCGCCCATCCCGTAGCCCTTGATCGTCTTGGGCAGGATCAACGTCGGCTGGCCCTTGTGGTGGACCGCGGCGTGGAACGCGGCGTATACCTTGTGCGGGTCGTGGCCGCCGCGGTTCAAGTTCCAGATGTCCTTGTCCGACCAGTCGGCGACCAGCTCCTTCAACTCCGGAGTGTTGAAGAAATATTCGCGGACGTAGGCACCGTCCTTCGATTTGAACGTCTGGTATTCGCCATCGACGCATTCCATCATCCTGCGGATCAGGATGCCTTTTTTGTCGCGGGCGAGCAGTGGGTCCCAATGCGTTCCCCAGACCACCTTGATGACATTCCATCCGGCACCGCGGAAATCCGCCTCCAGCTCCTGGATGATCTTGCCGTTGCCGCGCACCGGCCCGTCGAGGCGTTGCAGGTTGCAGTTGATGACGAAGATCAGGTTGTCGAGATTCTCGCGGGCGGCCATGCCGATCGCACCCATCGACTCCGGCTCATCCATCTCGCCGTCGCCGCAGAAACACCAGACCTTGCGGCCTTCGGTCTTGGCCAGGCCGCGATCCTGCAGGTATTTCATGAACCGCGCCTGATAGATCGCCATCAGGGGGCCCAGTCCCATGGAGACCGTCGGGAACTGCCAGAAGTCCGGCATCAGCCAGGGGTGCGGGTAGGACGAGATTCCCTTGCCCTCGACTTCCTGGCGGAAGTTGTTCATCTGCTCCTCGGTGAGGCGGCCGAGCATGAACGCGCGAGCATAGACTCCGGTCGCCGAGTGTCCTTGCACGAAGACGAGGTCGCCGCCGTGCTCGGGCGAAGGCGCGTGCCAGAAATGATTGAAGCCGACGTCGTAGAGCGTGGCTGCCGAGGCGAAGCTCGCAATATGGCCGCCGACATTGGTGTGCTTGTTGGCGCGCAGCACCATCGCCATCGCGTTCCAGCGCACGTAGGAGCGGATGCGGTGCTCAATCGACTGGTCGCCCGGAATCCTGACCTGCTTCTCCACCGGAATGGTATTGATATATGCGGTGTTGGCCGAGAACGGCATGTGCGCGCCGGAGCGGCGCGACTTGTCGATCACCTGCTCGATGAGGAAATGCGCGCGGTCGGGTCCCTCATGTTCGAGGACGCCATCGATCGCGTCCAGCCATTCCTTGGTTTCTTGCGGGTCGACGTCTTGGTTCATGTCCATGGGCGTTTCCTCATGGTGACAGCCGCGACGCGCGTCGATTTAAGCTCGACTTGAACATCGGATGCCGACGCCGCATCGAACGCGATGCGCGCCGCCGATTCGACGTTGAGCGCGTTAAGACCGCGTTTCAGGGGAAGTTTTATCATAACATCGCGCGCAGGCCGTTTCCAACGATCCCGAGGAACCCCCCAATCGGGGGCCGATGGAGGGATCGCGTGCGGCGGCATCCTTGCGGGTCAGCCGATGCGAACTAGCTCGTGATGGAGATGGTGCGCCTCTCGGTGACTATGGCCTCGACGGAGACATCGTGGGATGCCGCGGGGACGCGTTCCACCATTTGCAGCTCGAACGCGCCCGCGATGCGATGGGTGTCGCCGCGAAGCAGCGGCAGCAGCCGGTCGTAATAACCTCCGCCGTAGCCCATCCTGCCTCCGGCCGCATCGAAGGCCACGCCCGGTACGAGCACCCAGTCGATACTTTCGACGTCAAGCAATGCGCAGTGCGCCGCCGGTTCGGGGATGCCGCGATAACCGGGCGCCGCATCGTGCTCGGGGCGGGTGACGGCGCAGATGTCCAGCATGCGGCTTGCCGGGTTTACTCGCGGCAGCGCGACCGTTTTGAAACGGGCCAGCGCCTCGGCCAGCAACCCACGGGTGTCCCACTCGCTGCCGAAGGGGAGCGTGAGGAGCACGGTTTGCGCCGACGCGAAATCCTCGCGCGCCGACAACGACGCCGCGATGGATGCGCTCGCCGCCGCTCGCTCGCCGGCAGGACACGCGTCGCGGTCGCGGAGAATCCGCGTTCGCAACGAGCGCTTCGCATTGAGCACGCCCGCGGTCGAAGGAGGGTCCGACGTCGACGGAAGCTCGGCGGAAGATGCGGCCACGCGCCGAATGTTACCGCAAAGCGCGCGCCGGTAACGGAACGCTTATAATCGTGCCTCCCGAATTGCGCGGCTTTTTGGCCACTGCGCGGCCGCGGCGCGCACCACGGCGATTTCATCGAAGCACTTCATCAAAAAGCCATGAACTACAACCATCAGCATCATCGAAACCGGCGCGAGCGCCTCATGTCCGAGATGCGAAGGCAGAGCGGAGGGGGCATCGCCTCCATTCCCACCGCGCCGGAAGTGATCCGCAACGCCGATTCGCACTATCCATACCGGCCGGACAGCCATTTCTACTACCTGTCCGGGTTTCCCGAGCCCGAAGCGACGGTGGTCCTCATCGCCGGCGCGACCGAAAGCGATTCCAAGCAGATCCTGTTCTGCCGTGACAAGAACGCGGAGCGCGAAATCTGGGATGGTTTCCGCTACGGCCCCGACGCGGCGCGCGAGATCTTCGGCTTCGACGAGACATATCCGAGCACCCAGCTTGCCGCCAAGCTCGCCGACTGGACCTGCGACCAGCGCGCCATCTATACCCCGCTCGGGCTGTACCCGGCATGGGATGACGCCATCGCGGCGACGCTCAACGACGTTCGAAACCGCGTGCGCACCGGCATCGCCGCGCCGGAGACCGTCGTCGATGTGCGCGCCCCGCTCGCGGCGATGCGCGTGTTCAAGGACGAGCGCGAGCACGCGCTCCTGCGCCGGGCCGCGC
>JALZAN010000040.1:5578-13856 GCA_030948365.1 Pseudomonadota bacterium
CCGCGCTGATTTCGAGCGGCGCGCACGCCCGTGCGATGCGCGAGACGCGTCCGGGCTGGTACGAGTATCAGGTCGAGGCCGAGCTCATGCACGAATTCCTGCGCTCTGGCTCGCAGGCGGTCGCGTATCCGTCGATCGTCGCCTCCGGACCCAACGCCTGCGTGCTGCACTACCGGGACAACAACCGCCAGACGCTGGCCGGCGACCTGCTGCTAATCGATGCCGGGTGCGAGGTCGACGGCTATGCGTCCGACATCACACGCACCTTTCCGGTGGGCGGCAAGTTCAACGGCGAGCAGAAGGCGGTCTACGAGCTCGTGCTCGCCGCGCAGCTCGCCTGCATCGACGCGGTCCAGCCAGGCAGGATGTTTCACGACTATCACCAAGTCGCCGAACGTGTGCTCGCGCAAGGATTGATCGACCTCAAGCTGTGCGAGGGGACGCTCGACGGCGTCCTCGAGTCGGGTGCCTACAAGCAGTTTTATATGCACCGCGCCGGCCACTGGCTCGGCCTCGACGTGCACGATGTAGGGCTCTATCGCGTCGACGGAGAATCGCGCCGGCTCGAGCCGGGCATGGTGCTCACCGTCGAGCCCGGCTGTTACATCCGGCCGGCGGACAACGTCCCCGAGGGTTTCCGGGACATCGGCGTTCGCATCGAGGATGACGTGCTGGTAACTGCCGGCGGCAACGAGAATCTTACCGGCTCGACGCCGAAGTCGGTCGCCGAAGTCGAAGCGGCCTGCGCCCGCTAGCCGCCGACTGAGTCAGCGCGTCGACACGGGTTCATGCTGCACGACCTCGTCATCGTTGGCGCGGGTCCCGTCGGCGCAACGCTCGCGCTGGCCCTGCGTGAAAGCGATCTCGATGTCGTTACGCTAGATGCCAGACCCGCCGGGACGATAGCGCGAAGCGACCGCTCGCTTGCCTTGTCGCACGGCGCGCGACTGATCTTCGAGCGCCTCGGCGTGTGGAAGGCGGTCACCGCGACCCGCGGGGCCGTCACGCCGATTACCGCGATCGATATCTCGCAGCGTGGCGGCTTTGGGCGCGCCCGGCTTCGCGCCGCCGATGAGGGGGTAGACGCGCTCGGTTACGTCGTCAGCTATCGCGCACTGCAGCACGCACTGGACGCTGCGCTGACAGCCGGAGAGATGCGGGTCGAGCACGGCGCCGAGGTCAAGCGCGTCAGCGCCGCGGCCGGCCGCGGCTGCGCCGACGTCGCCGGCGAGCGCGATGGCGCGGCGGTCGGATGGAGCGCGCGTGTGGTGGCGGTCGCCGATGGCGGCGGCAACACAGTGGACTACATTGCGCGACGCAAACATGATTACCGGCAAGTTGCGCTGGTCGCGAAGGTGTGGTCGGCCGAGCCGCATGGCGGGCTCGCGTTCGAGCGCTTTACCGATGAGGGACCGATGGCGCTGTTGCCGGAGGGCGATCATTACGGTCTGGTGTGGACGACAACCGTCGAGAATGCGAGAAAGCTGGTCTCGCTTCCGGACACAACGTTTTTGACCGAGCTCGCGCAGCGCTTCGGGCCCGCTGCGGGGCCGTGGCTTCGCGTGCTCGACCGGCGGACATTTCCGTTGACGCTCGAGTTCGCGACACGTGTCGCAGGCGCGCGCACCGTCCTTCTGGGTAACGCCGCGCAAGCGCTGCATCCGGTCGCGGGCCAGGGATTCAATCTCGGCGTTCGCGACGCGTATGAACTGGCGCAAGAGTTGCTTTCGGTGTCGGTGACGAACGATCGCGATCTTTTTGGTGCGCCGGTGTTTCTTGCCGCGTATTCGCGGCGTCGCAGCGCCGATCGTTGGTCCGGGATCGCGTTCACGCACAGCGTGCTCGGACTCTTTGGAACCGACGCGTCAATGCTGCGCTGGCCGCGCGGGTTGGCGCTTACTCTTCTCGACGCATTGCCGCCGGTCAAGCGAATGTTCACGCGCGCGATGTTGTATGGGCTGCATTGAAATTGCTTCCGCCGAAGCCGATAATGAAATCGGAAATAGAACGAGCCAGCCGACGAACGCGCTGACTACGTCGCCGCAAACTCGGTATAATTCGCTCCCTTCCGCTTCACCATTCACAAAGATTAAGGCAGTGCAAATCGGCTCACATCACATCCGGAGCAATCTTGTCGTCGCACCGATGGCAGGCGTCACCGATCGCCCGTTCCGCCAGCTGTGCAAGCGATTGGGCGCGGGTCTCGCCGTCTCGGAGATGGTCGCGTCCAACCCGCAACTGCGCAACACGGGCAAATCGCAGCGCCGCATCGATCACGAAGGCGAAGTCGAGCCGATCGTCGTGCAGATCGCCGGCGCCGACCCCGGGCAGATGGCCGATGCGGCGCGGTACAACGTCGATCGTGGCGCGCAGATCATCGACATCAATATGGGCTGCCCGGCGAAAAAGGTGTGCAACGTCGCCGCGGGTTCCGCGTTGCTGCAGAACGAGGCCCTGGTGGGCGCGATCGTCGAGCGCGTCGTCAACGCGGTGAACGTACCGGTAACGCTCAAGATTCGCACCGGCTGGGACCGGGAGCATCGCAACGCGGTGCGCATTGCGCGAATCGCCGAAGACGCAGGCATCGCCGCGCTGTCGGTTCATGGGCGCACGCGGGAATGCGGTTTCGTCGGCGCCGTGGAATACGACACGATCCGCGCCGTGAAGCAGTCGGCGGGAGTGCCGGTCACGGCAAACGGCGACGTGGATTCGCCGGAGATGGCGCGCGATGTGCTTGCGCATACCGGCGCGGACGCGGTGATGATCGGCCGCGCGGCGCAGGGCCGCCCGTGGATCTTCCGCGAGATTCGCCATTTCCTGGATCACGGCGAAAAATTGCCGCCGCCGGAGGTCGCCGAGGTTCTTCATCTCATTCTCGAGCACCTCGCCGACCATCATGCGTTTCACGGCAAGGAGAGCGGCGTGCGCATCGCGCGCAAGCACCTCGGGTGGTATGCCGCCGATCTCGAGGGCGGCGTCGAGTTTCGGCACGAGATCAACGCCATCGACGACGCGGCGGCGCAGATCGCGGCGGTCGAGCGTTTTTTCGATCGATTGAGCACACATGGTGAGCGACTCACCTACGCGCCATCAGAGCGCGCGCGGCGAATTCTGCCGCAGCATTACGCAACGCAGGAGGCGCAGGCGGCATGAAAAAGACGGTACGCATCAACGGCGGCAGCGAGATCTGCCGCAGCGTCGAGAAGTCGATCGATGAATACTTTCTCCGTCTGGACGGCGAGCAGCCGCACGGCATCTACAATATGGTCATTACCAACGTCGAGCGGTCGCTGTTGGCGATGATCATGCATCGCGCCGACGGCAATCAGACGCAAGCGGCGGACATGCTGGGGATGAATCGCAATACGCTTCGGTCGAAGCTTTCGAAGTACAAGATCCGCTAGCCGCGAATCGCGTCGGCGGCGTGGTCGACGCTGCAAGGCTCCTTCCGTTGCGGCCCGCTTTAGCCCCGATTGTCACCGGATGCCAGTCACGACAAGATCACGCCTTCGCGTGAGTGCACTAACATGAATCCCCGCCGATGACCGCTCCGATCGCCCAGGCGCTTTTGTCCGTCTCAGACAAGACCGGTCTCGTCGATTTCGCCCGCGGCCTCGACGCGCTTGGTATCAAGCTGATCTCCACCGGAGGCACCGCCAAGTCGCTGATGGACGCCGGCCTGACGGTGACCGAAGTCGCCGATTACACCGGATTCCCGGAAATGCTCGATGGGCGCGTGAAGACCCTGCATCCAAAGATCCATGGCGCGATTCTCGCCCGCCGCGATTCGCTCGAGCACATGGCGGCACTCACCAAGCACGCAATCCCAACCATCGATCTGGTCGTTGTTAATCTTTATCCGTTCCGTCAGGCCGTCGCCAAGCCGGGTTGCTCACTCGACGATGCGATCGAGAATATCGACATCGGCGGTCCGACGCTGGTCCGCGCCGCGGCCAAGAACCATGCTCACGTGGGCATCGTGGTCGATCCGGCCGACTATCCGACGATCCTTGACGACCTCCGCAAGAACGGCCGGCAGCTTGGAGGAGCCGCGCGCTTCCGGCTGGCGCAAAAGGCGTTCTCGCACACTGCAGCCTACGACGGCGCCATCAGCAACTATCTGACCGCGCGCGATGACACCAACAATCAGCAGATTTTTCCGGAGCGTTTGAACTGGCAGGGGGCCAAGGTGCAGGATCTTCGCTACGGCGAGAATCCGCATCAGCAGGCGGCGTTTTACCGTGACGAAGCGCCGGCGCCCGGGACCATCGCCACCTATCGCCAACTGCAGGGCAAGGAGCTTTCGTTCAACAATATCGGCGACAGCGACGCCGCCTGGGAGTGCGTGAGCGTCTTCGCCGAGCCTGCCTGCGTCATCGTCAAGCACGCCAATCCCTGCGGCGCGGCCATCGCGGCGACGCCGATCGAGGCCTATCGGCTGGCGCTCGCCACCGATCCGACCTCCGCGTTTGGCGGCATCATCGCTTTCAATCGGGAAATCGACGCGGAGACGGTCGATCTGGTCAGCGCGCAATTCCTCGAGGTTTTGATCGCCCCGGGCTATTCGGTCGAGGCGCTCGAGCGCATCTCGAGGAAAATCAACGTCCGCGTGCTGGCGATTCAGGGCGCGCCGACGGATGCCGCTAACGCGTGGGACATGAAGCGCGTCGGCGGCGGCATGCTGCTGCAGACGCCCGATCGGCACGACATCGACGCGAGCGCGCTCAGCGTAGTAACGCGCAAAGTGCCGACGCCGGCGCAGGTATCGGATCTGCTGTTCGTCTGGCGCGTCGCCAAGTTCGTCAAGTCGAATGCGATCGTCTACGGTCAGGGCGGGCGAACGCTCGGCATCGGCGCCGGACAGATGAGCCGAGTCGATTCGACGCGGATCGCCGCCATCAAGGCGCAGAGTGCCGGCCTGTCGCTGGCGGGGTCGGTCGTCGCCTCGGACGCGTTCTTTCCGTTTCGCGACGGTCTGGACGTCGTTGCTGCCAGTGGCGCCGCCGCCGTCATCCAGCCCGGCGGCAGCGTCCGCGATGCCGAGGTCATCGCCGCCGCGGACGAACGCGGCGTAGCGATGGTGTTCACCGGCATCCGTCACTTTCGCCACTGATGAATATCATGGTCATCGGCGGCGGCGGGCGCGAGCACGCGCTCGCATGGAAACTGGCGCAGTCGGATCGCCTGGCCAGGATCTTCGTCGCTCCCGGCAACGCCGGGACCGAGGAGGAACGCGAGCTAACCAATGTCGCGCACACCTCGACTGCGGATCTGGTCGCATTCGCGCAAAGTGAGCGCGTCACGCTGACGGTCGTGGGGCCGGAAGCGCCGCTTGCCGACGGCGTTGTCGACGCTTTCCGGGAGGCGGGACTGATGATCTTCGGTCCGACCCGCGCCGCTGCGCAACTCGAGAGCTCCAAGGACTTCGCCAAGGCTTTCATGGAGCGTCACGGCATTCCGACTGCCGCCTACAGGAGCTTCACCGACGCCGCCGAGGCGCACGCCTATGTCGACCGGCGCGGGGCGCCGATCGTGGTCAAGGCCGACGGGCTCGCCGCCGGCAAGGGCGTGGTCGTGGCGATGAGCACGGTGGAAGCGCACGCGGCGATCGATGCGATGTTCTCCGATGGCAAGCTCGCCGCCGCGCGGGAGGGCGCGCCGGCTCGCGTCGTTATCGAGGAATTCCTCACCGGCGAGGAGGCGAGCTTCATTGTCATGGCCGACGGCGCTCACGTGCTGCCGCTCGCTTCGTCGCAGGATCACAAGCGACTTCTCGACGGCGATCAGGGTCCCAACACCGGCGGCATGGGCGCCTATTCTCCGGCGCCGGTGGTCACTCCCGCGGTCCACGCTCGCATCATGCGCGAGATCATCGTGCCCGCCGTCGAAGGCATGGCCGCCGACGGAATCCCCTATGCCGGATTCCTCTACGCCGGAGTGATGATCGATAGCGACGGCAATCCGCGAACGCTCGAATTCAACTGTCGACTCGGCGATCCGGAGACGCAGCCGATCATGATGCGGCTCAAGACCGATCTGGTCGATCTCCTGGAACACTGCATCGAGGGCACGCTCGATCGCGCCGACGCCGAATGGGACCGCCGCGCCGCGCTTGGCGTGGTACTGGCGGCGGCGGGATATCCCGCCGCCCCGCGCAAGGGCGATCCGATATCGGGACTCGATTCGATTGCCGCGGACTGCAGGGTCTTTCACGCGGCCACCGCGCGCGCGGGCGATCGCATCGTCACCGCGGGCGGGCGTGTGCTGTGCGTCACCGCCCTGGGTGAAACGGTGCGGCAAGCGCAACGCACGGCGTACGGCGCGGTGAGCGGCATCCACTTCGACGGCATGCAGTATCGCACTGACATCGGCCATCGCGCGCTCGCTCCGCGCAAGGCCTGAAGCCACCGTCGCGCCTCCACACTTCGCGCAAGTCATGGAACTCGCTCAAGCCCTGCCGCAGGTGCACCGTTACTTGAAGGAGCTGCAATCGAACATCGTCGATCGGCTCGAGGCGATCGACGGATCGGCGTTTCGTCGCGACGAATGGCGGCGAGCGGAAGGCGGCAGCGGCTTGAGCTGCATCCTCGAGGAGGGAACGGTATTCGAGCGCGCGGGGGTCAACTTTTCGCACGTCAAGGGCGAGCGCCTTCCTCCGTCGGCAAGCGCGGCGCGTCCGCAACTCGCTGGTCGCTCGTTCGAAGTGGTAGGACTATCGCTGGTCCTGCATCCACGAAATCCGTATGCGCCGACGGTTCACATGAACCTGCGCTTTTTCGCCGCGCTTGTCCCCGAGCCGGCCTTGCAACCGATCTGGTGGTTCGGCGGCGGCATGGACCTGACGCCTTATTACGGCTTCGAGGACGATGCGGTCCATTTCCACCGGACCTGTAGCGACGCACTGGCGCCTTTCGGCGACTACCATGCACGGTTCAAGTCCTGGTGCGACGATTATTTTTTCCTGAAGCATCGCAACGAGCCGCGCGGCATCGGCGGCATCTTTTTCGATGATCTGAACGATCGCGGCTTCGAGCATTGCTTCGCGCTCGCGCGCGGCGTCGGCGATGGTTTTCTCGCCGCTTACGAACCGATTCTGATCCGGCGCAAGGATTTGCCTTACGGCGAGCGCGAGCGCGATTTTCAGGTCTATCGGCGCGGGCGCTATGTCGAGTTCAACCTGGTATACGATCGCGGCACGCTGTTCGGGCTTCAATCCAATGGCCGCACCGAGGCTATTCTGATGTCGCTGCCTCCCGTGGTGCGCTGGCGCTACAACTGGCGGCCCGATCCCGGAAGTGCCGAGGCGCGGCTCTACGCCGACTTTCTGGTCGCGCGCGATTGGCTGGCATGAGCCAGACGCCTCCCGCCGACAAGGCAAAGCCGGTAGGCGATGCGCATCTGGTCGAGACGCGGCTTGCCTCGGAAGAGGTGTTCCACGGCAAGCTGCTGCACGTCAAGCGCGACACGGTTCGCCTCCCCGACGGCAAGACGGCAACGCGCGAGTACATCGATCACCCCGGTGCGGTGATGATCATTCCGCGGTTGCCGGACGGAAAGCTGCTCATGGAGCGGCAGTTTCGCTATCCGATGGGGAGAGTTTTCATCGAGTTTCCCGCGGGAAAGATCGACTCCGGCGAGGAGCCGGCCGCCACCGCGGCGCGCGAGCTGCTCGAGGAAACGGGTTATGCGGCGGAGCGTTGGTCGCACATCGGCACCCTCCACCCGTTGATTACTTATTCCACCGAGCGCATCGAGATCTATACCGCAGACGAGCTGACGTTCGTCGGCGCGAAACTGGACGCAGGCGAGTTCGTCGAAATCCTGATTGCCACGCTCGAGGAAGCGCTGATCTGGGTCGATCGCGGCGAGATCACCGACGTCAAGACCATGCTCGGCGTGCTGCTCCTGGCGCGCCGAATGGAGGCCGCTGCGCGATGAGCGCGACCGATAGCCCCGGCACCACGCTGCGACTGCTGATTCGCGGCCGCGTCCAGGGCGTCGGCTTCCGTTACGCGCTGGCCGACGAGGCGCGTGCGCGCAAGCTTCGCGGCTGGGTGCGAAATCGTCGTGACGGTTGCGTCGAGGCGATTGTCGCCGGCCCCGCCGCCGACGTCGACGCCATTGTCGCCTGGTCGCGTCGCGGCCCGGCGGCGGCGCAAGTCACCGCAGTCGATACGGCAGCGGCCGAAGGGGAATTTGCAGCGTTCGAGATCGCGCCGACGGTCTAGTGGGCCGTTACGGCCCACTTGATTCTCTCGCATCGACCGCGAAGATGTCC
>JALZAN010000041.1:0-6585 GCA_030948365.1 Pseudomonadota bacterium
CCGATGTACAGGCCTATGTTGATGCGCTACGTCCACGAGTTGAACCGCTGAGGAGCTCGAGCGCATTGAGAGCGCAGGCGGGCTCCCGGTAGCGCGTTTTACGAGTTGAGGAGTCCTTAGCGCATTCGGACGCGCGACCTCACTGGCGTTCGCTCACGAAGATTTTCTTATTGTTGTCTGCGGACGGCGATTGCGTCGATGAGCTTCTTGATCGATGCATCGAGGTCATCGAACATCCGGCCGATGCTGGTCGAGACTTCTACCGGGCATCCGTCGCTCTGGAGAAGAGCGTGTCTTAAGTCCAAGCGCACTGCAATCAGCGTGTCCAGCAAGCCTCTCCGCGGACCGACCGCGAGCGACATGCTCTCGCTGGGTCTTTCTGTCGCGAGCCCATTTCTCATCGCCATGGCCGATTTCCTCCGTCGAGTTCCAACGTGTACGCCGATCGCGGGCGACTGTCGGTGGGCTGGCGGACATTTGGTTCGAGCAGAAGCGGCGGCTCCGGGCGATCGCTATCGGATCTCCCCCGCCGCATTGCTGGGCGAAAGCGCCTTCGGGCCGCCGTAAAGCCATTCCAGCGTGTCGAACCAGGCCTCGCCATCCTTGGCGCGCATGATGCTGTTACGAAGCGCCGCGTGCGCGCCCGAAGGGTGGTATACGTGCTGGCCGATTTCGCGCGATTGCAACTGCACCCGCGTGGTCCGCAGCACGCGTTGTTCGTTGTAGCGGCGAAGCGCTGCTTCGAGGTCCGGATCGCCCGGCTCCACGCACTCGGCCAGGCAGACCGCGTCTTCGAGCGCCATGCACGCGCCTTGCGCGAAATACTGCAGCATCGGATGCGCGGCATCGCCGAGCAGCGCGACGCGGGCGTCGGTCCACTTGAGCACCGGCTCGCGGTCGCACAGCACCCAGAGCTTCCAGTCGGAGCCGTGCCTGATGATGTCCTGCACGCGCTCGTGCGTATGCAGGAACCCCGCCATCACCTCCTCCGCCGACGCCGGTTGTCCGGCAACCGGCTCCGGCGCGTCGTTGTGGAACGTCACCACCAGGTTGAACACCTTCCAACCGGAAAGCGGATAGTGCACCACGTGGCACTTGGGCCCGGCCCACAAGGTCGCGGCGTTCCAGCGCAGATCCTCCGGCATCCGCTCGGTGGGAATGACCGAGCGGTAGGTCGTATGTCCGGAGACGCGCGGCGGTCCATCGCCGACGACCTTCTGTCTTACTTTGGACCATAGGCCATCGGCGCCGACGAGCGCAGCGCCCGTGACCTGCTCCCCCGACGATAGCGCCGCCGCGACGCTCGAACCGTCCTGCTGATACGAGACGACTTCGCTGCTCACGCGTAATTCGATATTGGAATCGTCGCGGCAGGCCTGCAGCAGCACGCCGTGCAGGTCGCCGCGGTGGACGACGCCATAGGGATTGCCGAACCGTTTTCGGAACGCCTCGCTAAGGGGAACATGGGTGATTTCCTCGCCTGTCAGCGCGTCCATCAGCCGCAACTGATCGATATACACCGCCATGCGGCGTGCGGCGTCGCCGACGCCGAGGGCGTCGAAGGCGTGGAATGCATTGGGACCGAGCTGGATGCCGGCGCCGATCTCGCCCAGCTTCGCCGCGCGCTCGAGGACCGTGACGCGGATGCCTTTTCGCGCCAACCCGAGTGCGGCCGCGAGACCGCCGATACCTCCCCCCGCCACGAGTATGGGATCCATCTCGGAACGCCTCCTCCATCGCGCCGCCGGCGGGATCGCCGTCAAGCCGCACACCGTATTACCCGTCGTTTCGCAACGGGGTATATCGAGCAGACAAATGCTCGCTGCCCCGATCATCATACGTCCACCTCGGGGCGAGAGTATTATGCCAGTAGCATAAACGGAAAAGGATCACGATTGCGCGGGGAGATGACTTGCAGCGACTCGCGCCTCGGCGAAGCGCCAAAGAAACGGCATACTTCTGCCATCCGTTCATCGCCAGGCGCACCCTTGCTCAATACATCGATCACCCCCCGCACCATCGTCGACTATCTCGACCAGTACGTGATCGGTCAGGACGACGCGAAGAAGGTCGTCGCGGTCACTGTCTATTCGCATTTCCGGAAAATCGCCCAGTCGCATAAAGACGGAACGGCAATGGCCAAGAGCAACGTATTGCTCATCGGCCCGACCGGCACCGGCAAGACGCTGATGTGCGAGACCCTCTCTGGCGCACTCGATGTTCCTTTCGTCACCGCCGAAGCGACCGCGCTGGCGCAGACGCGTTACGTCAATGAGGAGATCGAAGCGGTGCTGCAGCGACTGGTCGACAAGGGCGGCGGCGATATCGCCAAGGCCCAGCACGGCATTGTCTTCATCGACGAGATCGACAAGCTCAGGTCGACCGACGGTCAAACGCGAAGCGTGTCCGGCGAAAGCGTGCAACATGCGCTGCTCAAGATCATGGAGGGGGCCGCGGTCAAGCTCGGCGACGGGCGCTACATCGATACCACCTACATCCTGTTTATCTGCGGCGGCGCCTTCGTCGGCCTCGATGACATCATGGCGCAATCGAATGCCTACAAGTACATCTCTATCCTGAAGGGAGAGAGCAAGCAGATCCTGCAGCGCCTCAACTCGCGGGTGAAGCCGACCGACTTGTTCACCTTTGGCCTGATTCCGGAATTTACCGGCCGGCTGCCGGTGATCACCCGCTTTCAGGAACTGAGCAAGCAGATGCTGGTGCGGATCATGACTGAGCCGAAAAATTCCGTTTACGAGCTGTTTCGACAGATCTTCAGCAACGAGGGCGTCGAGCTCACGGTCGAGCCGAAGGTTTTCGATCAGATTGCCGAGATCGCGGTCGAATACAAGACCGGCGCGCGCAGCCTGCGGGGCATTTTCGAGGAGCTGATCACGCCGATCCTGTTTATCGTTCCAGACCACGCCGAGATCGAAAAAGTCATCATCACGTCGCTTTTTACGGAGCCTACGTACATCCGCAAGGAGCGCGCGCAATAAGGCCCGGCCATCCGCTTTCGCGTCGTCCATGAAACAAACGCCAGCGCACGATCGCCACAACGCCGACATTCTGCGGTTCATGCCGAAGGACCTCGCACGGGTGGTCGAGGTCGGTTGCAGCAGCGGGGCGCTGGCCCGCGCCTACACCGCCGAAAATCCCCGCTGCGATTACACCGGGATCGAGATCGATCCCGATTACGCCGAGCTCGCCCGTCGAGCGTGCCGCTCGGTGATCTGCGCCGATGTCGAGCTGCTGCCCGACGACGCCTTTGGCTCGCTCTTTCCTTCGGACTGCTGGATATTCGGAGACTCGCTCGAACATCTCCGCGACCCGTGGGCGTTCCTGAAGCGCGTGCGGTCGCGTCTGGCGCCGGGGGCGCTGATCATCGCTTGCATTCCGAATGCCCAGCATTGGAGCGTCCAGGTTCGACTCAACTGCGGCGAGCTGCGGTACGAAGACCAGGGACTTCTGGATCGGACTCACCTTCGCTGGTTTACGCGAATTACGATCATCGATCTGTTCCAATCCACCGGATTTCGGATTCTCGAGGGTGCGTCGCGCATCGCCGAAGATCCCGCGCGCCAGCGCGTCATCCCCGCCATTCGGGCCATGGCGACGGCGGCAGGCGCCGATCCTCAGCTCGCCGAGCAGGACTCGCTCGCCGTCCAGTACGTGGTCAAGGCGACGCCGGTTTGATCCGGAAGCGTGAGGCGACCGCGGATCAGCATTCCGGAGGGTCCGGCGGCAGGTCCGGCGCGAGCGCGAAATGCGTTGCCGGGGTCTCCGAGATCGTCGATCAGCGCGGCGCCATCAACGCTACTGAAGCCTGATCTCTCCGTCGAACGAGACTTCGAGTCCCAGCCCCGCTACTTTCAACGTGACCTGCGCCGGGAACGAATCGATGCCTTGCGCCTTTCCGCTGGCGACCGCGGCAGCGACCGCGTGTTCGATCTCGCGTTGCGAATTGACGCCGACCATCTTGAGGAATTTGCGAATGCTCAGATTCAGCGCTTCTTCGTTCATTTTCGTCTCTCCTGATTCAGCTCACGCATCAAGTGCTAATTGGCGAGTGGCGCCATTTCGCTGATCGGCATGCGCCGGTGACGCTGCCGACGCCCGGTCGGCTACCCGCTGGTCGCTATTCCAGTTTTCCAACGCGTCGAACGACCTCGCCCAGCTTTTTCGCATCGGCGTCCCAGAACCGCTGCAGTTCAGGCGCGTCCAGATACTGGATGGGAGTCTCGACCGTCGCCAGCGCGGCCATGAATCTGGCATCGACGGCCGCAGCGCGGGCCGACTCGCGCAGGCGCGCCAGCACCGACTCAGGCGTCCCCGCCGGCGCGAACAGTCCCGACCATTGGAAGAACACGGCGTCGTAACCCGATTCGCTTAAGGTCGGCACGTCCGGCAGCGACGCCAGCCGCTTGTCGCCCCAGGATGCGAGCACGCGGAGCTTGCCAGCCTTGACGTGTTGAATGACGGTCGAGGGGCCGGACGCCACCGCGTCGATGTTGCCGCCGAGAAGACCGATCACCGCTGGTCCCGCCCCGGTGTAAGGCACGTGCAGCAGCTTGACGCCGGCGCTGCCCGACAGCATTTCCATCGGCACGTGCATGGTGCCGTAGTTGCCCGACGAGCCGTAGGTGATCGCGCCGGGCCGCTTTCGGGCATCGGCGACGAACTCCTGCAGCGTTTTCCACGGGCTGTCGGCGCGCACCGCGAGAACCGTCGGATCCGCGGTAAAGCGCGCAATCGGGACCAACTGGTCGAGCTGAAACATCGGCGTGCGACCGGTGACGCGATCGGCCTCGGGCAGGATCGAGATCGACGACAGCGCCATCAGGAGGGTGTAGCCGTCGGGCTTGGATTTGGCCACGTACGCCATGCCGATGCCGCCGCCGGCGCCCGGCTTGTTCTCGATCACGATGGGCGTGTTGAGCACGCGGCTCATCGCGTCGGCCGCCGGGCGCGCAACGATATCGGCCACGCCGCCCGGGGGAAACGGAACCACCAGCGCGATCGGCTTCGACGGATACGCTTCCTGGGCGTACGCGGGCGCGGCGCCGACCGTCGCCAGCAAGGCGACGAGCGCGATTCTTGACGTGAACATCGATGCTCTCCTGCGGCGGCCGTTACGGCGTCAGTTCGACGCGATCAACCTAAAGCCGAATCGGCGCTAGGTGAAGGCGCTAGGTGAAAATCCAGTACAGCAATCCGCCCAGAAGCGCCCACTTCACGACGTAATACGCCGTTTTGCTCTTGCGCTTGAGCGCCTTGGCGGGAAGCCTCAGGTAGTAGGCGAAGCCGAAGATCTTGTTGAGCACGCCGACATGATCGCCGGCCATGTTCTCGGTCTGGCTCGCACGTATTACCGTAGCCTTGTACCAGTGATTGATGGTGGTCATGATGCGACTGGTCAGCGGCCGCTCGACGTCGCAGAACAGGATCACCCGCAACTGATCGGTCTTGTTCTCGGCCCAATGCATGAACGTCTCGTCGAACACCACTGCTTCGCCATCGCGCCAATGGTATGGCTCGCCGTCGACGAAAATCCGGCATTCCTCCGAATTCGGCGTCGACAGCCCGAGGTGGTAGCGCAGCGATCCTGCGAAGGGATCGCGATGCTTGCCCAGATCGCCGCCCGCGGGAAGCAGCGCGAACATCGCCGCGTTGACCGAGGGAATCGATTGCACCAGCGCCGCCGTTTTCGGGCACAGCGCCACCGCCGAAGGCAGCGGGTCGTCGTACCACTTGACGTAGAAGCGCTTCCAGCCGCGACGGTAGAACGAATTGAAGCCGAGATCGTTGTACTTCGCGGCGGCACGAATATGTCCGTCGTCGAAGAGCTGCATCGCTTCGTCACGCACCATCTCCCAGTTGTCGCTCAGCTTCTTGAGATCTGGAAACCGCCGGACATCAACGTAGGGACGATTGGGCACTGCCGAGAAAAAATACATCAGCACGTTGTACGGCGCCATGAACGTCGAGTGATCCGTGATCTGGCGATAAAACGGATGCCTTATACGGCCGCGGTAATGGACGTACATCGCCGACGCGATGAATGCGTAGAGGATGAAGAATTTCGGCGCCAGGAGGTTCGGCAGATAGTCGATCATGTCGGGGTGGTTCCCTCGCAGCCTCTATTATAGGCCCCAGCGCCGCAGCGGCTCGCGCACCGACCCCCTGGCGACCGGCGACGTATGCTTCGCTAATTCCTGGTGGTGACGCTCTTCCAACGCCGATGGACCCAGAACCACTGCTCGGGGTGTCTGAGCACCAGGCGCTCGAGCACCGCGTTGTAAGCCCGCGTGGTGCGCCGGATCTCCTCGCCGACGTTGTCGTGCGCGACCGGCGCGACCGGATCGTCGAAGCGCAGCACGTGCCGGCCTGCACCCTCGCGCCAGCTCGATGCAGGAACCACCGGCGCGCCGGTGGCCAGGGCGATGATGGCGAGACTCTTGAACGTCCACGCCGGGTGCCCGAAGAACTCGCTTTCGATTCCATCCGGCGGGCCGGCGTGCTGGTCGAACGGAAAGACGACGATGTCGCCGGCGGCGAGCCGGTCGAGGATCGCGTCGAGCGAGC
>JALZAN010000041.1:6595-13507 GCA_030948365.1 Pseudomonadota bacterium
CGCTTGGCCATGACGCCGAAGCCCGCCCGCCGGAAACGCCGCGTCACCAAGGCATCGAGCCAGCGCGGTTTGATCGCTCGCCGCACGAAATGAATGCGGCCGCGCATTTCCGGAAAATTGCCGAGGCCGGCGATCGTGGAAACCTCGAAATTGCCGAAGTGCCCGGTCAGGATCAGCACGCCCTTGCCGCGATCGTGCGCGCTCGCCAGCGTCTCGACATTCTCCAGGCGCACCGCGGCCGCCCGGCGCGTCGCCGATAGCCAGCGAAAACGCAGAAATTCTCCGAACAGACGCCAGAGGTGGGCGTAGTGCGCTTGCGCGAGACGCTCGATTTCGACCTCCGGCGCCGCGTCGCCGAACGCGCGCCGTAAATTATCGAGTACCACCGCCCTTCGGAATGGGAATGCGTAGTACAGCACCTTCCCGGCAAGCGGCGCTCGAGCCTCGGCCGGAATCGCCAGCACGACCGCCGACGCATTGCTCCGATCGTGGGTCAGCGACACCGCGAGACGGCGGATCCGGTTCCGATCGAGCAGCGCCTGGGCTTTCGCGCCGCACACGATTTGCGGCGCGCCGTAAGCGTCGCGCGCGACGGAAAAATCGGCCGGCTCGATCTGGCCCAGCGCGAGCTCGCGCGGAAAAAGCTTGACGCATGCCTCCTTCGCCGCGAACCGCGCCGCAAGACTGGCGACGCGACCGGGACCGCTGCCGCTGTCGGCAATCTCCTGCACCGAAAACAATCTGGCGAGCGCTTCCGGCGGCGTTTCCGAGAGCAGGCGCTCGATGCGCGGGATCTCGACGCTGTCGATGCCGCAGCGGGTAGGCGTTTCCGAGCTGGACCCGACACGAGTATCAGGCACAATGGCCTTGCCGTCGGCGGCGTCCGCCATCTAGCGCCTGCTACGCGGCGCGCACAATCAGCGCGGCGTTGGTTCCGGCGAAGCCGCGGCAGAGTATGAGCGCGACATTGCTGCGCGGCACCTGCGCCGCGCTGGAAACGCGCAAACCCGCGCATTGCGGGTCGAGATCGGCGAGTGTCGCGATACCGGGAACGACACGCTCGCGCAAGGCGGCCAGCGCGATCACGGCCTCGATGATGCCCGCGGCGGCGATCAGATGGCCGATCGCCCACTTGAACGCGGTCACCGGGGGCGCGCCTTCTCCACTGCCGAAGCAGGCGCGAATCGCCGCTGCTTCCGATGCATCCGATTGGCGAGTGCCATTGCCGTGCGCAACGATCATCCCGACATCGCTCGGCGCGATACCGGCGCCCTCGAGCGCGCCGGCGATCGCGCGGGCAAGACCGTCGCCGTCTTCGCGAATCGCCAGCAACCCGGTTGCCTCGGACGTAAACGCGCCACCCAGGACTTCTCCCAGCACGGTGGCCGCGCGCTCGGAAGCGGACCGCTCGGTTTCGAGCGTGAAGGCGCCGGCGCCTTCGCCGAAGACGCTGCCGTCGCGCGCCGCGTCGAACGGCCGGATGGCATCGCTGGAAAGCAATCCGCACTGATGGTACGACACGACCAACTGCGGCTCGATCGGCGCGTCGTGTCCGACCACGACCACGCGGTCCGCCTCTCCCTGCCGCAGCGCCTCGGCGCCTTCGATCACCGCCAGCGTGCCGCCGGCGCTGTGATTGGTGATGCACGCGTTGGTGCCCTTGAGGTTGTACTTGATGCCGACATGACAGAGCACATTGTTAGGCAGTGTGCGCAGCAGCCACATGGGATTGACCGCGCTGCCCAAGTCGCGGCCGAACGCCCGGAGGTCGCCGTGCGATTCGCTCATCAGCGGGAAATACTCGTACTGCGAGCTGTACGCGCCGCCGCCCGATCCGACGTAGATGCCGCTGCGATCGGAAAAGATCGACGCTTCGGCCGCGTCGAGCGCGTCGCGTGGGGTGGTGAAGCTCGCGCCGTCGATCGCGCTGCTCGCGGCGTAAAGACCGAACATGTCGCTGCGCCGGATGAGCTTGTGCAGCTTGCGGTCCTCGACCAGCGCGCGCGGATTGAAGTCGGGCATCTCCGCCGCCACCGTCACCGGCCAACCGGCGGTGTCCCATTCCCGGATGGGGCCGATCGCCGTGCGGCCCTGGAGCAGCGCGTCGAGGATTTCCGCGGGGCCCATGCCCGCCGCGCAGACGGCGCCGGAGCCGGTGATGAGCGCTCTGGGTCTGGCCACGACGGTCACCCGGCGATCAGCCGCGCGCCCCGCTGGGAACCAGCTCGGGATGGCGCAGCAGCACGCAACTGTTCGAACCGCCGAAGCCGAACGAATTGGAGAGCGTCATCCGCACCTTCTGCTTTCGCGGCGCACCAACGACAAAGTTGAGATTGCAGTCCGGATCCGGGTTCTCGAGGTTGGCGTTGATCGGCATTTCCCCATGCTCGATCGCCAGCGCGCAGAGGGCGAGCTCGACCGCGCCCGCGGCGGCGATCAAATGGCCCATCGAGCTCTTGGTCGAGCTGACCGACACGTCCTGCGTCCGGTCTCCAAAAACGGCGTGGATCGCCGCGCTTTCGCTCTTGTCGTTCATGTAGGTCGACGTTCCATGGGCGTTGATGTAGTCGACGTCGCCGGGCATCGCCCCCGCATCGGCCAGCGCGGCGCGCATCGACTGGATCGGTCCGTCGCCATCGGGCGGTGAATCCGTGATGCGGTACGACGAGAGCGAATTGCCGTCACCGGCCAGCTCGGCGTAGATGTGCGCGCCGCGCGCTTTCGCCGCTTCCCACTCCTCGAGCACCAGAAATCCCGCGCCTTCGCCGAGGACGAAGCCGTTCCGGGTCGCGTCGAACGGCCGGCTCGCGCGCTCGGGCGTATCGTTGTCCGCCGATACCGCGGAAAGGAGACAGAACCCGGCGAGGCCCACCGGGCTGATCATCGAATCGAATCCACCCGCCAGCGCGAAATCGACGCTGCCGCGGCGAATCAGCTTCAGCGCCGTCCCAATCGCCTGACCGCCCGATGCGCACGCGGTATGCACCGAGGTGGAATAGCCGCAAATTCCGAAGCGGCGCGTCAACAGGGCCAGGCCGCCGGCCGCCTGGCTGCGGCAGAAGACCATCGGATCGGTCGCCGTCTCGCTTTGCAAAAACAGATCCGGATGCAGCTCGCCGTCGGCAGCGGCTTGTTGCTGGACGCCTTCGAGGTCCGCGTAGGCGACGCCCATCATTCCGGTTCCGACCGCGCAGCCCCAGCGCTCGCCGTTATCGGGCGTCGGCGCGATACCCGCATCGCGAATGGCTTGCTCGGCCGCAGCGAGCGCAAACCGGTGCGAGCGGTTGGCGAACTTGATGAGCTTACGGTCGGCGTCGAGCTTCAGCCCGTCGAAATCCTTGACCTCGGCCGCGATGCGAGTGGAAAACCCGCTGGCGTCGAAGAGGGTGATCGCCGCCGCGCCGCTGTTTCCCTTGAGCACCGCATCCCAGGTCTTGGCTACGTCGGTGCCGACCGGCGTGACCAATCCGAGACCGGTGATCGCGACGCGCCGCTTCGCGCCGTTCATGCCTTCGCTCCATTCGCGAATTCCACCCGTGCGGTAGCGACCGTCTTGCCCGCGACCCGCGCGCTCAACATGACACGCGTAAGGGCGGCGTCGTCGCCGGAAACCGTCGCCTCGAGTTCGAGCTCGTCGCCCGGGTTGATGAAGGCGCGCATCTTGACGTGCGTCATGCGCGATGCGGCCACACTTGTGGGAGGCATCTCGAGACGCTCTTCGGCGAGCCTGGCCGCCTGCCGGATCTGCGCGTCGAGCAGCAACGTCGCCGGAAACACCGGCCGGCGGGGAAAGTGATCGGCGAAGAACGGCGCTTCGGCCGGGACCTTAAGCGTGGCGCGCGACGACGCTCCGAACACATGTTCGGCGATGTTCAACGGCGGCAGGTCGATGCCTTCGAAGCGGCCGCGGGGTGCGCCCTGACTCCGCAGCAGGGACAGGCGCTCGCGCAGCGACTCAGGCGCGTCGAAATCCGCGACCGGCAGCATCGGACCGAGGCAGTGCATCAGTTCGATCACCCTCTTGCCTTCCACGGATGCGTTGCCGCCATAGGCCACCATATCGTCGTCACACTCCTCGATCTCAACGGCGAGTTGCAGGACGTCGCCGGGCGCGGCCGCGCCTTCGAAGCGAGTTTCGGTGGCCAGCGCCGCCACCGGACGCCCGCGAAACTCCAGCTGCTCCATCGCCACCCAGGCCGCCAGCTGTCCGACCGCCTCGGCCACCAGGCACGAAGGAAACGCCTTGATTCCCCGCGGCACCCAGAACTCACCTCGCGCCCGGGTTTTCGGGATGAATTCGGTGATGCGGTCGACGAACGAGAACGCCGCAAAATGCGCCGTCATTCGCGCGACGCGACCATACGCTCAGGCTGCGGGCTGGGCTTCGCGCTGCGCATGCACCACCAGCTTGCAGAACGTCTCGGGCGTGAACAAACGTGGAATGTCCACGACTTTCATCGGGGTCTTGAAACGCTCGGCGGGAATCTCCGACAGGTACGACCGTAGCTGCGCCAGCCCTTTTTCGGTGACGATGCCCTTTTGCTCGAATTCGGCTTCGGGCAGGTCACCGCGCGCGTTCTCGACGATCTTTCCGCGCGGTATCTTGATCTTGAACGCACGCTCGAGCCTAAATACCATGTCCAGGAAGTCGATCGATTCCGCGTCGAGGCCTTCAATCAGCGAAACATCGAGCTTGACGTCCTCGACGTCGCAGCCCAGCGCATCGGCCATGGTCTCGGCGACCTTGGGGTAGACCGCCATGATTTCTTCCTTGGTGACTTCGGTTTGGGTCATGCTTTTCACTCCGCTCGTTATTCCGGTCGTTATTCCACTCATTATTCCATCTTGAAACCGCCATCGACACCAATGACCTGACCGGTCACGTAATCGGCGTAGCGGGAGGCCAGGAACCAGACCGCGTAGGCGACTTCCTCAGGCTTGCCGTATCGCTTGAGCAGAATTCGCGACTTGACCGCATCGCCCGCCAGATCACGCACGGCCTGAGACATCTCGGTCTCGATCACGCCCGGCGCAACGCAGTTGACCGTGATCTTGCGCGGCGCCAGCTCGACCGCCAGCGCGCGCGTGAAGGCGTTGACCGCTCCCTTGCTCGCGGCGTAGTTGGTTTGTCCGCGTCCGCCTTTTTCGCCCGCCACCGACGAGAGATTGATGATCTTGCCGGCGCGCTGAACGATCATGTGCGGCACCACCGCGCGCGTGACATTGAACACGCCACCGACATTGGTGTCGAGCACCAGCGAAACGTCCTCGTCATCCATCGCCGCCAATTGATTATCGCGGATCATTCCCGCATTGTTCACCAGGATGTCGATTCTGCCTGCGCGTTCCGCCACCCGATCCACTGC
This sequence comes from Pseudomonadota bacterium, assembly GCA_030948365.1. GTDB lineage: Bacteria > Pseudomonadota > Gammaproteobacteria > Burkholderiales > Casimicrobiaceae > PALSA-1003. Next base: position 11,962 of record JALZAN010000041.1, read on the forward strand.
AGCGGCGCAGGCCTTGCTGTTTCGTACATCCACCTGCTCCGACCCCACTTTCGCTCCTGCCGTCTGCGCTGCAGCGACCACTTCCTGCGCGGCCGCGACCTGGTCGCGATAGAACAGCGTCACGTCGGCGCCCTCCGCCGCCAACAGCTCGACGATCGCCCGGCCGATGCCGCGACTGCCGCCGGTCACGATCGCGACCCTGCCGGCGAGACCCGAGTCGGTGTTCATCGCCATGACGTCGGCGTCGCGCTCATCCCGAGATGCAAAAGCCACCGTCGACGACCAGCGCGTGACCGGTGATCATCGCAGCCTCGGGCAGACACAGCAGATAGACCGCGCCGGCGACATCGTCCGGGCTCAACACCGGGCCGGCTGGCGTGCGCTGCGCGAAATTCGCCAGCAGCTGCTCGCGATTCGGAAAGTAGCGCAGCGCATCGGTGTCGACCACCCCCGCACTGACCGTGTTGACGCGGATATTCCTGGGGCCCAACTCCTGCGCCAGTGTGCGAACCAGCGATTCAAGGGCCGCTTTCGAGGCGCCGATGAAGCCGTAGTCAGGCATGGCGCGCGACGCGCCAAGACTCGACAGAGCGATGATCCTCCCTCCTTCGCGCATCAACGGCACCGCGTTCTGCGCGAGCAGCGCCAGCGCGAACGCATTGGTCTCCATGCACCAGCGCCAGTGCTTGAGCGACATCTCCATGGCCGGCTTGAGCACGCCGCTCGCGGCGTTGCTGACCACGATATCGAGGCGGTCGAAATGCTTGGCCACCTCGGCGAACATGTCGTCGACGCTGTCCGGGATGCCGACGCTGCCCTGCACCGCGTGCGCCTGCCGTCCCATCGAGCGCAGCTCAACGCACAGCGATTCTGCCTCGTCGTGGCTGTTGTAGTAGTTGACCGCAACATCCGAGCCCGCGGATGCGAGCTTGCGCGCGATCGCACGGCCGATGCCGCGCGATGCGCCCGTGACAAGCGCGACCTTGCCGGCCAAAGGGTTAAAACCGGGGCTGACAGCGGGGGCTGACATCGATCCGTGACGTGTTTTGGGTCCGGAACGCCCGGAGCGGCGCCCGACACGGGCAGCGCCATCAACGCGCTGGGTCCCCGGCAAAACAATAATTATCGCCCGCTCGGGGTTTCAGAGCAACCTTGGCTGCGTCCGGCGGGACACGGCGCCTTAATTTGCGACGGTCGTCCCCCGCCGCGCGCGGACGAAGCGTTGTGCTTCCAGCGCCCAATGCCGCTTGATGCCGTGCCAAACGTCGGCGGCCCACATGATGTTGGACGCCTGGCCCTCCGGAAGCGTCGCCGGCGGGCTGTTCGGATCGAAGGCATTGATCCATTCGCGTGTCGCCGGATCCAGGGCCAGATCCTCGGTGGCTGGCACGAACACATGCGAATATTGCGCCGGCAGCGTCACATTGCGGACGGTGGCTTTCCCGTCGGCGTGGAAAGTCTTCACGCCCTCCAGCCCCGGTCCGTCCCACGCGAAAAAATCCAGTCCGATGCGATAGCCGGTGAATTCATCGACCGTGTCCGGGAT
>JALZAN010000042.1 GCA_030948365.1 Pseudomonadota bacterium
ACCCGGCTCAGGCGTCAGGTCGTGCGTCTGCGGCGCGAACACGCTCGGCGCCATTCAAAGGATGCACCTTCGGCCGACGTCGCATAAGCGGCGTCGCCTAGGGCGCCGGATTTCATGGACTTCGAGCTCTGGTGGCTGCTGCCGATCCCCGCGCTGTTTTTCGCGATGGGATGGATCGCCGCGCGCATCGACATCAAGCACTTGCTGCGCGAATCGCGCGCGTTGCCGCTTTCCTACTTCCGCGGCCTCAATTTCCTGCTCAACGAGCAGCCCGACAAGGCGATCGAGTCGTTCATCGAGGTGGTCAAGGTCGACCCGCAGACCATCGACCTTCACTTCGCCTTGGGCAGCCTTTTTCGCCGCCAGGGTGAGATCGATCGCGCCATACGCATGCATCAGAATCTCCTGGACCGGCCGGATTTGCCAGCGGACAAGCGTCCGACCGCGGTGTTCGAGCTGGCGCAGGATTTTCACCGCGCGGGACTGCTCGATCGCGCCGAGGAGCTCTTTTCCCGCCTCGACGGCAGTCCGTTCGAAGTGCAGTCGCTCGGCTTCCTGCTGCAAATCTACGAGCAGGAAAAGGATTGGCAAAAGGCGATCACGACCACCAAGCGCATGGAGGCGCTGGCGAAGCGGCCGTACTTCAAGGAAATCGCGCACTACTACTGCGAGCTGGCGCAGAACGCGATGCTGCGCTCGCAGTTCGACGAGGCGCGTCAATTCATCGAACAGGGGCTCGCCGAGTACAAACTGTGCGCGCGCGCCGCGATGCTCCTGGGCGATGTCGAAGCCGAGCGCGGCGATTACGCTGCCGCCATTGCCGCATGGCAGCGCATCGAGTCGCAGAATCCGGCCTATCTCGGGCTGGTCGCCGACCGTCTGGGTGATGCCTACCGAAAAACCGGTGACGTGGCGCAGGGCATTCGTGTGCTGCGCAATTACGAGGACCAATATCCGTCGCTGGATTTGTTGACGACGCTGTTCAACCAGATCCTCGCGCACGAGGGCGCGGAGTCGGCGACTCAGCTGATCAAGGACGAGCTTTCGCGCAACCCGACGCTGCTCGGGCTCGACAAGCTGCTCGAGGCGCAGCTGATGGCCGCGCCCGCGGAGCGGCGCCATGACCTCGAGCTGGTGAAAAATCTTGTCGGCCAGCACATCAAGCGCCTCGGAATGTATCGTTGCGAGAATTGCGGCTTTCGCGCCAAGCAATACTATTGGCGTTGTCCGGGATGCGGCAAATGGGAAACCTATTCGCCGCGGCGCACCGAGTCGCCGGACGGATTTGCCTAGGTTGAATCAGGAGATCGCATGATTGCTTCCGCGCCGCGCGTCATCGTTCCGCTCGACTTTCCCGATATGCTTTCGGCCTTCGGTCTGGCGGCGCGCCTCGATCCGCGCAAGTGCGCGGTCAAGGTCGGCAAGGAGCTGTTCACGGCGGCCGAGGCGGGCCTGGTGCGCGAGCTGGTTCGTCGTGGCTTCATGGTCTTTCTCGATCTCAAGTTTCATGACATTCCCAACACGGTGGCCCAGGCATGCGCCGCGGCGACGCGCATGGGGGTGTGGATGATCGACGTCCATGCCACCGGCGGCCCGGCGATGATGCGCGCGGCGCGCAAGGCCGTGAAAGAGACATCCGCGGAGATGGGACGCACCGCGCCGCTGCTGATCGCGGTGACGGTGCTGACCAGTCTCGGCGCCGACGATCTCGCTGCGATGGGAATGACCGGCTCGATCGAGGAGCAGGTGTTGCGACTGGCGCGGTTGGCGCAGCAAAGCGCCCTCGATGGCGTGGTCTGCTCGGCGCATGAGGCCGCCGCGCTTCGCGCCGCCTGCGGGGGCGAATTCAAGCTGGTGACGCCGGGCATTCGACCGGCGGGAGCGGCGCAGAACGACCAGGCACGAGTGATGACGCCCGAGGCGGCGATCGCCGCGGGCGCCGACTACCTGGTCATCGGACGGCCGATCACCGGTGCCTCGGACCCGCTGGCGGCGCTCGACGCAATCAACGCGTCAATCGGCTTCGCGTCAAAGGTCACCGCTTGAAGATAACAATGATCGGGACCGGCTACGTCGGCCTGGTCACCGGCACCTGCTTCGCCGAAGTCGGCAACGATGTGATGTGTCTGGACGTCGATGCCGACAAGATCGCCAGCCTCAACCGCGGCGGGGTCCCGATTCACGAGCCGGGACTACACGACATGATCGGGCGCAACGTCGACGGGGGGAGGTTGCGCTTCACCACCGATATCGATGCCGCGGTGGCTCATGGGGCGCTGCAGTTCATCGCCGTGGGGACGCCGTCGGACGAGGACGGGTCCGCCGACATGAAGTACGTCATCGAGGCTGCGCGCAACATCGGGTCGCGGATGGTCGATTCCAAGGTCATTATCGACAAGTCGACTGTTCCGGTCGGAACCGCGGACCGGGTCCGCGAAGCAATCGCCGAGGAGCTCGCGCGGCGCGGCATCGAGGTGTCGTTTGTGGTTGCATCGAATCCCGAATTCCTCAAGGAGGGCGCGGCCGTCGAGGATTTCATGCGGCCGGACCGCATCGTCATCGGCTGCGACAACGAGCGCGCCGTCGCGCTGCTGCGTGCTGTGTACGCGCCGTTCCAGCGCAACCACGAGCGGCTTCTGGTGATGGATGTGCGTTCCGCCGAGATGACCAAATACGCCGCCAACGCGATGTTGGCGACGCGCATCTCGTTCATGAACGAAATGGCCAACCTTGCCGACCTGCTTGGCGCCGACATAGAGCAGATCAGACGAGGCATCGGCTCCGATCCGCGCATCGGATACCAGTTTCTTTATCCGGGGGCAGGTTACGGCGGCTCGTGCTTTCCCAAGGACCTCAAGGCGCTCCAGGCGACCGCGGCACAGCACCAACGGCCGCTGAAGATTCTCGCCGCGGTCGAGGCGGTGAACGACGCGCAGAAGGAGCGTCTGCTCGAAAAGGTCGACCAACGTCTGGGCAACGATCTCTCCGGCAAGACCGTCGCCGTCTGGGGGCTCGCGTTCAAGGCCAACACCGACGACATGCGCGAAGCGCCGTCGCAAACCGTCGTCCGAGGCCTGCTCGATCGCGGAGCGAGCGTGACGGCATACGATCCGGTGGCGATGGCAGAGGCCAAGCGAGTCTTTGGCGCGAAGCCGTGCCTCGCGTATGCCACCTCGCCCATGGCCGCAGTCACCGGCGCCGATGCGCTGATCGTGGTGACCGAATGGAAGGAGTTCCGCAGCCCGAATTTCGACGACCTGCGTCGCGCGCTGCGCCAGCCGCTTCTTTTCGACGGTCGCAATCTTTTCGATCCGGCGGAGGTCCGCGCCGCCGGACTGGAATATTTCGGCATCGGCCGCAGGTAGCGTTTTGACGCGATTCCTCGCCCACGGTCCTGCCAACACCTCGACGGTGGCGAATTGATGCCTGTCCGCGGGTTCTCCGACTTTCGTACCGCGGTCACGGCCACGCGGGTGCTGGTGGTGGGCGACGTGATGCTCGATCGCTATTGGTTCGGCGATGTCGAGCGCATCTCGCCCGAAGCGCCGGTGCCGGTGGTTCGCATCGCACGCAGCGAGGAGCGTCCGGGAGGAGCGGCCAACGTCGCGCGCAACGTCGCCGCGCTCGGCGCCAATGCGACGCTCATCAGCGTCATCGGCGACGACGAGCCCGGACGCTCGCTGGAGCGGCTGCTCGGCGAGGAGCACGTTCGCACCTCGTTCCACCGCGACGCGAGCTTGCCGACCACAGTCAAGCTGCGGGTCATCGCGCGCCAGCAGCAGTTATTGCGCATTGATTTCGAAACGCCTCCCTCGCACGAAATCCTGGCCACCAAGCTCGCCGACTACGAGCGGACGCTGCCCGAGTTCGACGTGATCGTGTTGTCCGACTACGGCAAGGGCGGCCTCGCGCATATCGCGCGCATGATCGACCAGGCGCGCGCGCGCGGCACTTCGGTGCTGGTCGATCCCAAGGGCGAGGATTGGCTGCGCTATCGCGGCGCGACGATTCTGACGCCCAACCGTGTGGAATTTCGCCAAGTCGCCGGCAGATGGACCAGCGAGGCGGAGCTCGCGACCAAGGCGCAGACGGTGCGTGCGGAGCTCGGCCTCGAAGCGCTGCTGATCACCCGCGCCGAGGAGGGCATGTCGCTTTTCACCGATGCCGGAGCGCAGCACATTCCGGCGGTCGCCCGCGAGGTTTACGACGTATCCGGCGCCGGAGACACGGTCATCGCGACCCTGGCCACGCTGATCGGCGCGCGCGCCGATCTTTCCAGCGCGGTAAGAATCGCCAATCGAGCCGCGGGTGTCGTGGTCGGCAAGCTGGGGACCGCGGTCGTTCATCCCGAAGAGCTCATCTAGTCGCGCATGGCTAAAGTAAAGACCGCGTACGCCTGTACCGACTGTGGCGGCACCAGCAGCAAGTGGCAGGGCCAGTGCCCGAGCTGCGGCGTGTGGAACACTCTCGTCGAAACGATCGCCGCCACGCCGGCGTCGCGATTTCAGGCGCTCGCCGGCAGCGCCAGCGTGGTGCGGTCGCTATCGAGCGTCAAGACCAGCGACAATCAACGCGCACCCACCGGAATCGAGGAATTCGATCGCGTGCTGGGCGGCGGTCTCGTTGCCGGCGGTGTAGTCCTGCTCGGAGGCGACCCGGGGATCGGCAAGTCGACGCTGCTGCTGCAGGCAATGGCCGCGATCGGCGTCTCGCGCCGCGCGCTGTACGTCACCGGCGAGGAGTCCGCCGATCAGATCGCCCTGCGGGCGCAACGGCTGGGGCTCATCAACGCCGCGGTCGAATTACTGGCCGAAGTCCAGCTCGAGGCGATCGTCGGCGCGATTCGCACCCTGCGGCCCGACGTCGTGGTCATCGATTCGATTCAGACCGTATACACCGAGGCACTCGAGTCGGCGCCAGGCAGCGTGGCGCAGGTTCGTGAATGCGCGGCGCAGCTCACCCGCCTTGCCAAGCAGTCGGACATCACCATCATCCTCGTCGGCCACGTCACCAAGGAGGGTGCAATCGCCGGTCCGCGCGTGCTCGAGCATATCGTCGACACGGTCCTTTATTTCGAAGGCGACACCCACTCCAGCTTCCGACTGGTGCGCGCGATCAAGAACCGCTTCGGCGCCGCCAATGAACTGGGCGTATTCGCGATGACCGAGCGCGGGTTGAAGGGGGTCGCCAATCCGTCGGCGCTGTTTTTATCGCAGCACGGCGAGTCGGTGCCGGGAAGCTGCGTGCTGGCGACCCTCGAAGGGTCGCGGCCGCTATTGGTCGAAGTGCAGGCACTCGTCGACCCGGTTCAGGGCGCGCTTGCCCGCCGCGTTGCAGTGGGCCTCGACCCGCAACGGCTGGCGTTGCTGCTCGCCGTCCTGCATCGTCACGGCGGCATCGAGATTGCCGGACAGGATGTTTTCGTCAACGCGGTCGGCGGGGTACGGATCGGCGAGCCCGCAGCTGATTTGGCGGTGTCCATGGCAGTTTACTCCTCCTTAAAAAACATAGCCTTGGATCGTAAATCTCTTGTGTTTGGCGAGGTTGGTCTGGCGGGCGAAATCCGCCCAGTCCAGCGCGGCCAGGAGCGCTTGCGAGAAGCAGCCAAGCTCGGTTTTCATCGCGCCGTCATTCCCGCCGCGAACAAACCCAAGCAGCGCATCGAAGGCATGGAAATCATCGCCGTCGAACGCATCAGCGAGGCGCTCGATCACCTTCGCGGCTAGCCTGGACTTGCTCCGCGCTTATCGGCAAGCTCACTGTTGACGTTGACGCGGCGAAGAGGTGCAATAGGACGGCGCCCATTTGTTGCGCGGTTGGCGGCCCATGAGCGCCTGGGTCTTAGAGCGTCAATATCGATCGTCTGATTCACTTCAATAGGAGCACCTTCATGGCCAAGAAATCGTCGCCCGCAGCTGCCGCCGCCAAACGTCGGCCAAAGACGCAACGACGCGCCAAGGCATCGCCTGCGTCGCCCAGGGGAGCCGGAGCCGCGACGTCGGGCGGCGCCGACTTCGCCGACATGGCGAAAATGGCGCGCGCGATCACTCCCGAAAAAGCGTTCGAGCTCTACAAGTCGAATGCCAAGTTGGCGCTCGATGTCATCAATACGGCGATCGAGAACACGTCGAGGCTACGCAAGCTCCAGTTCGAGGGTGAGGAGCAATCCCGCTCGATGCAGAAAAAGGCGATCCGCCACGCGGCGGAAGCCGACAATCCGCAATCGCTGGTCGCGGCCGGTCAGACCGTGACGCAGGAAGCGGTCGAGAAGGCGATGCAGTATTGGGGCGAGATGTTCTCGATGATTGTCGAGATGCAAAAGCGCCTGTTTGCGCTGATGGAAGACCAGATGGCTGGCGTGCCCGGGGCGAAGGAAGCCAAGGCGGTCATGGCGATGATGCCCGACATGAGGCAGGCGCAAAACCTGGTCACGGCGATGCAGGGTGTCATGGCATCGGGCGCACCGGCGTTCTCTTCGATGCAGAAAGTCATGGGCGATTTCGCCCGCATGGCCCAGCAGTCGATGCCGGGTGGCAGGCGCTGAGTCGCCGATTACGGCGGTCCGCGGCGCGTCAGGCGCGGGACGGCGCCGCTTGCCCCTGACCTCGAGCGCCTGGCGCGCCATCCGGGCCGGATTGCCTGAGGCCGGCATGCGTGGAGACCGCGCCCGTCGATGGCTGCGCCGCGGCGCCCGTCGAGCCGCGGATGCCGATCGGTATGCAGCCAGCCGCGCCCGCGAACATCGCGCAACACGCCAGTAATGACACCCATTTTTTCATCGGTCACTTTCGCGAGATGAAGGTGCGACTCGTCCGCGGCCGGGGGAACGGTGTCGTGCGACGTCGCGCCCGTCCATTCTGCACCTCCGCGGGTCACGGCGCCTGAATTTCGGAACGCGGCGACCGCCGCACATGAGAGCGCTTCCAAGCGACCGCCGGTACGAGTCGCGAGCGTTCGAACGCCGCGCGAAAGCGACGCGACTTCAGCCGCGGTAGCCCACCCGCTTGAACATCGCCTTGCTGATCGTCTGACGCACCTGCAGGAAGTCCTTCCATGGGTCGGACTTGAGCGCGGCCAATCGCGGCGGCACGGTGCGCAGGTTGAAGTGATCGAAGCGCACGTCCGTCGCCAGCTCATCCCAGGTGATCGGCGTCGCCGCGGGCGCGTTGGCCCGGGCGCGAAGCGAGTAGGGCGCAATCGCCGTCGCCCCCGAGGCGTTGCGAAGGTAGTCGATGAAAATCTTCCCCTTTCGCTGCGATTTGGACATCACCGCGAGAAAGCGATCGGGAAACGTTCGGGCCATCAGATCGGCCACCGCCTTGGTGAATCCCTTGGCCTGATCCCAGTCGAGCGTCGTCCGAATCGGCACCACCACGTGCAACCCCTTGCCGCCGGTAGTCTTGAGAAAGCCGGCGAGGCCGAGGTCTTCGAGCAGGGCCCGCAACACGCCCACCGCCGACACCAGATCTTCCCAGGCCATCGCGTCGTCCGGATCGAAATCGAAGATGAGGCGATCGGGTCGATCGAGACGCGGTTTGCACGATCCCCAAGGGTGCAACTCGAGCACGCCCCACTGAACGAGGGCGGCGATCGCCGACACGGAATCGGCGGTCATGTACGTGGCTGTGCCGCTGCTTTCGGGAACCAGAACACGACCGACCGCTGGGTTGATGGTCTTGGGTGCATTCTTTTGATAGAAGCACTGTCCGCTCCAGCCGTCGGGGCATCGCACCAGGCTTAAGGGTCGTCCGCGCAAGTGGGGAACGATCCAGTCACCAATGCTTTCGTAATAGCGGGCGAGATCAAGCTTGGAAAGCTTGGATTCGGGATAGAGCAGCTTGTCCGGATGCGACAGCTTGACGCCGGCAACGGTGTCGGAAGGCTGGGCAGGCTTTGTCGCTGATGATTTTGCCGCAACCGCCGGCCGCTCCTTTCGCTGCGGGGCGGATGTCGTTTTTGCCTTCATCGCGACCGCGGGTTGCGGCTTCGGTTTCGGGGCGCCGGACTTCGAACCGCTCTTGGCGGCCTTTTCCGCCTCGACTTCGTGGACGGGACGTTCGCGAACGACATCGGCGGCGTTCTTGTCCTCGCGCAGCCCCTGGAAAGCCGGATGGCGCAGGGTCCCGTCCTGGGTCCACTCAGTGAAGGCCACTTCGGCGACGAGCTTGGGATTGACCCAATGCGCATCCTTGGCCTCGAACCCGCGCGGTGGGTTGGCGAACGGCGGCGAATCCTGCTCCAGCGCATCGAGCTTGCTTCGCAGCGTGGCCAGAAGGCGATCGTTGAAGCCGGTTCCCACCTTGCCGGAATAGCGCAACTTGCCGCCCGCCTCGTAGACGCCGAGCAGCAGAGCGCCAAACCCGCTGCGGCTCCCCTGCGGATCGGTGAATCCACCGATGACCATTTCCTGACGCTGGGCACATTTCACTTTCACCCAATCGCGCGTGCGCACGCCGCCACGGTAAACCGAGTTGGCGCGCTTGGAGACCGCACCCTCCAGTCCGAGAGCGCATGCCTGCTTGAAAAACTCCTCGCCGGAACCCGCGATGTCGACGCTGAAATGCACGCTTGGCGCTTTTTCGGGGATCAGCGTTCGCAGCAGCCGCTTGCGCTCCAACAGGGGAACGCCCTGAAGGTCGTATCCGTCGAGATAAAGCACGTCGAACACGAAATAGTTCAGCCGCTCGCCCGATGCATCGGAGAGTGCGTTTTGCAACGATTGAAAGCTCGTCCGTCCGCGCTCATCGACGACGGTGACTTCGCCATCGAGCCACGCGGACTTAAGCCCGAGCTCGCCGACGGCATCGGCCAGACGCGGCAGCGCCGCGGTCCATTCCTTGCCGCTGCGCGAGAATATTTTCACTTTGGCCTGATCAACCCGACAGAGCATGCGATAGCCGTCGAATTTCACTTCGTGCAACCAGTCGTCGCCCTTCGGAATGGTATCGACGAGCGTCGCCAGCATCGGGGAAAGCGTCGCCGGCAGCTTGGCCACCCGCGCACCGCTGATCGCCGACCGGCCGACGGACACCGGGTTCGATTTGATCGGCGGCAAAGACTTGCCCTTGGCCGTTTTGGCAACCGCGCCGGCGCGGACGTTTTCCGCGACCGACTTGGTTGAATGCCAGACGTGCTCGCGCTGCGCGGCGATATCGTCCAGGCTTCGTCCCGACAACACGCTATCCGGCGCTTCGTCGACGATGCGTGCGTCGGCGCCGCGCTCGGCAAACGAATCGTTTTCCTTGATCAGCAGCCACGCCTTGTCGCCGGTTTTTCCGCCGTACTTGCTGCTGTGACTTTTGACCAGCATCCAGCCGCCCTTGAGCTTTTCGCCGTTGAGCTCGAACTTGAGGCGACCTTTGGCGTAGCCTTCGGCCGGGTCGCCCTTCGGGATCCACGTTCCGCGGTCCCACAGCAATACCGTCCCGCCGCCATATTGCTTGGCGGGAATGATGCCTTCGAACGAGCCGTATTCGATGGGATGATCTTCGACGTGCATCGCCAGTCGCTTGTCGGCGGGGTCGAGGCTTGGACCCTTCGGCACGGCCCAGCTCAGCAACACGCCATTGAGCTCGAGCCGGAAGTCGTAGTGAAGGTGGCTGGCGGCGTGCTTCTGAATGACGAATGACAATTCGCGATAGGGGCGCGGCGCAACGCGTCCTCGCGGCTCGGGCGTAATTCGGAAGTCGCGCTTTTCATGGTAGCGTTCCAATGCCATCGTGTTTATCTCTTCTGTGTGGCGACCTGCGTGCGAATGCTTCAGGCCCTACGCGCGCTTGCGCTTGGCCGGCGCCTTCGCCGCGCCGCGCGACGCGACCACGCGCAACGCGGCTTTACCGCTCGCTTCCGCTTTTGAAGAACGTCGCGGATCCGCAGTCTTGCGTCTCGCTCCGCCCTTGTCGAGGCTCTGTTTGAGCAGTGCGGCCAGGTCGATCACTTGCGCGGAGCGACGTTCGGACTTGTCGTCGGTCTCCGGCTCGGTAATTTCCTTGGTTTCGCCTTTCTTGATCTTTTCCTCGATACGCCGCATCAGATCCCGGTGATACGTATCCTTGAACTCCGAGGCTTTCCACGGCTCGGTCATATCGTCGATCAGCCGCTTGGCCAGGTCGACTTCCTTGGCGGTGACGTGCGCTCCCTTGAGGCCTTCGTCCGGCAACGCGAAGTCCTTGGTGGGGCGCAGCTCGTCGGCGTAGCGCAGCGTGTTGAGCATCAGGATCTTGCTCCAGGGGACCACCACCGCAAGATGTTGCGCAGTCCGTATCACGACTTGCGCGACGGCGACCCGGTTGGTCGAGCGCAGCGTCTCGCGAAGGAGCGCATAGACTTTCTGACCACGCTCGGTCGGGACCAGGTAATAAGGCATTTCGAAGTACTGCGGCGGAATCTCGCCCGCGGGGACGAACGCCTCGATGTCGATCGTTTGCGACGCCTTGACGTTGGCACGGCGGAAATCCTCGTCGGAGAGCACCACATACTGATCTTTTTCGTATTCGTATCCCTTGACGACGTCGCTCCACTCCACTTCCTTGCCGCTGCGCTTGCTGTAGCGCTTGTAGCCGACCGGCGAAAAATCGCGCTTGTCGAGCATGGAGAACTTGAATTCCTTGCGCTCCTCCGCCGGATAAAGCTCGACCGGGATATGAACCAGGCCGAAGGTAATGGCACCTTTCCACAGGGTGCGTGCCATGCTATGCCCTCGCTTTTTTCGGTTTTATTTCGATGGTGACGCATTCGACGCAAAGACCGAACGCCGTCGCGCGCACGACGAATGCGCCGCAGGCATGGCACGACAGGAGCGGTGGCTCACCGGACAGTTGGCAGCCGTCCGACCGGCAGGCGGCCAGATCGCACCAGTGCATGTCTTGCGGGCAAACGAACATGGGTCGCGGCAGATCCGGAGCGAAGTTAACTTTCGCCGATCGTGCGCGGGCTTTGTATCGGTCGGTTGCCTATTCGCCCGTGGGAATGGCGGGCGACCTGCGTAAGAGCAGGACTGACGCGGATGCGGACGCCAATTACCGCAAACAGCGGTCAGTCGCGGGCCGTACTTAGCGCTGCGGCGAGTGCCGCATCATGATCTCGAGGCAGTCGTCGGCGGATACCGGCTCGCTGAAGAAATACCCCTGCATGACGTCGCACCCGTTGTCGCGGAGAAAGGCAAGCTGCTCCACGGTTTCCACGCCCTCGGCGACGACGCGGATATTCATGTTGTGTCCAAGCGCGATGATGGCCCTGGCGATCGCGGCGTCATCGGGACTGGTTGTCAGGTCGCGGATGAAGGTTTGATCGATCTTCAGCCGATCGATCGGGAAATGCCGCAGGTAGCTCAAGCTCGAATAGCCCGAGCCGAAGTCGTCGATCGCGATGTTGACGCCGAGGCCCTTGAGCTTGAGCAAGGTGGCGCGCGCGGTTTCGGGGTCTTCCATCAGCAGGCTTTCGGTCAGCTCGAGCTCCAGCCACTGTGGTTCCAGACCGCTGGATCCCAGCGCCGCCGAGACAGTCTGGAACAGATCGCCGCGGAATTGCCGCGCCGAAACGTTGACACCGATACGCAACGGGGGCGCGCGTTCCTGCCACGCGACTCCTTGTGCACAGGCGGTGGCCAACGCCCAGCGCCCGATGGGCACGATCAGACCTGTTTTCTCGGCGAGCGGGATGAATCGCCCGGGAGGCACGACGCCGAGCTCCGGATGCTGCCACCGCGCCAGCGCCTCGACGCCCACGATCCCGCCGCGTTGCAGATCGATTTGCGGTTGGTATTGCAGGAATAACTCGTTGCCTTCGATCGCCCGCCGCAGCTGGTTCTCCAAGGTCACGCGCTCGCGCTTGAGCGTGGTCATCTGCGGCGTATAGGACTGCAGATTGTTCTTGCCCTTGTCCTTGGCGTAGTACATCGCCGTATCCGCGTTCTTGAGCAAGGTCTCGATATTGCGGGTGTCCTCGGGATAGACGGTGAGCCCGGCGCTGGCTGTCACCGCGAACTCCTGCTTCTCGAGCATCAGCGGCCTCGCCAGTGCGCCGAGCACTTTGTGTGCAACCGAAGTCGCTTCGTCCCGATCGTGCAGATCCTCGAGGATGACCGTGAATTCGTCGCCGCCGAGCCGCGCAACGGTGTCGCCCTCGCGCAGTGAGTGCTTGAGCCTCGCGCCGACCGACCGCAGCAACCGGTCGCCGGCCTTGTGGCCGAGCGTATCGTTGATCTCCTTGAATCCGTCGAGATCGAGAAAAATGAGCGCCAACGTCGATTTGCGCCGCCGTGCGCGTGCCATCGCCTGCACCAGCCGGTCGTGGAAAAGAGTGCGGTTGGGCAGCCCGGTGATGGCATCGAACTGGGCGACGTGCGACAAGCGCTCTTCGACACGCTGCCGACCGATCGCGGTTCCTAGGGCAGTGGCGATTGCCTTGAGAAAGTTGGAATCGTCCTTGTTAAAGCCGCGCGTGTCGCGGCGGTAGGCGCCGAGAATGCCGAACGGCCCGTCGGAAGTCGGGACCGCTACTTCCAGACTGCTCACGGGGCAGTCGGGATGCACCGACGACCGGAACATCGGATGGCCCGAGGCGCGGACATCCGGCCCCACGATCGGGTTGCCCGAGCTCAGGGCGGCGCGAATCGACGTTCCTGTGCTCGCGGTGATGGTCGCGCTGCCCACCACGCCGTCGCTCCAGCCCACGCCCGCAATCAGCTTGAGATCCTGGTGCCCGTGGAGGAATCGAAAAACACCGGAATGGTCGATGTCGAGGCCCGAGGTCACCATTGCCGCCGCGTTCGATACCAGGCTGTCGATGTCGCGGCTCTCAAGCGCGAATTGCCCGTAGACCGCGATCGCCTCCTGCTGCAAGGCCTGGGTGCGAATGACGTTCTCGGCGATCTTCGACGCAGTGATATCGATGACCAGCGCGTAGCTGCCTTTGACGCAGCCCGAGGCGTCGATGTCGGGCGCGAACGAGACCTGCAGTTGCCGCTTGACGCCCTGGTAGGACTTGCGCTCCGCTTCATATGACACGGCATGGCCGGCGAGCACGCGTTGCAGGTGGGGCAGGATGCCGTCGAAGCTGTCCTGGCCGATGACTTCGGCCATGTGCTTGCCGAGAATGCCAGCCTTGCTGAAGCCGAAGAACTGGGCGTACTGCGAGTTGGAAAATCCGCAGATAAAGTTGCGATCGAAATAGACGATCATCGCCGGGACGTTTTCCGTCACCAGGTGCAGCTGCATCTTGCTGGAGCGAAGCGCCAGTTGCGCCCGGTTCAGCGCGGTCATGCTTGGCTCGGTTGGAAGACCGCTGGCCGGCGAATCCTTGGAGACACCCGGAAACGGAACGACGTTGCGATGTTTGTTGTCGGCCATGAGGTCGGCAAGCCCGGAGCTTTTTTAAAACGTCGAATGCAACGTGATAAAAAACGGCGGCCCTCGACGACGCGACCTCCTTGCAGCCACGTGCCCGCGCACTGCTCGAAAAGCTCGCCGGGCG
>JALZAN010000043.1 GCA_030948365.1 Pseudomonadota bacterium
CAGCAACTGATCGCCGACCGTGAACGCGCCGAGATAATCCCCTCCCATCGCCAGCGTGCGCAAGCGCCCGATCGGTATCTCGAGCTTTCCAGTGACCGCGGCGGGCGTCAGTTCGCGAGAGCTGGCTTCGCACGTGTTGGCAACCACTCGCACCCATTCGTGAGCGTCGGCAATCAGGCGCTCCACTTCGGGCAGCGGAATCCGCTCGCGAAGCTTGATGGTCAGCGCCTGGCTGTGACAGCGCATGGCGCCGACGCGAACGCAAATCGACTCGACCGGAATAGGGTCGCTTTCTCGCCCGAGGATTTTGTTGGTCTCGGCGCCGCCCTTCCACTCCTCCTTGCTCACCCCATCGCCCATGTCTTCGGCGATCCAGGGAATCAGGCTTCCGGCGAGCGGCACGCCGAAATGCTCGGTCGGAAAGCGCTCGTCGCGCAGAATCCCCGCGACCTCGCGGTCGATATCCAGTATCGACGAATCGGGCTTGTCGAGCAGGTCTTTTGCCGCGAGATGAACTTCGCCCATCTGCTGCAGCAACTCGCGCATGTTCTGCGCGCCGGCGCCGGATGCCGACTGGTAGGTCATGCAGGTCATCCACTCGACGAGGTCGTTCTTGAGCAGCCCCGCGATTGCCATCATCATCAGGCTGACCGTGCAGTTGCCGCCAATGTAATTCTTCACGCCTTTGGCGAGCGCGTCATCGATCACGTTGCGGTTGACGGGATCGAGAATGATGATCGCGTTGTCGGCCATGCGCAGCGTCGACGCGGCGTCAATCCAGTAGCCGCCCCAACCGGAACCGCGGATCGCGTGGTACATCGGCTTGGTCCAGTCGCCGCCCTGGCAGGTCACGATCGCGTCGAGGCCCTCGAACGCCTTGACGTCATTCGCGTCGCGAAGCGCCGGCGTGGATTTGCCGATCGATGGGCCACGGCCCCCCGCCGCCGAGGTCGAAAAGAACACCGGATCGAGATGCTCGAAATCGTTCTCCTCGAGCATGCGCCGGATCAGCACCGATCCGACCATGCCGCGCCAGCCGACAAAACCCACGCGCATCGTCACTCCTTAGTCCTTTCCACCCGCGGCAGCCGACGCCAGCGCGGGATGAAGCCTCAACATCATGTAGGCGTCGACGTGGTGCCCGTCGCGAAACGCGTACGCGCGGCAGGTTCCATCGATTCCAAAGCCGAACTTGCGGTACAGCGCAATGCCCGCGGCGTTGTCGCAATACACCCACAGCTCGATGCGTTGCATGTTGAGCCAGCCATCGGCGAGCTCCAGCGCCGCGCTCAGCAGGGCGCTGCCCACGCCGCATCGATGATAATCGTCGCGAACCGCGAGGCCGACGTTGCCGACGTGACGGCGCCGCGGCGATTTCGACGCATGGTGCAGGCCCAGATTGCCGACCACCGCACCTTCGACGGTCGCCACCAGCAGGTAGTCATCGGGCGGAAATTCGGCGAGGCGCTTGCGCCACAGGTCCAGTGATGGATAGGGGATCTGCAGCGTGCCGGCAATCGCCTTGGGGCCCAGGAATGTGGCATGAATCGCTTCCGCGTCGGCAAGCTCCGCGCGGCGAACGACGATGGAACCTTGGGCCCCGCTCACCGCGGCGCTCGTTGCCGTGCTCATTGTCGTCCCAGCGCGGCGACGACCGCATCGCCCATCTCGCGGGTGCCCACGATCGCCTCGCCCGCCAGCGCGATGTCGCCGGTTCTCATGCCGCGCGCCAGAACGCTGCGCACCGCGGCCTCGATGCGATCGGCGACGTCGCCGTGGCCGAATGTGTACCGGAACATCATCGCCAGCGACAGGATCGTCGCCAGCGGGTTCGCCTTGTTCTGACCGGCGATGTCGGGCGCGGAACCGTGAATCGGCTCGTACAGTCCCTTGTTGGCGCCATCGAGCGACGCTGAAGGCAGCATGCCGATCGACCCCGCCAGCATCGATGCCTCGTCGGACAGAATGTCGCCGAACATGTTGCCGGTCACGATCACGTCGAATTGCTTCGGGTTGCGCACGAGCTGCATCGCCGCGTTGTCGACATACATGTGCGAGAGCTCGATATCGGCGTAATCCGTGGCCACCGAGCTGACGACCTCACGCCAGAGGATCGAGGTGTCGAGCACGTTGGCCTTGTCCACCGAGCACAGCCGGCGCTTGCGTTTGCGGGCGACCTCGAACCCGAAGCGGGCGATGCGCCGGATTTCCGGCTCGCTATAGAGCATGGTGTCGAAGCCTTCGGTGTCGCCCACGGCATTGATGCGGCGGCCGCGAGGCGCGCCGAAGTAGATGTCTCCGGTGAGCTCGCGCACGATCATGATGTCGAGCCCCGACACGACCTCCGGCTTGAGCGAAGACGAGCGCGCCAACTCCGGATAGAGCAGCGCCGGGCGCAGATTGGCGAACAGTCCAAGCGCTTTGCGGATGGCGAGCAGCCCTTGCTCCGGACGCACTGGTCGCGGCAGGTTGTCGTACTTCGGCCCGCCGACGGCGCCTAGGACGATCGCATCGGCGTCCCGGGCAGCGGAAAGCGTCGCCTCGGGGAGCGGCTGTCCGGCGGCGTCGTAACCGGCACCACCGATGGGCGCGCTTTGCGTCTCGATCGGCAACCCTTCCTGCCGCAGGCACTCGAGCACCTTCGACGCCTCGGCCACGATTTCGACGCCGATGCCGTCACCGGGAAGCATTGCGATCTTCATCGCCGCGCCTTCACCGTGCACGACCGGGCACTACGGACAACAGTCGAAGCCTGGATCTCTTCTGTTTTCCGATGTCCCGTGAGCCTGAGTCCGCTCAGAAGAGCCACGGCAGCTCGGCTTTTCGCTTCGACTCGAACGCACGAATCTCGTCGGCGTGAGTGAGCGTGAGTCCGATATCGTCGAGACCGTTCAACAGGCAGTGCTTGCGAAAGGCGTCGACGCTGAAGGAGAAGACCATGTCACCACCAGTCGTGGAGACAGTCTGCCGCTCGAGATCGATGGTGAGTCTGAATCCCGGAAATGCCGCGGCGTCGTGGAACAGGCGCTCGACCTCGGACTCCGTCAGTACGATCGGCAGCAGCCCGTTCTTGAAGCAGTTGTTGAAAAAAATATCGGCGAACGACGGCGCGATAACCGAGCGGAAGCCGTAATCGCCGAGCGCCCAGGGCGCGTGCTCGCGCGAGCTGCCGCAGCCGAAATTGCGACGGGCGAGCAGGATCTGCGCGCCCTGATAGCGTGGCTGATTGAGCACGAAGTCCGGGTTCAACGGACGACGCGACATGTCCATGCCGGGCTCACCCGCATCCATATAGCGCCACGCGTCGAACAGGTTAGGACCGAAGCCGGAGCGATTAACCGACTTCAGGAACTGCTTCGGGATGATCGAATCGGTATCGACGTTGGCGCGGTCGAGCGGAGCCACCAGACCGGTCACGATGCGAAACGGTTGCATCGCGCGCGTCCTAGCCTAGACGCCGCACGTCGACGAAATGGCCGGCGATGCCCGCCGCTGCCGCCATCGCCGGACTGACCAGGTGGGTGCGTCCGCCGGTGCCCTGGCGGCCTTCGAAATTGCGGTTGGACGTCGACGCGCAGCGCTCGCCGGGCTCCAGCCGGTCGTCGTTCATGGCCAGGCACATCGAGCAACCCGGCTCGCGCCACTCGAAGCCGGCGGCGGTGAAAATGCGATCGAGCCCTTCGCGCTCGGCCTGAGCCTTCACCGTCCCGGATCCGGGGACGACCATCGCCAGCATCACGTTGTCGGCCTTGTGACGGCCTTTGACAACGGCCGCCGCGGCGCGCAGATCCTCGATGCGCGAATTGGTGCACGAGCCGATGAACACCTTGTCGATGCGGATGTCGCCCATCGCCGTGTTCGGCTTGAGGCCCATGTAGACGAGTGCGCGCTCGATGCCTTCGCGCCGCTGCGGATCTTTTTCCTTGTCGGGATCCGGCACGCGGCCCTCGATCGTGGTGACCATTTCCGGCGACGTCCCCCAAGTGACCTGGGGCGCGATCGTTGCCGCGTCGAGCGTCACCACGCGATCGAACTTCGCCTGCGGATCCGAGTTGAGCGTCCGCCAGTGCGCGACCGCGCGCTCCCACAGCTCGCCCTTGGGCGCGAACATGCGTCCCTTGAGATAGGCAACCGTGGTCTCGTCGACGCCGACCATGCCCGCCCGCGCGCCCGCCTCGATGGCCATGTTGCACACAGTCATCCGGCCTTCCATCGACAGCGCGCGAATGGCCGAGCCGTCGAACTCGATGGCGTGGCCGGAGCCGCCGGCGGTGCCGATCTTGCCGATCACCGCCAGCGCGATGTCCTTGGCGGTGCAGCCGAAGGGCAGCTCGCCCTCGACGTTGACGCGCATGGTCTTCGCTTTCTTGGTCAGCAGGCACTGCGTGGCGAGCACGTGCTCGACCTCGGTCGTGCCGATCCCGAATGCGAGGCAGCCGAAGGCGCCGTGGGTGCTGGTGTGCGAGTCGCCGCAGACAACGGTCATGCCGGGAAGTGTCGCGCCCGTCTCCGGGCCGATCACATGCACGATGCCCTGGCGCTTGTCGCGGAACGGGAAATAGGCCTTGGCGCCGTACTTGAGCATGTTGGCGTCGAGCGCATCGACCTGCGTGCGCGACGTGGGATCGGTGATGCCGAGATCCCAGTGTGACGTTGGCGTGTTGTGGTCTGCCGTGGCGACGACCGAGCTCATGCGCCACGGCTCGCGTCCGGCGAGCCTCAAGCCCTCGAACGCCTGCGGACTGGTGACTTCGTGGACCAGATGGCGATCGATGTACAACAACGCCGTTCCATCGTCTTCGGACCGGACAACGTGCGTGTCCCAGAGTTTGTCGTAGAGCGTGCGGGCGACCATGGCGGGGCCGAAATCGAGGCGCGCGGAAAAAGCGATTATTGCACGGCAGCAATGTGTCGTCTAACCCGCCGCGACCGCGTCGACGAGATCGGCGATCTTGCGCGGAAGACCGGCGGCAAGGCAATCGAATGTCTGCGCCTGGGTCGAGCGCAGCCAGGTGAGCTGGCGCTTGGCCAGCTGGCGCGTGGCGGCGATGCCGCGCTCGCGCAAGTCGCCCGGCGATTGCGCTCCTTCGAGCGTCTCCCACACCTGCCGGTATCCGACGCAGCGCATCGACGGCATCGAAGCGGTCAGTCGATAACGCTCTTTCAGAGTGCGGACTTCGTCGACCAGACCAGCGGCGAGCATGGCATCGAAACGTTCGGCGATTCGTCGATGCAACCACGCGCGATCGGAGGGAACGAGCGCGATGGCGAGCAGCTCCGGCGCATCGTCGGCATCGCGAGCGCCTTGCAACGCCGACAATGGCGTGCCGGAGATTCGGTGGACCTCCAGCGCGCGCTGGATGCGCTGGCTGTCGGTCGTCTTGAGCCGCGCCGCAGTCGCGGGATCGACGCCGGCGAGCTCGGCATGCAACGCGGGCCAACCGATTGCGGCCGCGCGCTCGTCGAGTTCCTTGCGCACCATCGGATCGGCTTGCGGCAATCGCGACAGACCCTCGCGCAATGCCTTGACGTAGAGCATCGTCCCGCCGACCAGCAGCGGAATGCGCCCGCGGGCGCGAATCGCCGCCATTGCGGCGAGCGCGTCGTCGCGAAAGCGCGCCGCCGAATACGATTGGTCGGGGCCGATCAGATCGATCAGATGATGGGGGGTGCGTGCGCGCGTCCCGGCGTCGGGCTTGGCGGTGCCGATGTCCATGCCGCGATAGACCTGCGCCGAATCGACGCTGACGATCTCCACCCGAAGCAGGGTCGCAAGCTCCAGCGCGACCGCGCTCTTGCCCGACGCGGTCGGGCCGATGAGCAGGATCGCAGGCGTCATGTATGTGACTTGGAAGTCGATGGCGTCGACGCGACGATGAAATAGCCGCCGGCGCGGCCACGGCCGCACCGCGCGAAAATCTATCGGCCGCGCATGAAAAGGCGGTCGAGATCGGGGAGCGACAGCTGATACCACGTAGGGCGGCCGTGGTTGCACTGCCCGGCGCGCTCGGTTGCTTCCATCTCGCGCAGCAGCGCGTTCATCTCCGGCACGGTCAGGCTGCGGTTGGCGCGCACCGCGCCATGACACGCCATCGTCGACAGCAACTCGTCGCGCTGTGAGGTGAGCACTCTGCTGCCGCCGTATTCGCGCACGTCGGCAAGCACCGCGCGCGCCAGCGCCACCGCGTCGGCATCGATCAGCAGCGCCGGCACGCCGCGGATCGCCAGCGTCGCCGGGCCGAGCACCGATATCGAAAACCCGAGCGACGACAGCACTGCGGCGTTTTCGTCGGCGGTTGCGACATCGAGCGGATCGGCGGCGAAGCTCACCGGCACCAGCAGCGGCTGCATCGGCAGCGTGCGGTCGAGCACGGTCTTCAGACGCTCATAGAGGATGCGCTCGTGCGCGGCGTGCATGTCGACCAGCACCAGCCCGTCGCTGTTCTGCGCCAGCACGAAGATGCCGTGCAGCTGCGCGAGCGCGAATCCGAGCGGATGATCACCGCTGCTGGGCAGGTCGGCGACGCCAGCGCCGCCTCCGCGCCCGCCGCGATCCGGCAATCGCGCGCGCTCGCCGAAGAGCTTCGAATAAAAGCTCGCCGGCTCGGCTGCGCTGAGCGCCATCGAGCCTTGCCACTCGCCTGCAGGCGAGCCGGGATCCGGCACGGGCGCCAAGGGGGGCACTCTGGCGGCGGCGGCTCCGAGGCGCTCCGAGGCCGATACCGCCGGCTGCTCCGCCGCGGTGGAGGCGAGGCCTTTTTCCACCGCGCGCCGCACGAATTGATGCACCGCGCCGCTGTCGCGAAATCGGACCTCGGCCTTCGCCGGATGAACGTTGACGTCGACGATGCGCGGCTCGATGGTGAGCCACAGCGCGTAGGCCGGTTGCCGCTCGTGATGCAGCACGTCGCGATACGCTTCGCGCAAGGCGTGGGTCAGGACCCGGTCGCGCACGAAGCGCCCATTGACGAACAGATACTGCGCGTCGCGGGCGGTGGTGGCATATGCCGGACGCACCACCCATCCGGCGAGCGAGATGCCCGGCCCGTGCTCGTCGACATGGGCTGCCTGTGCCACGAAGTCGTCGCCGAGCAATGCGTCGACGCGCGCCTTTCTCCCTTGCGCGAGCAATCGGTAGCGCACGCTTGCGTTGTGCTGCAAGGTGAATCCCGCGTCGGGATGCGAAAGGGCGATCCTGCGAAACGCTTCGTCGCAGTGTGCGAACTCAGTCGCATCGGTGCGCAGAAATTTCTTCCGCGCCGGAGTGTTGTAGTACAGCTCCTGTACCGTCACGCTGGTGCCGCTGGCGAGCGCGGCGGGTTGCGGCACGCCCACTTCCCCCCCGTCGACTTCGATGCGCCACGCATGCGGCTTGGCGCGCGAGCGCGACGTCAACGCCAGTCGCGATACCGCGCCGATGCTGGCCAGCGCCTCGCCACGGAATCCAAGCGTGCCGATCGCCTCCAGATCGCTGGCGCTCGAGATCTTGGACGTCGCGTGCCGGGCGATCGCGTAAAGCAGGTCCTCGCGGTCGATGCCGACGCCGTCGTCGGCGACGCGAATCAGCTTGACGCCGCCCCCCGCGAGGTCGATATCGATTTGCGCCGCGCCGGCATCGAGGCTGTTTTCCAGCAGCTCCTTGAGCGCCGCCGCGGGACGCTCGACCACCTCGCCGGCGGCAATCTGGTTGATGAGCTGGTCGGGGAGCGGACGGATCGCGTGCATCACGTCGCCAGCCCCCGCGCCCACCGGGCGTAGACGTCGTCGGCAACCACGGACAGCGCGGCCAGTCGCGCGTCGACATCGTTGAAGATGTCGGACTTGCTCTGCACTGCTCCGCTCGATTGCGGTGGAAGCTCGTCGCCGGCACTGGCGCACCAGCTCTCGACCATCTCCCGCGTCATCTCGATGTGACACTGGAAGCCGACGTGCTTGCCCAGGGCAAAGGCCTGCTCGGGGTTCGCGGCGTTGGTCAACAGGCGTGTCGCCCGCTGGGGCAAGTCAAAAATGTCGTAGTGCCACTGGAAAGTCCGGAACCGCTCGCGATGGCCGAACCAGGGATTCGACGCGCCATCGATGACCTCGACATCGCTCCAGCCGATTTCGGGTGTCGCGCTGCGGACGACCCTGGCACCGAGCGACTTGGCGAGAAGCTGTCCGCCCAGACAATGGCCGATCACCGGCACCTCGGCGGCGACTGCGTCGCGCACCAGATCGAGGAGTGGCGCGTTCCAGGGCAGATCGTCGTTCGCGCTCATCGGACCGCCCATCATGCCGATGCCCGCAAAGGCGCGCGGGTCGCCCGGCACCGACTCGCCCTCGTCGAGCGCGAATAGCCGCTGCGGGATCGCGCGAGCGTCGAGCCAGCGACCGAAGTGGCCGGAGCCCTCGGTTGGCGAAAAACGAAAAATCGCGACGGGTTTCACTACGCTTACCTATCCCAGGGATCGCGAAAAACGGCAGGGCGCCGATCATTGCCGACGCGCCGCTGTCGCCTTCGAGCGGCCGGTCTAAGCGCACGGACGACTGCGGCGGCAAGCGGCGCTGACGCTTAAGATTGTACCGCGACGTTGCAGGCGGAAAGGTGTTGCGTCGCGCCCTCACGATAAGCGCACGAGGAACGACGATGCGCCGCATTCGGACAACGCTGCCCTCAGCGTACGCGCATCCTCGCCGCCGGCCGCCGTCTCGCACCGCCGACCAGCTTGAACAGTCGGGTATCGAACGGATAGCGCGCCGCGGCATTGATCCGCAGTTGCGCCGCCGCCGGATGCGCCGGGTTGACGAGGTAGTTCCACACTTTGGGCACCAGTGCACTCGGCACCCGCAGCAGCGCCGCCGACCGGCTGGCCAGCCAGCGGTCACCAATTGATTGCGTCGAAGTCTCGTCGCTCTGCCATTTGAGCGCCAGCGCGTGCGTCGGCAGCGATTCGATTTCCACCCTATCGGGGATGTCGATCTCGAGCAGCTGGTAACCGTCGGGAAGCGCCGCCAGATTGGCGACCTCGAGGTGAGCGAGAATCTCCAGCAGGGCGCTCGCCGGATGCTCGGCGCAATAAACGATCGGACGCCCCGCCGAGTGCCAGCGACCGCCGGCGCGCATGCCTCCGGTCCCCGCCAGGTCGCGATGATTGCTGATGCGCCAGATATTCACGCCGACTCGAATCGCACCGCACGGGCGCCAGGGCAGCCTGAGCGCGTACGGCCGCTAGGCGAAGAAACCTTCATCGATGCGCAGCAGCGCTTCCTCGACCAGACGGGCACCGGCTTCGGAAACCATTAGCTCGAAGCCGCTTTTTCCGGCAAAGATGCCCGCCGGCGCGCCGAGCCACACCAGCGCTTTGGTGTGATCGCCGAACACCGCGTCGGCCAGGGCAAGCAGCCGCGCGACGCGCATCGCGCGATCGGACTCATCGAGCGTCAGGCGCTCGCCCTTGCTCTTGCGATGCGACAGCGTCCGCGGAGGAATGATGAAGTCAAGGTGGCGCGGCGGCACGCCGGCGCGCGCAAGACGATCGATGGCGTCGGGAGCGATGCGCTTGGCCACGATCTCTGCCAGCTCGCGCTCCTGCTTCGGGGCCCGCGGAAGCGCAAGCAATTCGCCGAGCCGGCGCAGCGCAGCTCGTCCCGTGCCCAGCTCGGGGTCGGTCGAGTGCTTGAAACCCACGGATGGCAATGTAGTCATATGTGCTTTTCACCAGGCCTTATTCGGCATATGCCGTCATTGTATCGGCATTTTGCCGCAATCTCAACAACCAGGGGATTGCCGCCGGTCCTTGGAGTAAGGTTGGGGATAGATCCTCAGCGTGGGCGGAGCCTGCCGTCGCCATGACACCGATCGCGCATCGCCGTTTCGCCCGCCGCGAAGAGCTCGGCCTCAGTGCCGCGGAGTTCGCCACCCTTCGCCGGCTGTCCACGCCGCAAAAGATCCAGGCCTTCCTCAATGCCATCCGCATCAACCACGAGATCGGCGGAGAAACCATTCTCTCGGTCCGCCAGGTGCTGGCTCAGCGCCGCGCGCACTGCATCGAAGCCGCGTTCGTGGGGGCATGCACATTGTGGATTCACGGCGAAACACCGTGGCTGATGCACCTGGATTGCGAGCCGATCGATTTTCCGCACGTCGTCGCGCTCTTTCGACGCTCCGGCGCGTGGGGCGCCATCTCCAAGAGCAACGGAACGCCGCTGCGCTATCGCGATCCGGTCTATCGCAGCCTTCGCGAGCTTGCCATGTCCTATTTTCACGAGTATTCCGATCGCCACGGACGCAAGACGCTGCGCAGCTACTCGGTCGCATTCGACATGAGGCGCGTCGACCCGGCCCTCTGGGTGACACGCGAAGGCGCGTGCATGGACGCGAACGACCGCCTGGCCAGCGTGCGCCACTATTCGCTGGTCACCTCAGGGCAGCGGCGCCTCCTCGTGCGGCGCGACCCCTTCGAGCGTCTCGCCGCGAAGTCGGTGCAGTATCCGGCGCCGGCCACCAAGAAACCTGCGCGAAAAAAAGCCGCGTGCTGAACACGCCGAGCCCAACCCGCGTCCGCTATTTTCCTTCGCAAACCCGTTGCAAAAACCGAGGCGAAAGAGAATAATGACATTGTCATCGGTGTCAACCCGTGAAGGAGAAACGACATGCTTGGTATTGGCCGCCGCGAAGGTTCCGTCGAGGTAAAACATTCCGTCAAGAACGTGCTTGCGACCCCGCCGCGCAACGGCGGAATAGGAAGCAATGCTCAACCCGCCGTCGGGTCGCGCCCACTCCCGCCGGCCGCAGTCCCGGCGCGAGACGACTCGGCGTCTGTTGGCGCGCGCGCTAAAGAAGCTGTCGCGGCGCCCGCCGCTGCGGCCGCGGCCGCCTCGGCGACACCCGAGCTATACACGCCGGGACTCGGCTTGGCCGAGACGGCGGGCAGCAAGCTCTTTGTCGGCATCAACATCAAATTGAAGGGGGTGGAAATCTCAGACTGCGACGTACTCGTGGTCGAGGGACAGGTGGAAGCGACGGTGTACAGCAAGGGACTGCAGATCGCCAAGCCGGGAACGCTGAAGGGAACCGCGGCCATCGACGTCGCGGAGATTTTCGGCGATTTCTCCGGCGAGCTCACCGCGCGCACGCGATTGGTCGTCCATGGTACCGGCCGGGTATCGGGAACGATTCGATACGGGAAGCTGATCGTCGCCGAGGGAGGCGTCATCAGCGGCGACGTGCGGCAGATCGATGGCTCGGCGGATTTGTTGCGGCCCATTCCGACGCTTGAATCGGATTCGCGTCCGGGATCGGGCGAACCGGTGCCAAGCTCGGAGCCGAACACGAGAGATCAGCAAGGGTGGCGTGCCGACGGCCCGCCTACTTTCCGATCTTAGCCGGCGCTCCCGGCCCCAAAGCAAGCGCTATCGCCTGGTCGAGCGTCATCGCGCGGCCTTCAGCGCAGGCGCGGTCGCAACCTGCGTCACTCGCCAGTGCCGCGCGGGCGTAGCCGTGCCGCTGCGCAAGGCCATCCACGACTTGATGCGCAGCGCGCAGCAGGCGTGGGACTGCAACGCGCGCCGTGCGGCGAGCGTGTTTGCTACCCTCGCGCGAACCGCCTGCTGGCGACCGGCACGGTCACGTTCATGTTCACCGACATCGGAGCGACTCCTGGGACGGCTGCGAATGCGCTACGGACCGCGAACAATCTCCGCGTAGGCCGAGTGATTGTGGATCGACTCGAAGTTTTCGGCGGCAATGCTGAACGCTTCGATGCGCGAATCGCCGGCCAATTTGGCCGCGATTCCACGCACCAGGTCCTCGACGAACCGCGGTCTGTCATAGGCGCGTTCGGTAACGTACTTTTCGTCGGCGCGCTTGAGCAGTCCGAAGAGCTCGCATGACGCTTCCTGCTCGGCGATGCCCACCAGCTCCGCCAACGATATCGGCGCTCCAGCGCCGCCCAACCGCGGCCGAATCGTGAGCGTCAGATGTGAGCGCTGGTTGTGCGCGCCATAATCGGAGATCGCCTTGGAGCTCGGACACAGGCTCATCACCGGCACGACGACCGTCGCGCTGATCGTTCGCTTGCCATCGGTGTGGTCGGCCAAGAGCTTGACCTGATAGTCCATCATGCTGGGCACGCCCGACACCGGTGCAAATTTGCGGATAAACCAGGGAAAGTCGATCTCGATGCGGCCCCCGTTGGCGTCGAGCCGTTGCAGCATCGTGTCGAGCAGCGACGACATTCCCCCGACCGAAAACGGTGCGCGCATTTCGTCGATGACCGCGACCAGGCGGGACATGTGCGTGCCCTTGAGTTCCGCGGGGAGCGCCACGTACACGCTGAAACTACCGACGGTCGCCTGCGGTGCGGCGGCGCCGTCGGCAAACTGCATCGGATAGCGCAGTCCGCGAATGCCGACGCGATCGATGGCGAGGTCGCGCGCATCGGCGTGCGACTGGACATCGGGTATGCCAGGAATCTCGGGACGGTTCATGCTCGGAGTATCGCGGCGGGATGCACGCTTGGCAAGACTTGGGATTTGTCCGGCCTCGCCTCGCCGCGTTACGCGCTTTCGACGAGCCTTTAGTTTTTTCGCAGAGCGATCCAGTCGGCGAGCTCGTTGAGTCTGCGCGCCCGGGTGCCGAAGCCGAGCAGCGCGGTGTGCGCTTCCTCGCGCAGCTCGGCGACGCGATTCCGGGCGGCGTCGAGGCCGAGCAGCGACACGTAGGTCGGTTTTCCCTGCATTGCATCCTTGCCGGCGGTTTTGCCCAGGCTCTCGTTCGTTCCCTCGACATCCAGAACGTCGTCGACAACCTGGAACGACAGACCGATCGCGGCCGCATAGCGATCGAGCGCATCGCCTTGCGTCTGATCGAGCGCATCACCGCAGGCCGCTCCCAGGCGCACCGCAGCCCGAATCAGCGCTCCGGTTTTGAGTGCATGCATGCGCTCGAGCTCACTCATGCTCAATGCGGCGCCGACGTGCGACAGATCCAGCGCCTGTCCGCCGGCCATGCCGCGCGACCCCGCCGCCTCGGCGAGCAGCGCCAGTTGCGCCGCTGCCGGCGATGCCGAATGACGCAGCGGAGCTTTTGCGACCACTTCGAAAGCCAGCGTCTGCAGCGCATCGCCCGCGAGCAGCGCCATCGCTTCGCCATGGGCAACGTGGCAGGTGGGCTTGCCCCGACGCAGAACATCGTCGTCCATGCACGGCAGATCATCGTGAATGAGCGAGTAGGCGTGGATCAACTCGACCGCGACGGCGGCGCGGTCAACCACTGCCGGCTCGGCTTCGGAGAACTCGCCCGAGGCATAGGCAAGCAGCGCCCGGACGCGCTTGCCGCTACCGAGCACGGCGTAGCGCATCGCCGCGTGCAATGCTTGCGGCAGCTCGTTGGCCGCTGGCAGCGTCCGATCGAGCGCGCC
>JALZAN010000044.1 GCA_030948365.1 Pseudomonadota bacterium
GCATTCCTGATCGCGGAGTTTCTCAAGATCTCGTACCTCGACGTGATCCTGATGGCCACCGTCCCGACGATCCTTTACTACCTGGCGATTTTCGCCATGGTGGAGATCGACGCGCGCAAGTTCGGCATGGCCAAAGTAGTGCTCGAGAAGCACCAGACCGCGCTCGTGCTCGCCAAGCGTTACTGGTACCACTTCGCCTCCTTGATCGCGATCGTGATATTTATGCTGATAGGTTATTCGCCGGGGCTTTCGGTGTTCTGGGCAACCGTCACGACCGCGCTGCTCTCCTTCATCCATCGCGACACGGCAATCGTTCCCTACGAGTGGTTCAAGGGGCGATTGCCGTGGGTGAAAGGCTTCTGGGGATCGGGCCTCGTCAAGGCGCTCGAGGGCGGATCGGTCAGCATGCTTAACGTCGCGATGACCTGCGCGTCGGCCGGCATCATTGTCGGGGTGGTAACGCTCACCGGACTGGGACTGAAGTTCAGCTCGATCGTGCTCGATTACGCCGACACGGGCGCGGACGCGCTCGTGTCGTTCTGGGCATTATTCGGCGCGGACCGCACTCCCGTGCTGCTGCACGACATGCGCCTGCTCCTCACCGCTTTCTACACTTCGCTCATCGTCTGGATCGTGGGGCTCGCGGTGCCTGTCACCGCCTCCTACATCATTTGCGCGGTGATCGCCGCGCCGGCCATGATCAAGCTGGGCGTGCCTGATTTCGCCGCGCACATGTTCATTTTTTACTACGCGGTGCTGTCCGAGGTATCGCCGCCGACGGCGCTGTCGCCCTTTGCCGCGGCGGCCATCACCGGCGGCGGCCCGTATCGGACGACTATGCAGTGCTGGAAGTACACCACGCCCGCTTTTCTGATCCCGTTCATGTTCGTGCTCGACCCGAGCGGGACCGGCCTCTTGCTCACCGGTTCGTTCAAGACGCTCGGACAGGCCGACTGGGGCTCCATCGCTCTGGTGACGATCACCGCCGCGTTCGGCGTCGTCGCGCTGGCCGGCGGCCTGCAGGGCTGGCTCTTCGTCAAGACCACCGTGCTCGGGCGGTGGCTGTTGATCATTGCGGGGGTGATGCTGGTTTACCCGGCGCCGCTGTTCGACTACATCGGTGTCGGGCTGATCGCCATCACCGTCGTTCTGCAGAAGCTGCGCCCTGTCCGTGCCAAGACGGCGTCGGGATAAACGTGTCCGGCGACCCAGACGAAATGACCGCGATGATGCCGCGGACGCGCAAGGTCGACACGCTGCTGGATCGCTATGATGAATTCCATCGCAACCCGGCGAACAAGGCGATCCACTGGGTGTGCGTTCCGTTGATCGTCTGGAGCGTGCTCGGTGCGCTCTGGGCGATCTCGCCGGTCGCCGCGTATATCGCGATCGGCCTCACGATGGTGTTCTACCTGTGGCTGTCGCTGCCGCTTGCGCTTGGAATGCTCGGCGTCATTACTCTCATGGTGTGGCCGCTGACACTTCTTGGCGAGCGCGCGCTGACCGTATCGATGGCGGTGTTCGTCGGCGCGTGGATCGGCCAGTTCATCGGCCACGCGCTGGAAGGTCGGAAGCCTGCGTTTCTCGAGGACGCGAGATCGCTGTTGATCGGCCCGGCGTGGCTGCTAGCCGACCTTTATCGGCGCCTCGGCATCGCGTATTGACGACAGCACCGAGTCTGGGGATCGGATCTGCGTCAGCCGCTCAATCGCTGTCATTCCGCAGCCACTGGCCGACGATTTTCTCCAGGCCGACCCCGCGCGGGGTGAACCCGCAGCGCCCATAGAAGGCTGCCTGGTCATCGGTGAAAAGATAGACGTGCTGCCCGGCCAGGGATTCGCATAGGAGCTCGATCATGCGTCGGCCAACGCCGTGCCGCCGGTGCCGCGAGTGCGTCCACATGTCGATGATGTAAGCATTGCAAACGCCGTCCGACAACGCGCGTGCGGTACCAACGACAGTCGCGCCGTCGAGCGCATAAACGCAGCGGAAGCTGGCACGAAAGGAGCGCTCCATTTGCAGCGCCGTGCGTCCGTTGTCGAATTGGTCCGCTGCCAGCGCCGCCTTGAGGGCGACCCAGTCGATTCCATCGTGGAGGGTGGAATAGGCGATCATCGATCAGAACGGAAGCACCACCTCGGGCAGCGATTCGTGGAATACGCGATGAAACTCGCGCTGGATCCGTTCCAGCGCCTCGGCATCGTCGGCCTCGAAACGCAGCACGATCACCGGCGTGGTGTTCGAGGCCCGTGCGAGCCCGAACCCGTCGCTGTATTCCACCCGTAAGCCGTCGATGCGAATGATGTCGGCGGCGCCGGGGAAGCTGGCGCGCTCGGCAAGGCGCGCGATCAACGCGTGCGCCGATGCGCCGGCGACGGCGACGTTGAGCTCGGGTGTGCTGACGCTCTCAGGGAGCGCCTGCAGCACCGACGATGCATCGGCGTGCTTCGACAGGATTTCGAGCAGGCGCGCTCCCGCATACATGCCGTCGTCGAAGCCGTACCATCGCTCGGCGAAGAACGTGTGTCCACTCATCTCGCCAGCGAGCATCGCGCCGGTTTCCTTCATCTTCGCCTTGATCAGCGAGTGGCCGGTCTTCCACAGCAGCGCCGTTCCGCCATGGCGCTCGATCCACGGCTTGAGATTGCGAGTGGATTTCACGTCGTAGATGACCGTCGCGCCGGGATTGCGCGACAACATGTCGGCGGCGAAGAGCATCAGCTGGCGATCGGGATAGATAATGCTTCCGTCCTTGGCCACCACGCCGAGCCGGTCGCCGTCGCCGTCGAAAGCGATCCCGATTTCGTCGTCGCTCGTCGCGAGGCGGCGGGCGAGGTCGACAAGGTTCTTCGGTTGCGACGGATCCGGATGGTGATTGGGAAAATGTCCGTCGACGTCGCAGAATAGCTCGGTGACGGTGCAGCCGAGACGCCTGAACAGCGGCGGCGCATAGGCGCCGGCGACTCCGTTGCCGCAATCGATCGCGATCTTGATCGGGCGCGCAAGGCGGACATCGCCGGCGACGCGATCGATGTACTGGCGGCCGATATCGGCGGTTCGAATCTGGCCCTCCCCGCGATCGAGGTCGCCGTTTTCGATATGCGCTTTCAGGCCCTGGATCTCCTGGTCGGCGAGCGTGGTCCCGTCGATCACCATCTTCAGGCCGTTGTAGTCGGGCGGATTGTGGCTGCCGGTCACCATCACACAGCACTGCGTGTCGAGGTGCTTCGCCGCGAAGTAGCACATCGGGGTTGTGACCATGCCGATATCGACGACACCGGCGCCGCTGGAACGGATGCCTTCCGCGAGCGCGCCCGCGAACTCGGGGCCGGACAATCGCCCGTCGCGGCCGACGACCAGCGTTTCGCGCCCGTGCTTGCGCGCAAGCGACCCGAGTGCCTGACCGATGGCGCGGACGATCGGCGCAGTCAACGTCTTTCCCACGACGCCTCGGATGTCGTAGGCCTTGAAGATTTCTGCAGGTAGAATCATCGGAGCTCCGCGGTGACCGTTTGGAAGGTTTTGCAACGCTTCGTGCCAGCCGCTGCGCGCGAAATTCAGCGTGCTTCGGAGGTGCTTGACGTTGCGGGATGATCCTGCGCTGAGGCGAAGAATTGTACCAGCCGCAGGGGGAGCCAATCCAAGCTCCCGGGAAACGGCGCGCTGAGGAAGCCGACGTGGCCCCCGGTATCGGGCTGCTCCAAGGTGACCGCCGCGCTGACTTCGGCGGCCGTCGGCAGCGATGCGGCGGGAATGAACGGATCGTTGCGGGCGTTCAGCACCAGCGTCGGCACCGCGATGCGACGCAACCACGGCTTGCTGCTCGCCCGCGACCAATAGTCGTCCGCGCCGTCGAATCCATGCAGCGGCGCGGTAACGACGTCGTCGAAGGCGTACATCGAATCGGCGCGACGGATCGACAGCTCGTCGAGAGTGCCCGGAAAGCGGCGCGCCATCTCCAGCGCCTTCGGTATGAGCGTCTGCAGGAAATGCCGGGTGTAGACGCGGTTGAAGCCTTGCCCGATCGCCACCCCGGCGGCGGTCAGGTCGAGCGGAGCAGAAACTGCCGCCGCGGCGTCGATCTGCGACGCGGCGCGCCGTTCCTCGCGGCCCAGCCAGTTCAGCAGCGCACTTCCGCCGAGCGAGACACCGACCGCGTAAAGCGCCGCCGAGGGCACCAGCACGCGAATCGCCGACAGCATCCAGCCGATTTCCACATGGTCGCCGGAATGGTAGGCGCGCGGCAGCTGGTTCGGCTCGCCGCTGCAGCCGCGAAAATGCGGTATCACGCCGCGCCAGCCGATCGACTTCAAGTGCCGCATCAGCGCGCGCGCGTAGTGCGACGACGAGTTGCCCTCCAGGCCGTGGAACAGAACGACGACCGGCGCCTCGTTCGCTTGCCGGTCCGTCGCGTCCAGCCAATCGAGATCGACGAAGTCGCCGTCGAATGTTTCCAGGCGCTGGCGGCGCAGTGGCGGTCCCGGGCGCTTGAACAAGGCCGGGTAGATTGTTTGCGCGTGCGCTCCTACGAGCCACGATGGAGCCCGGTAATCCACGGTCAGCGTTTCAACGCGCGCTCGAGGCGACCGACGATGGTGCGCAGGATCTTGATCCTCGCATAACTCTTGTCCTCGGCTTCGACCAGCGTCCACGACGCGATCTCGGTGCTGGTCCGGTCGACCATGTCGCACACCGCCGCCTCGTATTGATGCCATTTCTTGCGATTGCGCCAGTCTTCGGCGGTGATTTTGAAACGCTTGAACGGGGTGTGCTCGCGGGCGCGAAAACGCCGCAGCTGCTCTTCCTTGCTGATCTGCAGCCAGAACTTGACCAGAATCGCGTTGCCGATGGTGAGCTGCTCCTCGAACTGGTTGATCTCACCGTACGAGCGCATCCACTCGTCGACGGTGCAGTAGCCCTCGACCCGCTCGACCAGCACGCGTCCATACCACGACCGATCGAAGATCGTGATCCCGCCGCGAGGCGGGACATTGCGCCAGAAGCGCCACAGGTACGGTTGCGCCTGCTCTTCCTCGGTCGGTGCGGCCACCGGCACGGTAACGTATTGGCGCGCATCGAGGGCGCCGGTAACGCGGCGAATCGCGCCGCCCTTGCCGGCGGCGTCCGATCCTTCGAAAGCGAGGATCAGCGAATGGTTGGCGAAACGCTTATGGCGCGACAGCTTTGCCAGCTTGCCCTGGTACTTCTCCAGCTCGCGCCGGTAGTCTTCCTGCGAGATTTTTTTCGACAGGTCGAGGTCGCGAATCAGTTTGACGTTGTCGATTACCGACGGCGACGTTGGCGCAACGGCATGCTTGAGCGGTATTTTTTTTACCGACAAAGGCGCTTTGACGATCGCAGACATGGCGTCGAGGAGGATCTTGCCGACGGTGAGGTTGCGATAACGCTCGTCAGCGCCTTCGACCACGTACCAGGGCGCCTGCCCGGTCGAGGTCTCGCGCAACAGGTGCTCCCAGAGCGCGTGCGACTTGTTGTAGATGCGGTACGCCTCCCAATCGTCGCGGGTCACGCGCCAGCGCGTGCGCGCGTCGCTCTCGAGCGCGGTCAACCGCTCTTTTTTCTCGGACTTGGAGAGATGGATCCAGAATTTGAGGAGCAGGCCGCCTTCGTCGGTCAGCGTCTGCTCCTGATCGCGAATCGCTTGCAGATGCGAGTGGAGGCGATCGTCGTCGATCTTGCCGCGCTCACCCGCGCGCATTGCCTCGTTGTACCAGGCGTTGAGAAAGATGCCGATCTTGCCCTTCGCCGGAAGCGCGCGCCAATACCTCCACGCCGGAGGGCGCTCCGCCTCCTCGGGCGTGCGCGGGCCGAAGGCGACGACGCGGATATGCCTCGGGTCCATCCATTCGGTGAGCTTGTTGGCGGTTTCGCCGCGGCCGCCGGCGTGAACGCCGGAGAGAATGATCAGTACCGGTCCGCGCTTTGTCTGCGAGAGATCGTACTGTGCATTCAGGAGTGCCTCGCGCAGCGCCGGTTCCTTGCGCGCATACGTCTTCTTCGAGATCTTGTGTCCGAGTTCCGCCGATTCAAGCATGCAATTCCTTCGTGGAGTCAGCGCCAGAAAGGCTTGAGTCTGGCGAATTTTCGCCGGGCGCGCGCACAGTCGGCGAGCGCCGGCGCCTCCGCGCCGGAAAGCCAACCACGAACGATGCCGGCGCCGTGGACGAGCCGCTCGGTGCGCGCCCGCGGGGCGAGCTCGTCCAGCAGGCGCTCGCCCGTCGCGAGATCGTTCAAATGACCCAGCGCGCCCTGGAGCCTGCCCAAGGATGCGAGATAGGCCTTGGTGCGGGCGGCGGGGAAAAGCGGTGCGAATATTTCTGCGACGTAACGGAGCTTCTTCGCCTCGATGCGCGCGCGGTGGCGCTGGGCGGGAGATAAGCGCTCGAGATGCGCGCCACGTTTGGCCAGTCGACGGGCGCGATGCTCGAGCACTTCCCTGGCCATGCCGCGCGCGGGCGCGCGCAGGCGCGGATCGGCGGTCGGCGACTGCATCGATGCCAGCAAGGCGCTCGAGGAGAGCAGCAGCCGTTGCAGCCTCGGTGACGCCGCAGCCGTTCCGGCTTCGACGTGGCGCGCGATGCGCTCACGTGTGACGCGACCGCGGAGCACGCCAACATCGCGCCTCGACTGCGGGTGCCTCAACGATCGCGCCACGGCGGCCAGTGCATCGGTCGCGAACACGTCCCAATCGCGCGCTGCGCCCAGGGGCGTCGAAAGCCACTGCAGTTCCTCGACGACCGGCGCGGTCGCCGCCGCACCCATCAGATCTTCGATCAGCGTGAGCAGAGAACGCAGGCGGCGAACGCCAACGCGCGCCTGGTGCACGAACTCGTCACCGGCGCCCGCGGCGACGCCTGGCGCATTGGCGCCGATCTGGGTCAGGCAATCGCTGCCGAATGGGACCAGCGCATCGGCAACGGAAGCGCCGCGTGCCAGGGAAAGCTTTTGCGCCCGCACGGGTTTCCGCAGCGCCGGGCGCGTGAGCGCATAGCCGCGTTCGGACTTGCTCGCTTGGGAAACCGAGACGGGAAGGTCTTTCGCCAGCGCCAGCGCAAGCTCGTGCAGCAGCCGCGGCTCACCGTCCACCAATTCGATTTCAATCTCGGTCAGCGAGACGCGCTTGCGTCCGCATCGAATCTCGCCGGTATCGAGACTGAGCGTCGCGCGCGTGCCATCGCTGAAGGTCAGCTCCTGCGCGGTTCGATCGAAATCGGTGACGAACACCGGATGCAGGCGTCCGGCGGTGGCCTCGAACACGCTTCGCCAGGGCGTCGTCGATAGCCTGCCGGCATCGATGCGTGACGAGCGCAGCGGCCACTCGTACTCGGGTCGACGGCTTACCGCACCGAGCCGGTCGCCGGCGCCCTTGACCGTCTGCATCCAGCGCTGCCCGCTTCTGCGGACGCGAAGCGCGATGCCCGCCTTTCGCAATTCCTGCGAGCGCGTGTCGTAATAAGTGCTGACGTCCTTGCTGGTGCGGGCACCGCCGCGGAGCACCGCCGCCAGCGCGGGATGCTCGCGCACCCTCGCCAGCGATGCGGGATCGGTGGAGAGCTTGAGCTCGACTTCCACGGCCATGGTGCTGATGTCGTCGCCGAAGACGGCCAGTCGGATCGTTCAGTTCGCGCCGCGGTGGCGCGCGGTGCGCTTGAGGTATGCCTCGCGCGCGATCGCGATATCGTCGAGAAAGTGCGCCAGCTCGGACAGGAGCAGCGCCTGCGGTCCATCGACCAGCGCCTTGGCGGGGTTGGGATGAAAGTCGACCAACACCATGTTGGCGCCGGCGATCACGCCCTGCGCCGCGACATGAAACAGATCGAGGAT
Organism: Pseudomonadota bacterium; assembly: GCA_030948365.1. Lineage (GTDB taxonomy): Bacteria > Pseudomonadota > Gammaproteobacteria > Burkholderiales > Casimicrobiaceae > PALSA-1003. The sequence goes on from JALZAN010000044.1 coordinate 7,846, forward strand.
GCCGTCGGGCGCGGCGGATCGGCTGCCCACCGAGTGCGAAGGATCGATTCCCACCGGCATGCGTGTCAGCCTCTTAACCGCGGGCACGTGCGAAAAGTCGACGAAATTCCGGTGCGGGTCGCCCATGTTGGTCTTCATTCCGCGCAGGCAGAAAATCACCTTGCGGTTGCCCTCGGAGGCGAGATATTCGGCGGCGTTCAGCGACTCATCGAGCGTGATCCCGAAGCCGCGCTTGATCAGCACCGGAAATTCCTGCTGCCTGCCGACGAGCTTCAGCAGCTCGAAGTTTTGCGTATTACGAGTGCCGATCTGCAACATGACGCCGGTCGGATTGCCGGTGGCGTGCAGTGCGGCCCGGATCTCGTCGACGTGCGATTCGTGTGTCACCTCCATGGAGATGACTTTGATGCCGTACTTCCCGGCGAGTTCGAAAACGTACGGCAGACACTTGGCACCGAAGCCCTGGAAAGCGTAGGGATTGGTGCGCGGCTTGTAAGCGCCCATGCGTGTGCATACCTGGCCGTGCTCGCGCAGCGCCTTCATCATCTCATCGACCGATTCCGGTGAATCGACGGCGCAGAGCCCGGCAAAAACGTTGAGTCTGTCCTGGCCGAACTTGACGCCGTTGTACTCGAACGACGACGGCCGGTCGTCGCCTTGCTGGTGACGGCCGAGGACGCGATACGCTTCCGAGACGCGCACCGCCTTGGCGACGCAGGGCAGGACCTGCATCTGCTCGAGCGTCAGCGCGCCGGTGTTGCCGATGAGGTAAATCTCGGTGAGGGTGACTTCGGCGCCGACCTCGCGGTGGACCCGGTAGGTAATGCCGGGAAGACGGTCCAGCTGACCGGTCAGGACCGTGTATTCGGTGCTCTCCTGGCGGGCATTCGGTTCCAATATCAGGATCATGACGAGACGGCGGCAAACGGCCTTTTCCGTGAAAATTCAAAAATTTGGGTGATTTTAGCGCGAAACTGCATCGCTGCATGTTGCGCCGCACAGTAGGAATATGCCACACCCCCTTGCCGCCGATGGCCGAAATCGTTGCTTTCGACATTCCGGGTGTCGTAGACTGGCCCCGACACCCCTCCCACAACGAGCGAAACCTCTACGAGACTCCCATGAAAAAGCTACTGACTTTCGGCTTGGCAGCGATGTTCGCCTGCGCCCCCGCGTTCGCTGCGGACACCAAAGCGGCGGACGCGAAGGCGATGACCCCGCAGCAGGAAAAAATGAAAGGCTGCAACGACAAGGCAAGCGACATGAAGGGCGACGAGCGCAAGGCCTTCATGAAGACCTGCCTGTCGGCCAAGCCGGCCAAACCGGAAAGCAAAATGGCGATGTGCAACAAGAAGACCGCCGGCATGAAGTCCGACGAGCGCGCGAAAGCGCAAAGCGAGTGCATGAAGGGCTGACCGTAGAGTTGCCGAATACGGCTGGGTGACCTCCTGTCCACCCGGCCGCACTGACGAGGCGGCGCCGGAGCAATCCGGTCGCCGCCTCGTTTTATCCAGTCTCGCTTTCTCGTTCGACTGAGCGGCAAGCGCGTTGCTGCAAGCGCTGTCGCGTCGCTCGAGCTTCTGCATCATCCATCGGTCTGAACGACAAGCCGTTCCCTGCGGCGTTAATGACGGTGTGGTCGCGGACGAAGAGTCCCGCCGCATGCAAGCTCACTTAACGCAACCCAATCAAGGAGACGGCAAATGAAAATTGTGACGATGTTGATGCTGGCGGGAGTCCTGAGCATGTCCGGCGCGGTGGCGCGTGCGGACACACCGGTGGCCACCAAGGCTGCCACGGCCAAAACGTAGCCGGCCGCCACGACTGGAGGTCCGGTCAAGGTCTCGCAACAGGACAAGATGCGACTCTGCGCGAAGCAGGCGAGCGGCAAAAAGGGACCCGAGCGCAAGGCATTCATGAAGACTTGCCTGTCGAGCAAGAAGGCATAGCGCGAGCGGGAAAGGAGGCAAGCGGCGAGTCATCATGCTCTCGCCGGTCTTGCCCGCGTCAGCGGAGGCGATTTGTTTCGGCGAAGCATTCAAGACCGAAGCGGAGCACCAAGGCAGCGACGGCTTCCGACCGTGCTATGCCACCTTGCGCACGAGGAGACCCTTCAGATAATCGCCCTGCGGAAAATGCAGCGCGACCGGATGGTCCGCGAACGCGGCGAATCGCTCGACGATCACCGCGTTGGCTCGGCCGTCGAGCGCGGCCCCGGCCACGATCTTCTGAAACAGATCAGCCGAAATTCCGCCCGAGCATGAGAACGTCGCCAGCAAGCCTCCGGGTCGAAGCAATTTGAGCGCGAGTAGGTTGATGTCCTTGTAGGCGCGGGTGGCTTTTTCCGCGTGCTGCGGCGTCGGCGCGAACTTGGGCGGGTCGAGCACGATCAGATCGAACGAGCGCGCCGCGTCGCGAAGCTTGCGCAGTTCGACAAAGACGTCGGCGTCGCGCCACTCGCTCCGCGCGGGGTCGAAGCCATTGGTGGCGACGTTCCTGCGACCGAGCGCAATCGCATCGGCGGAGCTGTCGATCGACAGCACCGACTTGGCGCCGCCGGCGAGCGCCGCGACGGTGAAGCCACCGGTGTAGCAAAAGCAATTCAACACCTCTCGCTGCGACGCAAGCGCACGCACGCGTGCCCTGTTGGCGCGCTGATCGAGGTAGAAGCCGGTCTTCTGTCCGTGAGCGATATCGACGGCGTAGCGCAAGCCATCCTCGACGATCTCCACGGTGGCCGGCGAGCTTCCGCGCACCGGCCCTTCGCGCGGCGGCAACCCCTCGAGCGCGCGCACGTCGACGTTCGATCGCTCGTAGATGGCGGCGCATCCGGTGGCGGCCGCGAGCGCATCAATAACGGGCTCGCGCCACCGCTCGGCGCCGGCGGAAAGGATCTGCACGACCACCACATCGCGGTAGCGATCGGCGACCAAGCCGGGCACGCCGTCCGACTCGCCGTGGACCAGCCGGCACGCGTCGTGCGCGCTGTCCTGCAATGCGTCTCGGGCCCGCACCGCCGTCTCGACGCGGGCGCTGAAAAACGCGGCATCGATGGTTTCGCGCGAATCAAAGCTCCATATTCGCGCTCGTATTTTAGAGTGAGGGCTCCACGCTGCGCTGGCCAGCGCAGCGCCGTCCGTCGAGTGAAGCATCACCGTATCGCCCGGCGCGGGCGTTCCTTCGACGGTGGCGATCGACCCGTCAAACACCCAGGGATGCCGCTGCGCAACCGATTTTTCACGGCCGGGTTGCAGCGTCACTCGCGCTGGCGGCTTGAGCCGCGCCTCGGATTCGACGGCAACCGCGGTGGGCTCGATCATGGAAGCTTTGCTTTCGACATTCTCGTTACGCGCATGCGCTCGCTTGCCGCTCGCCGCAGCGGTCAACGTTTACGCGCGAGATCAGACGCTGACGCCGAACATTCGACCTACGCCGAAGGTGACGGCCGCGGCAAGACCCCCGAGCACGAGCATGCGCGCGCCCGAGAAAAGGGCGCTCCTGCCGGTGAACAGCGACAGGGTCGCGCCGACGGCAAAAAGCGCCAGCGCGGTCAGAACCGCGCTGATCGGCAACGCGCGCGGCCCGGCGTTGAAGAGGAAAGGAAGGAGGGGTACCGCGGCCCCCACGGCGAACGACAGCAGCGACGACAGCGCGGCGCCCCACGGCGAGCCCAGCTCGTCCGGGTTGAGGCCGAGCTCTTCTCGGGCGAGGGTGTCGAGCGCGTGCTCGGGATCAGCGACTAGCCGCCTCGCGACACGATCGGCTTCGACCGTGCTCAGGCCTTTGGCACGGTAGATGAGCGCCAGCTCCTGCGCCTCGGCGTCTGGATACTCCTCGAGCTCGTCGCGCTCGAGTCCGATCTGATACTCGAACAGCTCGCGCTGCGAGCGCACCGAGACAAATTCACCCGCCGCCATCGCGAACGCGCCGGCGCTCAAGCCGGCGACGCCGGTCAGCAATACCACGGCGGGGTCGCTACTCGCGCCGGCGACGCCGAAGATAAGTCCCGCATTCGAGACCAGGCCGTCGTTGATGCCGAAGACTGCCGCACGCAGATTGCCGCCGCCGCTCAAGCCGCGGTGGCGGCGCTCGATACTGCCCACTGCCGCGTTGACATGTCCGCCGGGCTCGCGCCCGCTGTAGATGACCATCCCTCTTACCTTCATCGCGGCAAGAATCCCGCGCAGAGGCCGCGGGCCCAGCCATGCCACAAGGCGGGCGACGAGTCTGGTACGCAACTCGGGCGTGAACGGCTTCGGCGCCGGCTTGCCGCTGGCGGTGAGCTGCGCGCGCCAGATCGCCGACTGGGCCTCGGCTTCGCCCGCCAGGCGCGTGAACAGGTCGGCGCGCGGCGTTCCGGCTTCGGCGTCGGCGCAGGCGCGATAAAGAAAAGCGGAGCGTTGCTCCTCGGTCCAGCTTTCGAGTGGATTGCTCACGGGCGACTCAGAGAAAACTCATTGGAAGGCACCACGAGCGCGATGGCATCGGTTGACCTTTACGCCTGAACAGCCGTGATCGCGTCGATTTTTTCCATGACCGCTCCGCCCAGCTTGGGAACGACGTCCAGCGCCTTCATGTTTTCGACGACCTGGGACGGGCGGCTCGCGCCGGTAATGACGCTGCTGATGTTCGGGTTCTTCAGGCACCAGGCGATCGCCAGCTGCGCCAGGGTGCACCCTAGATCCGTGGCGATCGGAGCGAGCTGCCGCACCTGCTTGAGCTTGGCCCGATCGAGAATGCTCTCCGCCAGCCATTCGTAACCCTTCAGTGCGGCGCGCGAGTCGGCCGGAATCCCGTCGTTGTACTTGCCGCTCAAGAGCCCCGACGCCAGCGGGCTCCACGTCGTCGTTCCCAGCCCGATGTCTTCGTACAGGCGCGCATATTCCTTCTCGACCCGCTCGCGATGAAAAAGGTTGTACTGGGGCTGTTCCATCACCGGCTTCGCCAGATGGTGGCGCTCGGCGATCTGCCAGGCGGCCATGATCTCCGCCGCGCTCCATTCCGACGTTCCCCAGTAGTGCGCTTTTCCGCTGCGGATCATGTCGTGCAGCGCCCAGATCGTCTCCTCGATCGGCGTGTCCGGATCCGGGCGATGGCAGAAGACGAGATCGACGTGATCGAGCTGCAGCCGCGTGAGCGAGGCATCGATAGCCTGCATCAGATACTTTCGGTTGAGCGTGTTCTTCTCGTTCGGGCCGTCGTTGAGGCCCCAGTAGAACTTCGTCGAAACGACATACGACTCGCGCCGCCAGCCGAGCTTCTTAAGCACGTTGCCCATGATGATCTCGGACTTGCCCCTGGCATAGACCTCGGCGTTATCGAAAAAATTGACCCCTGCGTCGTGCGCCGCGGCCATGCATTCGCGCGCCGTGTCGTCGCCAAGCTGTGCCCCGTAGG
>JALZAN010000045.1 GCA_030948365.1 Pseudomonadota bacterium
TCTCGCCGATGTCGACACGCCGTCGCTGATCGTCGATCTTGACGCCTTCGAAGAGAACCTCGCCACGATGGGCGACGCGGTGCGCAAAAAGAAAGCGCGCCTGCGACCGCACGCCAAGAGCCACAAATGCCCCGACATCGCCAAGCTCCAGATCGCCCAGGGCGCCGTGGGCATTTGCTGCCAGAAAGTGGGCGAAGCCGAAGCGTTCGTCGCCGCCGGTATCACCGACGTGCTGATCACCAACGAGATCGTGGGCACGCGCAAGCTCGGACGCGTGGCCGCGCTTGCACGCTCGGCAAAAATCGGTGTCCTCGTCGACGATTTCGGCAATGTCTCGGCGATCGCCGAGGCCGCGAGTCACGCCGGGTCGACGCTCGAAGTGCTGGTGGAGATCGACGTCGGCGCGCATCGCTGCGGTGTCGCTCCCGGTGCGCCGGCGCTCGAGCTTGCGCGCGTGGTGTCGGCGCGCGCGGCGTCGGGGCTGCGCTTCGGCGGGCTGCACGCTTACCAGGGGACGGCCCAGCACCTACGCCGTCCGGCCGAGCGTCGGGCGGCCATCGCGCGTGCGGTCGAAGGCGCGCGCGAGACGCGGGCGCTGATCGAGTCCGCCGGCATTGCCTGCCCCACGGTGACCGGGGCGGGCACCGGGACGTTTCTGCTCGAAGCCAACAGCGGCGTCTACACCGAGCTGCAGCCGGGTTCGTACGTTTTCATGGACGCCGACTATGGGCGCAACACGTTGGATGCCGGCGAGCCGACGTTTGCGCAAAGCCTTTATCTTTGGTCGACCGTCATGAGCGTGCCGGCGCCCGACCGTGCGATCGTCGACGCCGGGCTGAAGGCTTTTTCGGTCGACTCGGGGATGCCGCTCTGCGCCGACCGGCCCGAGCTCGAATGCACCAAGGCTTCCGACGAGCACGGCGTGCTGAAGGTGCCGGTGGGCGCCCAGCGATTGCGCGTTGGCGACAAGCTAAGGCTGATTCCCGGTCACTGCGACCCCACGGTCAACCTGCACGATACGCTGGTGGGCGTGCGCAACGGGCGGGTCGAATGCATCTGGCCGGTGAGCGCGCGCGGCGCATTGTTGTAGGGCGACACTCGCCGGTCTACAGCGTCACCGTCCCACGCGGCGTGCGAATCATCGCCGCGAGGCGCGGCGTCACCGCGTAGGTGACCTTCAGCGCGTCAGCCAGACCCAGCGCGGCGAGCGAGGCGCGGATGGTCGCCGGTTCCGGGTGCGCTCCGGCGATCGTCACCATACCGATGCGATCGTCGGGCAGCGCGTTGGCCGGATGCGCCACGCCGTCCCAGGAGATCAGCGTAGGCACCAGCCCGTCGCCGGGCAGGTGGCCATCGTCGGGAATGCTGATTCGCCACGAATACGGGCCGCGCGCCATGGGATAGACGAGCCCGTGGTCGACCGGCGATACGGTTCTCGCGTCTTCGATGTCGGCGCAGCGAGCGACCCAGTGAATCAGACGCGGACCCTCCGCGAGCGATGCGCGCATCGATGGACGGTCGAGGCCGAACCATCGCGGCCGGTCGGGCTTGATGCCATCCGGATCGATGGCGATCAGCTCCAGATAGATGCCCTCGCCCAGTCGCAGCAGGCTGTTGTGGGTGCCCATCGCGACGTGCTTGCCGCCGGGTCGCGGCCGCACGCCGAGCTGCGTCTCGAGGTGGTCCTCGCCCTGCTCGAGCGTGGCCGCGGCGACCACCAGATGGTCAAGCGTCGCGCTCAGGTGTCGCGTCAGTGCGCCGATGGCCGCTCGTCGGCGGCGAAGTCGAGCTCGACCTTGGCGCCGTTCGGATCGTGCAGGAACACCTGCCAGACGCCGGAGCCGGCCTGTTGCCGGCACACGTGCTCGACTTTTTCGCGCTTCAGCATGGCGACGGTCGCGGCTAGGTCGTGGCCGGTGAACGCCATGTGATCGATCACGCCGGGTGTGAGCTCGCTCTTCGGCCGGCCGCCGACGATGTGCAATATGGGCTTGTCGCCGGCGTAAAGCCACGCGCCCGGAAAATTGAGCGGCGGCCTCCAGCCCGCCTTGAGTCCCAGCAGATCGTCGTAAAAGCGAACGGTGCGATCGACATCGTCGGTCAGGATCGTGAAATGGTTCATGCCGGAAACTGCCATGTCGTGCCCCTTCGCGCTTGTTCGGCGTTTTAGGATTTCCCGGCGGCGAATTCGGCGACGAACTGGGCAAGCAGGGCCGTCGCGTCCGGGGGCTTCGGATCATTATAGGGGAACGCGTCGTCGCCACCGCTCCAGGCGTGCCCAAGTCCGGATATCCTTATCCAGCGCGCCACGACGCGGCCGTCGACGCGATAATTGCTGACGGTCATGATGCGGCCGCCCGCGAGCGTGGTCGCCATTTCGTGATCGGCCGGTGGGAGAATATCGGGTGTGGCGGAATGCGGTACCGGTTTTCCGTTGAAGGCGAGGAACTGTGCGACGAGCTGGCGGGTATTGATCTCCGCCACCGCGTGGTCGTCTGCGCCGGCAATGGCCAGCAGCGTGACCGGCAGCGCGCCGCGCGGCGCGGCCGCGCGCGCATCGGCGCCGATGCTTTCGTAGTCCGTGTCGGCGCCGTGCGCCAGCACGCTCATCGCTTTGAGGGGCGCCGAAGCGGCGCCACAGGCGACGCCGGAATGGACGAAAACCCCGGCGAAGAGCTGCGGCTGCCGTAGACCCAGCACCGCGGCCACACAACCGCCGGCGGACATGCCGGCGGCGAAGATCTTGCGCGGGTGGACGCGATGCGAGCGGCGGACCGCCTTGATCTGCGCCGCGATGATCGCCGCTTCGCCTCTGCCGGCGCTGGTCGCGCCGTCGAACCAGTTCCAGCATGACCATAGGTTGGCCTTGGAGGTTTGCCGCGGCAGCAGCACCAGCCAGTCATTGGCGTCGGCGTGTGCGGCGATCCGTGTCGCGGCGGCGATGTCCTCGGGCGTCTGCTTGCAGCCGTGGAGCAGGACGATCAGCGGGCGGCGGCGCCATCCGCCGTACCCCCGCGGCACATACAAGAGATAGTCGCGCGAGGGCCAGACCCAGGGGCTCGACGTGAGCCATCCGCGCCAGGAGAATTTGCTTTCGCTCTCGAAGCGGCCGGGCTCGGGCGGCTTGCGCCGAAAGAGCCTGTCGACGAAGGCGCGTACACGCGAGCGCAGCTTTTCGAGCATCGACGAGGCCAGAGGTGGCTAGTGCACCCTAGATCAATATAATGTCGTACTGTTCCTGAGTGTAGATCGACTCAACCTGGAGCGAGATCGGCTTGCCGATGAAGTCGCCGAGCTGGGCAAGGCTCTGCGATTCCTCGTCGAGAAACAGGTCGATTACCGACTGCGAGGCGAGAATCCGGAATTCGCGGGCGTTGAATTGCTTCGATTCGCGCACGATCTCGCGCAGGATCTCGTAGCAGATGGTCTGCGCGGTCTTGATCTCGCCGCGACCGCCGCAGGTCATGCACGGCTCGCACAGGACGTGGGCGAGGCTCTCGCGGGTGCGCTTGCGCGTCATCTCGACCAGGCCCAACTGCGTGAAGCCGTTGACGGTCAGCCGCGTGCGGTCGCGGTCGAGCGCCTTGTTGAGCTCCGCCAGGACCGCGATCCGGTGATCGGCGTTTTCCATGTCGATGAAGTCGATGATGATGATGCCGCCCAGGTTGCGCAGGCGCAGCTGGCGGGCGATGACCTGCGCCGCCTCGAGGTTGGTCTTGAAAATCGTATCATCGAAGCTGCGACCGCCGACGAATCCGCCGGTATTGACGTCAACGGTCGTCATCGCCTCGGTCTGGTCCATGATCAGGTAGCCGCCGGACTTCAGGTCGACGCGGCGCGCCAGCGCCTTCTGGATCTCGTCCTCGACGGCGTGAAGGTCGTACAGCGGGCGGTCGCCGGTGTAGTGCTCGAGCCGCTCGAGGATGTTGCGCGTGTATTGCGACGCGAACTCCTCCATCTTCTGGAACGTCTCGCGCGAGTCGACCAGAATGCGCGAGGTCTCCTCGGTAGCCATGTCGCGCAGCACGCGCTGGGCGAGATTCAGGTCCTGGTAGATCAGCGACGGAAAGGGAACGGTGCCGGACTTTTCGGTCAGATCGCGCCAGAGCTTGGTCAGGTACTCGATGTCGTTCTGCATTTCCCGCTCGCTCGCGGTCTCGGCCATGGTGCGGATGATGAATCCGCCGGCGAGGCCTTCCGGCAGGAGCTGCTGCAGTTTTTCGCGCAGGTTCTCGCGCTCGGCCTCGTCCTCGATGCGCTGCGAGATGCCGATGTGCGAATCCTGCGGCAGGAACACCAGGAGCCGCCCGGCCAGGCTCACCTGCGTCGAAAGGCGAGCGCCCTTGGTGCCGATCGGATCCTTGATCACCTGCACCAGCAGCGACTGGCCCTCGTGCAGGATGCGCTCGATCGGCTTGCTGTCGTGTCCGTGCCCGTTCTGGCGATGCTCCCAGATGTCGGCGATGTGCAGAAACGCCGCGCGCTCGAGGCCGATCTCGATGAACGCCGATTGCATCCCGGGCAGCACGCGCGCGACGCGGCCGAGATAGATATTGCCGACCAGGCCGCGGGCGCTCGAGCGCTCCATGTGCAGCTCCTGCACCACGCCCTGCTCGAGCATCGCCACCCGCGTTTCCTGCGGCGTGACGTTGATGAGAATGTCGTGGCTCATGGTGCGCACGATAACGCTATGGCCGGATTGGCGCCGGAAAGCGCCGCCGGCAATCGAACGCCGCCGGGCGGGCGCTCATAGCACCGAGAACCCGAGCTTGATCAGGATATCGGCGGTTTCGAAGAGCGGAAGCCCCATCACCCCTGAATAGCTCCCGTCGAGGCGGCTGACGAAGGTCGCGCCGCGGCCCTGTATGGCGTACGCGCCGGCCTTGTCGAACGGCTCGCTGGTGGCGACATAGCGCCCGATCTCGTCGTCGGCTAGCACGCGGAGCGTTACCTGCGAGGACGAGACAGCGATCAGCACCTGCGTATTCCAGCGCACGGCCACGGCGGTGCTCACTTCGTGTGTTCTGCCGGAAAGTCGCTGCAGCATGTGCACCGCCGCCGGCGCGTCCTTGGGCTTGCCGAACACCGCACCGTCCAGCACCACGTCGGTGTCCGCGGCGAGCACCGGTTTCGGTTGAAGTCCACGCCGGCCCATCTGGTGCCAGCCGACAGAGACCTTTGTTCGCGCGATGCGCTTGATGTATTCCAGTGGGGCCTCGTCCTTGCGCGGGATCTCGACGACGTCGCGGTGGCGCCCCACCGCTTCGCGAGTCAGGAGCTGCGTGAAATCGACGCCGAGCTGACGCAGCAGCTCCTGCCGGCGCGCGCTCTTCGATGCCAGATAGATCGACGGTCGCTCGGGGAGGAGGATCGGGGTGCTCATTCTCGATGATAGGGGTGACCTTGCAGCAGGCTTGCCGCCCGGTAGAGCTGCTCGGCGAGCACCACCCGGACCAGCCCATGCGGCAATGTTAACGCGGAAAGAGCGATCACGACGTTCGCGTGCTGCTTGATGTTGTCGGCCAGGCCGTCGGCGCTGCCGATCACAAACGCCACGTCGAGGTCGGAATCGCGCCAGCCGCCGAGCGCCGCGGCGAGATCGGCTGTCTTCCATGGCCGTCCGCGCTCGTCGAGCGCGACGACATGGAAACCCTTGGTCGCGATAGCGATCCGCTCGGCTTCCGCGGCAAGCACTTGCGCGGTGCTCTTGCCGCGACCGCGCGGCTCGGCCTTGATCCCCAGAAGCTCGATGGTCAGGGTTCGCGGCATGCGCCGCGCATAGTCGCCGAAGGCCTCGTCGACCCACGCCGGCAAGTTGTGGCCGAGCGCGACGATGCGCAGCTTCATGGGATGGCGGTTGATGCGGCGGGCACGCTTGCCCGCGACGCCGCGACGAGCCGCTTCAGGCGGCGGCGGGAAGCGGCGGCTTCGCGCGACGGCCCGCCACGGGGAGCGACCACAGCTCCTCGAGGTTGTAGTACGCGCGCACTGCCGGCTGCATGACATGGACCACGATCTCGCCGGCGTCGACCAGCACCCATTCGCCCGACTGCTCGCCTTCGACGCCGATGATGCTCGCTCCGGCCGCCTTGAGCGCGTCCCGCACGTGACGGGCGAGCGCGTTCACCTGCCGGTTCGATTCGGCGGTGGCGACGATCATCGTGTCGTACAGGCTGGTCAGCTTGCGGACATCGAGAACAGTGATGTCGCGGGCTTTGATGTCTTCGAGGGCGCTTACTGCGATTTTCTGAATCTTGTTAAGGCGCATCCGGGATCGACCGATACAATTGGTTGCGGTCAATATAAGCCAGAACGGCGCTGGGAAGCAAACCGCGAACCTGGGCGCGCCCCGCCGCGCCCTCGGCGAGCGCCGCCCGGATCTGGGTGGCCGATATCGGCTGCGGCGTCACGCTTTGGCGCACGATCGCTCCCGCGAGCTGCCGCGAAATTCGCGACGGATCGGTGGCCATGCGCCGATGCCATTGCTCCTGCAGCGGCGCGGGCGCCGCGTCGGGCAAGGCCGGCGCGCCCGGCCGCTCGACCACCACCAGGTGCGCCAGGGTAAAAATCTGCTCCCATCGGTGCCATGTGGTCAGGCCCGCGAACGCATCGCTGCCGATGATGAGCGCGAGCGGCCGGGTTACATCCTCGTCATGAAGCGACTGCAGGGTCACCACCGTGTAACTCGGCCCCGCCCGACCAACCTCGCGCCCGTCGGCGACCAGCCGCGGGAACTCGGCGCAGCCGAGCTCGGCCATCGCCAGGCGATCGGCGCCGGACGCGACCGGCGGCGGCCGATGCGGCGGAATGCCGGCGGGAATCAGCCGGACCTCGGCAAGCTCTAGCGCAGCAGCGACCTCGGCGGCGAGGCGAAGGTGGCCATAGTGGATCGGGTCGAAGGTCCCTCCGACGACCCCCAGCGTGCGTATCATCCGCGCCAACTCCGCTTCAGCGCCGGCCTAGAGCTCATGCCGCGTCGCGCCTACGATCAGCGTTTCCTCGAGGTCGATGTCCGCCTGCAGCGCGCGCATCACCTCGTCGTTGATGACGTCGGCGTTGCGCATTTCCATCAGCTCCTTGCGCTCGGCCTTGACCGCCTCGAGCCAGATGTCGCGCTGCGTGTCGTGCACCGCGTTGAGGTGCTGCCGGCGGTCGGCGTTGGCCGAATGACGCTGCAGGCGATGCTCGTATTGGGCGAGCAGCGCTTGCGTGAATCGCTTCTCGTCGGCATCGGTCGCCTTCGTCAACCGCTGTTGAAGCGCGCCGATGCCGGCCTGCGCGGTCGCGATCCGCGCTGCACGCTCCTCGCGCGCCGCGACGCCATCGCCGCGGATCTTCAACAAGCGGATGAAAAACGGCAGCGTCGTCGCGTTGAGCAGCAAGGTCACCACGATGACGCTTGCGGCAAGCAGGATCAGTAGGCCTCGCCCGGGAAAGGCAGCGCCACTGGCCGTGGTATGGGGAAGCGACAACGCCGCGGCGAGGGTGACCGCGCCGCGGACGCCGGCCCATCCGACGATGAATACCTGTTGCGGCCGATGCAAGCCTTCACGCTGGCGGACTCGCTTGGACACCAGTGACGGCAGGTAAGCTGCGGGGAAAACCCAGGCCAGTCGCAGGGCGATCACCGCCGCGCAGAGCGCGAGCGCATAGCCGGCGAGATTGAGCGCCAAGGCGAAGGAGAGCCCTTCGACGACTGAATGGATCTCTACACCGAGGATCAGGAACACCAGGCCATTGAACGCGAATTGCAGCATTCTCCACACTTCCCATGAATGCGCGCGTGTCGGCGCATCGATGAAGCGCCCGTCGTGCGCTCCCGCATAGAGCGCGGCTGCAACCACGGCCAGGATGCTGCCGACCTGCAAGGCTTCGGCGGCGAGATACGCGGCAAAGGGCGTCAGCAGCGAGAGCACGGTGAGAATCAGCGGGTCGTCGATGCAAAAGCGGGTGAGCCCGACCCGAAGGCGTCCGATCAGCCACGCGACGGCCAGTCCGAGCGCGAAGCCGCCGCCCGACTCGATGAAGAATTGCAGCGCCGCCTGATTCCAGCTGAATGTGCCGGTGACGGCGGCGGCGACCGCGAACTTGAACGCCACCAGGCCCGAGGCATCGTTGATGAGGCTCTCGCCCTTGAGCACCGTGGTCACCCGCGACGGGACCTTGAGGCGCGACGTGATCGCGCTCACCGAAACAGCGTCGGTGGGAGAGATCACCGCGCCGAGCGCGAACGCGGCCGAAAGCGGCAGTGACGGTATCAGCCAGTGCATCAGGAATCCCACGACCACGGTGGTCAGAAAAACGAGCCCGAACGCCAGCAGCAGCACCGGCCGCAGCGCGCGCAGCAGGTCGCGCTTGGGAATCAGCCACCCGTCGGCGAAAAGAAGCGGCGGAATGAACAGCAGGAAAAATATCTCCGGACTGACCGTCAGCTCGTCATAGCCCGGAAGATAGGAAAGCCCGATGCCTGCGGCCACCAGCAGAATCGGCAACGGGACCGGAATCCATTTTCCAAGCGCCGCCACCGCGGCAACGGCGAGCAGCAATCCCAGCGTGATCTCGATGATGCCCATGAGCGGATGTTAGCTTAGCGCGCCCGCGTTTCGGAAGGCGCCGATCGACGTGCTCGAGCGCAAGATCAGAATCCGCTGCCGGGCGTCGCCAGAAACTCGGTTTCCTGCGCGGTCGATTCGCGGCCGAGGACAGCGTTGCGATGCGGAAAGCGGCCGAAGCGGCGAATCACCTCGGCGTGGCGCTCGGCCCACGGCAGTGGATCGCTGAAGCCGGTCTCGTCCCGCAATCGCCTGAACAATTGCAGCGATGTGCCTTGCGCGTCGCCATCCTCCGCGTGCACGAAGGGCATGTACATGAACCAGCGCTCGACCGGAATCAGTATCCGGTCACCACCGCCGGCGACGGTAGCCTTCGCCAGGTCGAGCGCGAGCGCGTCGCCGGCGAACGCGCGCGGCGAATCGCGGAAAATGTTGCGCGTGAACTGGTCGAGCAGCAGCACGCGCGCCAGCGCGCCCCGCGGCGTCGCCCAGTCGGCGAATCCGCCCGCGAGCGCGGTCTCGACCGCGCCGCCGAAGCGCTCACGGATCGACTCGTCGACCGCGATGTCCTTGCGAAACCACATTGCCCGCTCCTTGCCATGTTCTACGCTGTCGGCGGGCGCGAACCAGAAATCGAGGATCTGTTCCTGCATGAAAAGCACTCCCTGGTCAGGCTGATATAGTGCCGATATGGGGGCAAATGCGCGCGCAAAGCAAGTCCCGCGCGCGCACCCCGCGACCGAGTGCCGTTCCGATTTTCAGGTCCAGCCGGATGCGAACTTCGTACCGCGACATTGCGCTTCTCGCCTGTTGCCAGGCTTTGTTGCTGATCAACAATGCCGGGCTCATCGCGATGAACGGCCTGGTCGGTTATGCGCTGGTCGACAATAAGGCGTTCGCGACCCTCGGCGCCACCACCTTCGTCCTCGGCTCCGCGCTGGCGGCGATGCCGGCGGCGCTGTGGATGGCGAAGGTCGGCCGCCGGCGCGGGTTCATGATTGGCTCGACCATCGCCGTCGTCGGCGCCGCGATGTGCGCGCTCGCCTTGTGGCTGGGAAGCTTCGCGTTGTTCTGTTTCGGCACCGCGGTGATCGGCGTGTACACCGCCTTCGGCCTGCAGTACCGTTTTGCGGCGGCGGAGGTCGCCGCGCCGGATTTCAGGGCCAAGGCAATCTCGCTGGTGCTTGCCGGCGGCATCGCCGGCGGCTTCCTCGGACCATCGCTAAGCCTCTGGGCGAAGGACTTGTTTCCGGTTCATTTTCTGGGCTCGTTCCTGGTTCTCTCGGCGATCGCGCTGGTGGCGCTGGCGGTGCAGTCGCAGGTGCGCGTGCCGCCGCCGAGCGTGGAGGAAGCGCGCGGCCCCGCACGGCCCCTGTCGCAGATCGTGCGGCAGCCGGTGTTCATCGTCGCCGCCTTGTCCGCGGCTTTGGGCTACGGCATCATGAACCTGCTGATGACCGCAACCCCGTTGGCGATGAGCTTTTGCAGCCATCCGTTCAGCGCCGCCGCATTGGTCATCGAGTGGCATGTCGTGGGAATGTACGCGCCGGGATTTTTCACCGGCTCGCTGATCCGGCGGTTCGGTGCGCTGCGGGTGATCGCCTGCGGAATCGTGTTCATGGGCGCCTGCGTCGCGGTGGCTTTGTCCGGGGTCGCGCTGTGGCAATTCTGGGCGGCGCTGCTGCTGCTCGGCGTGGGCTGGAACTTCATGTACACCGGCGGCACGACGATGCTCATCGAAGCCTACAAGCCCGCCGAAAAGGCGAAGACCCAGGGCATGAACGACGTCACCGTGTTCACCGTCATGTGCATCTCGTCGTTCTCGTCGGGCGCGCTGGTCAGCGCCGCGGGCTGGGAGTGGATGAATATCGGCGCGCTGCCGTTTCTCGCCGTCGTCGCGGTTGCCGTGGTCTGGCTGATGCTCGTGGGGCGGCAGGGCGGGCGCGTCGCCGGCGGGAAAGCGACCTGATCGCAGACCGGCGATGAACCCGATTCCCTCCGCGGACCGGCATCAGGAGATGCGCGAGGCAGTTCGCGCCTTGTGCTCGAAGTTCGACTCCGCGTACTGGCAGCGCATCGACGCCGAGCGCGGATATCCCGAGGCCTTCGTCGACGCGCTGACCGGCGCGGGCTGGCTGGCGGCGATGATCCCGACCGAGTTCGACGGCTCGGGACTCGGCTTGACCGAGGCGTCGGTGATCATGGAAGAGATCAACCGCAGCGGCGGCAATGCCGGCGCCTGTCACGGCCAGATGTACAACATGGGCACGCTGTTGCGCCACGGATCGGCGGCGCAAAAGAAAAAGTGGCTGCCGCTGATCGCGGCCGGCAAGCTTCGTCTGCAATCGATGGCGGTCACCGAGCCCTCGACCGGCAGCGACACGACGCAGCTCGCGACGTCAGCGATTCGAAAGGGCGACCGCTACGTAATCAGCGGGCAGAAGGTATGGACCTCGCGCCTGCAGCACTCCGACCTGATGATCGTGCTGGCCCGGACCACGCCGCTCTCCGAGGTCAAGCGCCGCTCCGAGGGCATGTCGGTGCTGATGGTCGACCTGCGCGACGCGCTTTCCGGCGCGCACGGCGGCATCAACGTGCGCCCGATCGCCAACATGGTCAATCACGAGACCAACGAGGTGTTTTTCGACCATCTCGAGGTGCCGGCGGAAAATCTGATCGGCGAGGAGGGGCAGGGGTTTCGCTACATTCTCGACGGGCTCAATGCCGAGCGCACGCTGATCAGTGCCGAGTGCATCGGCGACGGCTACTGGTTCATCGATCGGGCGCGGCGTTATGCGAGCGAGCGCGTGGTGTTCGGGCGCCCGATCGGCCAGAACCAGGGCGTGCAGTTCCCGCTCGCGGAAGCGTACGTCGAGATCGAAGCCGCGAACCTGATGCGCTTTCACGCCGCGTCGCTGTTCGACGCCGGCAAGCCCTGCGGCGCGGAAGCGAACATGGCCAAGCTGCTGGCGGCAAAGGCGTCCTGGGAAGCTGCCAACGCCTGCCTCCAGACGCATGGGGGCTTCGGCTTCGCCTGCGAGTTCGACGTCGAGCGCAAATTTCGCGAGACGCGTCTCTATCAGGTCGCGCCGGTGTCGACCAACATGATTCTGTCGTACGTGGCCCAACACGTGCTTGGCTTGCCGCGATCGTTCTGATCACGTCCGGAGTGGCCGGGTTTTCAGTGCGGTCCCGCGACGCGTCATTGCCGTGCGCGGGGCGGTGACCATCGGCAACGGGAGGGCTAGGGCGGAAACTGCCAGTACACGGCGTCGACCGTCTTGCCTTCGAGCGCCTGCATCGACGCCTTGAGCGCCTCGCCCAGCGCGTGCGATTCGATGGCTCGTTCGATGGCGTCGGCCTGCGAGACGCGGACGAACACCACGAAGCGATCGTCGTCGACCACGATCGAGCTGACCTTGCCGCGCACGCCCTGTTTGGCCAGGAAACGCGCGGCGGCGCGATCGAGTGCCGGCTCGGAGGTGTCGATAAGCAGGCGCCGATTGAGCGTGGCGAGGAAGATCGCCATCGCGCCCAGCAACACCCCAACCGCGATGGCGACTACCGCATCGAATGCCGCATGCGATCCCCAAACGAACGAGACGCCGGCGACAATCAGGGTCAGCAGAATGCCGAGCAGCGCGACCGCATCCTCGAGCAGCACCGCCAGCACGGTGGTGTTGTTGCGATTTTTCGTTATGCCCTTCCAGCTGCCGATCTCGCGCAAAGCGACCATGAAGGTGAACGATTCGAGCGCCAGCGCGAACAGCAGCAGGCCCAGTATCAGCGGCGTGAAGGGGGCGATGTCGCCCGGTTGCGCGAGCGCGCGGACGCCGTGGTAGATATTGAGACCGCAGCCGACGAAGAACACGCTGACGGCGGACACCAGCGCCCAGAAGAACTTTTCCTGGCCGCGGCCGAAAGGGTGCAGCGCGTCGGGACCGCGGCGGGCGCGCACCTCTCCGACCTTGAGCAGCACCTGGTTGGCAACGTCGGCGATCGAATGGATCGTCTCGGCGAACAATGTCGGCGAGCCGGTGACCGCGAAGCCGAAGCCCTTGGCCGCGGCGATCGCGGTGTTGGTGGCAATGGAGATCGAAACCGAGGACGACATTCGCGCCGCGCTACTGCCTATCAGACGGGTCCTGCTGGCTCGACGAGACGCACCGGCGAGTCGGGCGCGTGCACCCTTTGTCTCAAGCGCGTATCTGTCCGCTGCCGAGGACGATCCACTTGCAGCTGGTGAGCCCTTCGAGCCCGACCGGGCCGCGCGCGTGCAGCTTGTTCGTCGAGATGCCGATTTCAGCCCCGAGCCCGTATTCGAAGCCGTCCGCGAAGCGCGTCGAGGCATTGACCATCACCGAGCTCGAGTCGACTTCGCGCAAGAAGCGCATCGCGTTGCCGTGATCGCCGGTAACGATGGCGTCGGTGTGCTGCGATCCGTAGCGAGCGATATGCTCCATCGCCGCGTCGAGCGAGGCGACGATGCGCACGGCGAGGATCGGCCCGAGGTATTCGGTGCTCCAGTCCTCTTCGCTGGCCGCCTTCATCGCCGGCACCAGCGCGCGCGCGGCCGGGTCGCCGCGCAGCTCGACGCCCTTGACCATATAGATCCGCGCCAGCTCGGGCAGCACGCGCGGGGCGATCCGCTCGTGCACCAGCAGTGTCTCCATGGT
>JALZAN010000046.1 GCA_030948365.1 Pseudomonadota bacterium
GGTGCGACCTAAAGCACGCGTGTTCTAAAGAGGAACGAAGGCCATGTGGATCACGCGCGTCTCGATCAAGAATCCGGTTTTCGCCACCATGGTCATGGTCGGCATCGTTGTGCTTGGACTGTTCTCCTACGCCCGGCTGCGCGTCGAGCAGATGCCGGACGTCACCTTGCCGTTCGTCAATATCGAGACGGCGTATCCGGGCGCTTCGCCCGAGGTCGTCGAAACGGATGTCAGCAAGCCGATCGAATACGCCGTCAACACCGTTTCCGGCGTCAAGAGGATCTATTCGAACTCGCGTGAAGGACGAAGCCAGGTATTCGTCGAATTCCGCCTCGGCACCGACGTTACCCGGGCGATTCAGGACGCCCGCGACAAGATCTCGCTGGTGCGGCCGGGGTTTCCTCGCGACGTCAAAGATCCTCAAGTCATCCGGGTGGAAGCCGAGGACAACCGGCCCACCATATCGCTTGCGGTCCTTTCGCCGACGGTCGAGCTGCGCGAGCTCACATCGCTCACCGACCAGACCATCGTCAAGGCACTCGAGAATGTCCCCGGAGTCGCGCAGATCATCGTGAATGGGCGCGTGACAAGGCAGATACTCATCCAGATAAAGCCCTCCGCGCTGGCGTCGCTCGGTATCGGCGTCGATCAGGTGATGACGGCCGTGCAGAACGCCAACCAGGACGTGCCCGCGGGCCGGATTACGCGCGGGCACAACGATTCGATCGTCCGCGTCGAAGGCAAGATCAAGGATCCGGCGCAGTTTTCCCGCATCATCGTCGCCCAGCAGGGAGGTGGCCCTGTCTATTTGAGCCAGGTCGCGGACATCATCGACGGCGAGAAGGAGCTCGATTCGATCTCCCGCATCAACGGCCGGCCGTCGATCACCGTCGATATCCGCAAGGCTCAGGACGCCAACATCGTCGAGACCGGACGGGGAGTTAGCGAGGCACTGCAGTCCCTCAAGTTGCGCCTGCCCCAGGACGTCGAGGTGCAGCTCGTCTACTCGCAGGCGGAGCAGGTCGAACGCAGCGTCAACCGCGTCAAGGCCACCATCATCGAAGGTGCGCTGCTCACGGTGCTGATCGTATTTCTGTTCCTGCACTCCTGGCGCAGCACGATCATCACCGGGCTCACGCTGCCGATCGCCGTGATCGCGACCTTTATTGCGCTGTACGCGTTTGGCTTCACGCTCAACATGATGACGTTGATGGCGTTGTCGCTGTGCATCGGCTTGCTGATCGACGATGCGATCGTGGTGCGCGAGAACATCGTCCGGCACCTCGCCATGGGCAAGACGCATCTCGCGGCGGCGCGCGAGGGGACCGACGAGATCGGTCTGGCGGTCATGGCGACGACGTTAGCGATCGTCGCCGTGTTCGTGCCGATTGCCTTCATGAAGGGCATCGTCGGCCAGTTCTTCTTCCAGTTTGGCTTGACCGTCGCGGTCGCCGTGCTGGTCTCATTGTTCGTAAGCTTCACGCTCGACCCGATGCTTTCGTCGGTCTGGAGCGATCCGCCCGGGTCACGCTTCTCGCGCGCGCCATGGCTGGGCCGCTTCATGGACCGCGTCGAGGGCGTCGTCGAGTGGGTGCACGTTCAGTACGGGCGCCTGCTGGAGTGGGCGATCTCAAACAACCGGCGCCGTCTCTACGTACCGGTCATCGGGCTGTGGAGCGCGCTGCGAAGCGGGCAGTGGGATGCGCTCAAGCCTCGCTGGGCTACGATCAGCAATCGCGGCATCGTGCTCTGGACGGCGCTTCTGATCTTCTTCGGCAGCTTCGCGCTGCTTCCCTTCATCGGCAAGGAGTTCTCGCCGCAGGTCGACGAGAGCTTCATTTCGCTGCGGCTGAACACACCCGTCGGCACCAGCCTCGAATCGACCGATGGCAAGGTGCGCGAGGTCGAGGCAGCGCTCAAGCAAATCCCGGAGATCGTGCTGGCGATGACGACGGTGGGCAGCTATGACGGCCGCAACTACGCGCGGATCAACCTGAAGCTGACCGAACGTAGCGCTCGCGCCCGTTCCCAGAAGGATCTCGAGCGCGTGATTCGGCAGGCGTTGCGGCCGATTCCCGGTATCGAGTTGGCGCTCGGCTACGATCGTGCGATCTGGGTCAACCTGCTCGGCCCCGACCCCGACACGCTGAAGCAGCTGATCAACCAGTTCGCCGAAAAAGTCGCGAAGGTGCCGGGCATCGCCGACATGGAGACTTCGGAGAAGGCGGCGAATCCCGCGCTCTCGATCCGGCTTAACAACGACGCGGCGGCAGATCTGGGCATCTCGGTGCAACAGGTCGGGGCGACGGTGCGGCCCCTGCTCGCCGGCGAGACGGTCACCTATTGGCTCGGTCCCGATGGGCAGAACTACGAAGTCAACGTGCAGCTTCCGAAGGAAGGACGCAGGCTCGCCTCCGATCTCGGCAATCTGTATATCTCGACCAGCAAGCGCGGTCCCGACGGGGAGTTGCGCATGGTGCCGCTGCGCCAGGTCGCGGAGATCGTCGACACTACCAGCCCGCAGATCATCAAACGCCAGGATCTGCAGCGGCGCGTCGCGCTCTACGCCAGCGCCGAAGGCCGGCCGTCGGGCAACGTCGGCGACGACGTCAAGAAGATCGTCGACTCGACGCAGCTGCCGCCCGGCTACCGCTTTGCGATCGCGGGACAGCAGGAAGACACTGCGGAGTCGACGGCGGCGCTTCTGTCCTCGCTCGGACTCGCGATCATCTTCATCTACCTGGTGCTCGCTTCGCAATTCGCGAGCTTCACCCAGCCGGTCGCCATCATGGCGTCGCTGCCATTCACCCTGATCGGGGTGCTGCTCGCGCTGTTGCTGACCGGAACGACATTGAACATCCTGTCGATGATCGGGTTCGTGATGCTCATGGGACTCGTCACCAAGAATGCAATCCTGCTCGTGGATTTCGCCAACAGGTCGCGGCGCGGCGGAGCGGCGCTGCACGACGCGCTGCTCACGGCGGGACAGGTCCGCCTGCGCCCGATCCTGATGACAACCGCGGCGATGGTCTTCGGCATGCTGCCGCTGGCGCTGGGCCTCGGTGAAAGCGGCGAGACGCAGGCGCCGATGGGACGCGCAATCATCGGTGGCGTGATCACGTCGACGCTTCTGACGCTGGTCGTCGTTCCCGTCATCTATACCTATCTGGACGCCTGGACAGAGCGGCGAAAGGCGCGGCGCGCCGGGCGCCATTTCGCCCCCGCGGCAGCGCCTGCCCCGGGCGATTGACGTGCGATAATGAAACGTCCGGCAAGAATCAATTTCGATAGCCGATTCGCGGCCTGAACAAGAAACCCGGGCAGGCATCATGCACGAGTTGCGCGAACGCTTCTCCCGGCATGAGACGGACCGCGCGCAGGTCGCTGGCGCCCGCGCGGCAACGGTATCGGCCCGGCGCAGGTTTTCTGATTCCGCGAGATCACGAGGCAGGAATGGATTTCGAGCAAGCGCGTTTCAACATGGTCGAACAGCAGATTCGCACCTGGGAGGTCCTCGACCAGGAGGTGCTCGACCTGCTCTTCGAGGTGCGGCGCGAAGACTTCGTTCCGCTGGCCTACCGCGCGCTCGCCTTTGCCGATCTTGAAATTCCGATCGGGGAGGGAGAGCGTATGTGGACGCCCAAGATGGAAGCGCGCGTCCTGCAGGAGCTCGATCTCAAGGCTAACGAGGCGGTGCTGGAGATCGGCACTGGCAGCGGCTATCTCACCGCGCTTCTGGCGCACTGTGCGGCGCAAGTCACCAGCGTTGATATCCACGAGAGATTCGTGCTCGAGGCTCGTCCGAAGCTAGCGCGCGCGGGCATCGGCAATGTCATGCTGCAAGTCGGCGACGGTGCGCGAGGCTGGGGCGGCGACCAGTACGAGGCCATTGTTCTCACCGGCTCGACGCCGGTGCTCGACGAAGGATGGCTCAAACAGCTCAAGCCGGGCGGACGCATTTTTGCGGTCGTCGGCGACGCGCCCGCGATGAGCGCGCGCATGGTGCGCTGGGAGGCTCCGGGAGCGATCGTTCACGAAGATCTGTTCGAGACGGGCATTGCTCCGCTCTCCAATGCGGCGCAACCGCAACGGTTCGTGTTTTGAGCGCCGGCCCCGGCTTGGCTGTTGCGTGCTTTCCCGAGGCGTTGTCACGCGATGCGGGGCTCACCGGGCCGTCGCGCCGAATTCCGAACGCGATCACTTTGATGGGAACCGTGAAGATGTTGATCCGCACGCTCGCAACGCTGGGTGCGATGGCGATATCGGCGTCGCTGTCGCTCGCAAGCGCGGAAGACCTCGTGCAGATCTATCGTGCGGCACTGGACAGCGACCCGGTGCTCGCGTCGGCCCGCGCAACGAGGGAGGCGACGCAGGAGGTCGTTCCCCAGGCGCTCGCCGGGCTGCTGCCGGCGGTGAACCTGACGGCGAATGCTGGGGTGGAAGATTTTCACGACCGTCTGCACACCGATCCCACGGCGACATTTCACGACCGGTTTCCCAATTACGCTTACACCGTTTCGGCCAGCCAGCCGCTTTACCGCCCGCAGAATTCCATCGCGGTCAGTCAGGCCAGGCAGCAAGTCGGGCAGAGCGATTACATCCTCGCGTCGACGCAGCAGGATCTCGTCGTCCGCGTGATCCAGGCGTATCTGGATGTGCTGCTGGCGCGATTCAACATCGAGCTGACCGGAAGCCAGAAGGCTGCGGTAAGCGAGAACCTGGCCCAGGCCAAGCGCAACTTTGAAGTCGGCACGGCGACCATCACCGACACCAACGACGCCCAGGCCAAGTACGATCAAATCGTCGCCCAGGAGATTTCCGCCCAGAACGACCTCGACAACAAGCTTGCCGTGCTGCGCGCGATCATCGGCCGCGCGCCGCTAGACCTCAAGGGATACACCGGCAAATTCCTGCCGCAGCTTCCGATGCCCGACACGCTCGAGCCATGGGTGGCAAAAGCGATCCAGGAAAATTATCAGGTCCGGATCGCGCAGGCCAATCTGGACATCGCCACCCTCGAGGTAGAGCGGCAGCGCGCCGCGCACCATCCGACGGTGGATCTGGTCGCGAGCTTCAACCAGGGCTACGTTGGCGGGATCGCTTCGGCGACGACCAACTCGGTCGCCAGCGACATACGCGTCGGCATCATCGGATTGCAATTGAGCGTTCCGCTCTATCAGGGGGGCGCGATCGTCTCACGCGTGCGGCAGGCGATCGCCAACCAGGAAAAGGCGCGGCAGGACCTCGAGACCGCGCGCCGCAATGCGCAGCTGCTGGCGCAGACATCGTTTTCCGGAGTCACCAACGGCGTGGCGCAGGTCAGGGCGTTCGAGCAGGCGCTGGCTTCGGCGCAGGTGTCCTACGATTCCAACAAGCTCGGACTCGAAGTCGGCGTGAGAACCAATCTCGACGTCCTGAATCAGCAGCAGCAGGTATTTCAGACGCGGTTCAACCTGGCTCAGTCCTACTACAATTTCGTGATCAACCACCTGCGCCTCAAGCAGGCGGTTGGCACGTTGACCGACGCCGACGTCGAGCAGATCAACCGCGATCTGGGCGCCTAGGCGTATCCACGGCGGCCATCGCCGCGCCGACCTGCGGCTCCACCCAGTCCCACAAGCGCTGCACGGCGCCCTGATGCGCAGCATGGAAGGTTCGCGCCGCATCACCGATCTCCCGCCGCCGCAACGGGTCGGATAGCAGGTCGCGAACCTCGCGCACCATCTCATCGGCGTCCGTCACCGAGCGCGCGGCGCCGGCGGCGATGGCGCCAGCGGTAGCTTCCGCGAAATTGAACGTGTGCGGCCCGATCAACACCGGCACGCCGAGCGCGATCGGTTCGATCAGATTCTGTCCGCCCAGCGGCAGCAGGCTGCCACCGACGAAAGCGACGTCGCTCGCGGCGTAATAGGCCGACATTTCTCCCATCGAATCGCCGAGCACGACGCCGATGTCGGCGGGCACCGCGGCATTGTCGCTGCGGCGGACGAACGGCACGCCGCGCGATCGCAGCAGATCCGCGACCGCCGCGAAGCGATTCGGATGACGGGGAACGATGACCAGCAGCGAGCCCGCAGGCATCTTCGCCTGAGCGACGGCATCGAGAATCAACGCTTCCTCGCCGTCGCGCGTGCTGGCGGCAATCCACACCAGGCGAGACGCGCCAAAGCGAAGCCTCAGCTCGGCCCCCAGCGTCATCGTGTTGTCGGGAATGCTGACGTCGTACTTGAGATTCCCGGTGACGATGGACGCGGGCGCGCCCATCGCGGTCAGACGGGCCGCATCGGCCGGCGATTGCGCCGCCACGCCGCGCAGCCGTTGCAGCATCGGCCGGGTGAGGCTCGAGAATCGCTCATAACGCTCCGCCGAGCGTTTCGACATTCGCGCATTGACCAGAAACACCGGCACGTTGCGACGCCTGGCCTGAGCGATGAGATTCGGCCACAGCTCGGTTTCGATCAGGAACCCCGCGACCGGACGAAAATGCGCCAGAAAGCGGTCGACGGCGAAAGGAACGTCGTAGGGCAGCCATGCCTGAACGATTCCGTCGCCAAACAGCGCGCGTCCCGCCTCGCGTCCCGACGCGGTCATGTGCGTAAGCAGAATCGTCACACGGGGGTAGGCATTCTTGATGCGCTGTACCAGCGGCAACGCGGCGCGCGTCTCGCCGACGGAAACGGAGTGCACCCAGAGAACGGGCGCCGGCGGCGGGCCGGATCGGTAACGCCCGAAGCGTTCGCCGATCGCGCTACGGTACATCGGCTCGCGCCGGCCGCGCCACCACAAGCGCAGCGGTAGCAGCGGCAACGCCACGGATCCGATCATGGTGTAGAGGATGCGGGCGAATTCCACGGCACAAGCCCACCCGGTCAGGTCGACGCAACGCGAGCGATTCCACTCGCGGCGGCGATGACCTCGGCCGGCGAAGGCGACACGCCGATCCCGCCAACGTCGCGCGCATGACCACCGGCGCGAGCGACGCCGGCGAGCTCAGGATCGGTGGCGACGAAGACTGCAACCGTCGGCGTGCCCAGCGCCGCCGCGAGATGAACGAGCCCGGTATCGACGCCGCAGACGAGATCGGCGCGCGCCAGCAGCGATGCGGTCTCGGTCAGACTGTGGCGCGACGCAACGCGGGCGCCGGCGATGCCCTGCGCCAGGCGCGCGCCGCGCGCAGCCTCGCTCTCGTTGCCCGAGGGAAGCAATACCTTCATTCCCGCTCGCGTAAAATGCGTGATCAACGCTCTCCAGGATGCCTCCGGCCAGAGCTTGTCGTCGCGGCTGGTCGCGTGAACGAGAATGACCATTGGAACGCAGGCCCACTCAGTCGGCAATCCCGGTGGCGTTCCCTCGTGGTGCGGAACGGTCAGCCCGAACTGCGGCGGCCCCACCGGCGAGTATCCGAACGCCTTGCCCGCGAGCTCGCGGCAACGATCGACGAGGTGCTGGCGCTTCGAGATACGATGAGTGCGTCCGTAGGCAAGCGTTGCCGCGGGTTCGCGGATGCTCGCGCGATCGGGCCCGTGTACCGCACCGCGCGCGAGCCAGGCGATCAGCGCGCCTTTGACCTGCTCCTGCAAATCCACCACGACGTCGTAGCGCTGCGACCGGAGCGCACGGCGAAAAGCGGCGAATTCACGCCACGTCGCGCGCGCCATCGGTACGTGTCGCCATCGTCGTAGCGACACCGGGATGATATTGCGCACTCCGCGATTCATCGCTACCAGCTCGACGAACATTTCCTCGGCGACCCAGTCGATGCTGATTCCGGGACGGTGCTGTCGGATGTCACGCACCACCGGCATCGCGTGCACGATGTCGCCGAGCGACGATGGGCGGACGATCAATGCGCTGCTCATTGCGGTGGCCTGGTGGCAGTGACGACACTCGCTCGGAGCTTAAGCTTGGCCAGCGGTTGCGGTCGACTGGATCATGGCCGGGATAGAACGTAGAATAAGCAGCGCATTCCGGCCGTATCGTGACGATTGAGGTGAAGGCGCGGGAGACGAAGACCGAGGCGCCTTCACGATTGACGCGATGTCCGATCCGCTTCTCCCCCTTGCCCTGACACTGGTGGTGATCACGCGCGACGCCGGCGAGAGCCTCGCGCAGTGCCTCAGCTCGGTCCGGTTTGCCTCGCAAATCATCGTGGTCGACTCGGGCAGCGCCGATAATACCGCAGAAATTGCGCGAGGCTGCGGCGCGCAGGTGATCGAACACGCGTGGCTGGGATTCGGCCCGCAGAAGAATTTCGCGGTGGGAGAGGCCTCGAACGACTGGGTTCTCTGTCTCGATGCGGATGAATACCTCTCCCCCGAGCTTGAGCAATCCATTCGAGCGACGCTGCCGAATCCGCGCTACAAGGCGTATGAAATGGCACGGCGAAATCGCTTTCTCGACCGCTGGCTCGCGCATGGCGAAGGCTATCCGGACTGGAATTTGAGGCTATTCGATCGCCGGCATGCGCGCTGGAGCGGTGATGCGGTTCACGAGCACGTGCAGGCCGACGGCGAGGTGGGACGTCTCTCCGGTGATCTGATGCATACATCCGGAGAATCGCTCGAAGCGTATCTGGCCAAGCAGAATCGCTATACGACATTACAGGCCGAAGCGCTTTTAGCCCGCGGCGAGCGATTTTCCGCGGCGCGGCTCGTCATGTCGCCAATCGTCCGCTTCCTGCGCTTCTACGTCATTCGCGGAGGGTTTCTCGATGGCGTCGCCGGACTCGTGCACATCTCGATCGGCTGCTTCAACAGCCTTACCAAGTACGCAAAGTTGCGGGCGCTCGAACGCGCGCAGCGGGACCGCAAGCCGTGAAAGTCTTGGTGACGGGCGCCGCCGGCTTCATCGGCATGCATCTCGCGTTGCGGCTGAGTCGCGATGGCGCCGACGTGCTGGCGGTCGACAGCTTCGATCCGTATTACGACGTAGCGCTCAAGCGTGCGCGTGCCGCGCGGCTGGAACAGATCGGCGTCCGCTGCCAAGCGCTCGATCTCGCCGACGCCGCGGCAACCGCCGATTTTTTTCGGGCGGCGCAAGTCACCCACGTGGCGCACCTGGCCGCTCAACCCGGCGTTCGCTATTCGCTGATTAATCCAGCGGCGTATATTCGCAACAATATCGACGCCTTCGCGGCCGTGCTCGAGGGATGCCGCCGCGGCGAGGTCGAGCACCTCGTCTACGCATCGAGCTCGAGCGTGTACGGTGCCAATCACACGCTGCCTTTTTCGGAGGACCAGAACGTCGATCATCCGGTGAGCCTGTACGCCGCGACCAAAAAGGCCAACGAGCTGATGGCGCACAGCTACAGCCACCTCTATCGCATACCGGCGACCGGACTGCGCTTTTTCACCGTCTACGGGCCATGGGGGCGCCCGGACATGTCGCCGATGCTGTTCACGCGCGCCATGCTCGAGGGCCGCCCGATCAAGGTGTTCAACCACGGCAGGATGCGGCGCGACTTCACTTACGTCGACGACATCGTCGAAGGTGTCGTTCGTCTCCTGTCGCGGCCGCCCAAGGCGTCGGCTGACGCTGCGCCGAGCGCGATCTACAACATCGGAAATCACACCGCAGTCGAGATCGAGACGTTCATCGGCGAGCTCGAGCGGCTGCTGGGCGTGCGCGCCATCCGGGAATATGAGCCGATGCAGCCGGGCGACGTTCCGGCAACGTTTGCGTCGATCGAGCGGCTCGTCGCCGCGACGGGCTTTGCGCCGACGACCGCGCTCGATGTCGGGCTTGCCCGCTTCGTGCAGTGGTACCGCGAGTACTACGGCCCCGGGAAGTCGGTCTGAGCGCGCGTGATAAAATTCGCCACCTTGCAAAATGAACGCGCGCGTTCCCGGCGCGTGGACTCCGAATGATTTTGGTGACCGGGGGTGCCGGTTTCATCGGCTCCAATTTCGTTCTCGACTGGCTTGGCTGCGGCGATGAGCCCGTCGTCAACCTGGATAAGCTCACCTATGCCGGCAATCTCGGCAATCTCGCTTCGCTCAAAGGCGATTCCCGGCACATCTTCGTTCGCGGCGACATCGGTGATGGCGACCTGACCCTGCGATTGCTGAATGAACACCGGCCGCGCGCCATCGTCAACTTCGCCGCGGAAAGCCACGTCGATCGCTCGATACACGAACCCGCCGAATTCATCGCCACCAATGTCGTCGGCACCTTTGCGCTGCTCGACGCGGCCAGGACCTATTGGTCGGTGTTAAGCGGGGTCGAGCGCGCCAGATTTCGCTTCTTGCACATTTCGACTGACGAGGTTTACGGCTCGCTCGAGCCCGGGGCACCTCCGTTCGCGGAGACGAATTCCTACGCTCCCAACAGCCCCTATTCGGCGTCCAAGGCGTCGGCGGATCATCTGGTGCGCGCATACCATCACACCTACGGCCTGCCGACGCTGACCACCAATTGCTCGAACAATTACGGGCCGCGGCAATTCCCGGAAAAGCTTATTCCGCTGATGCTGCACAACGGGCTTGCCGGCAAGCCGCTGCCCGTCTATGGCGACGGCGGTAACGTGCGCGACTGGCTCTATGTCGGCGATCACTGCGCAGCGATACGCATGGTGCTCGAGCGCGGGTCTCCCGGCGAGACCTATAACGTCGGCGGGAACGCCGAAATCGCCAATCTCGACCTGGTGCGAACGCTTTGCCGGGTGCTCGGCGAGCAACGGCCCGGATGCGAGGCGGAATCGCTGATCACATTCGTGAAGGACCGCGCGGGGCACGACCGTCGTTACGCGATCGACGCGTCGAAGATTCGCCGCGAGCTTGGATGGGAGCCGCAGGAGACATTCGAGTCCGGCCTCGCGCGCACCGTGCGGTGGTATCTCGACAATGCCGCCTGGCTGTCGGCGGTCACCAGCGGCGCGTACCAGAAATGGATCTCGCTCAACTACGCGGCGGAAATCGCGTGACGACGCGCAAGGGCATCGTCCTTGCCGGCGGGTCGGGAACCAGGCTCTATCCGGTGACGCAGGTACTGTCCAAGCAGCTGCTGCCGGTTTACGACAAGCCGATGATCTACTACCCGCTGTCGACGCTGATGCTGGCAGGCATCCGCGACATTCTGCTGATCTCGACGCCGGCGGATACGCCCCGATTCTCGCAGCTGCTGGGGGACGGAGCGCGATGGGGCATCAACCTCAGCTATGCCGTCCAGCCGTCGCCAGACGGACTTGCCCAGGCATTTCTCATCGGCCGCTCGTTCATCGGCCGCGGCGATTCCGCGCTGGTGCTCGGCGACAATATCTTCTACGGCAACGATCTGCAGACGATGCTCGAGCGCGCCGCAGCGCGCGCCGAAGGTGCGACGATCTTTGCCTACCCCGTCGCCGACCCAGAGCGCTACGGCGTTGCCGAATTCGATTCCGCGGGGCGAGTGCTCAGCCTGCAGGAAAAGCCGGCGCAGCCGAGATCGCGTTACGCCGTGACCGGATTGTATTTTTACGATAACCGCGTGCTCGACGTCGCCGCCTCGCTCAAGCCTTCCGCGCGCGGCGAGCTCGAGATCACCGACGTCAACAAGATCTATCTCGACGACGGCGATCTGGCGGTCGAGGTCATGGGACGCGGAATGGCGTGGCTCGACACCGGCACACACGAATCGCTGCTCGAAGCCGGACAATACATCGCCACCATCGAGCGCAGGCAGGGATTGAAAATCGCGTGCCCGGAGGAAATCGCCTACCGACTGGGCTACATCGACGCGGCAAGTCTGGAGCGCCTCGGCAACGCCATGGCAAAAAACGCGTACGGCCATTATCTGCTTGGCTTGTTGCGCGAGCCGCTGGTGCGTTAGAGAGCGGCGCCGGCGATGAAAATCACGCCAACGGCGCTCGCCGACGTGCTCCTAATCGAGCCTCGCGTTTTCAGCGATGCGCGCGGGTTTTTTTTCGAAAGCTACAATCGTCGCGCGATGGCCGCGGTCGGACTCGACGTCGAGTTCGTGCAGGACAATCATTCGTCGTCCACGCGTGGCGTGTTGCGAGGATTGCATTACCAGATCGAGCATGCGCAAGGCAAGCTGGTGAGAGTCATCTCGGGAGAGGTCTTCGACGTCGCGGTCGACATGAGGCGAAGCTCGCCGACGTTCGGGCGCTCGATCGGCATGACGCTCTCCGCGCAGGACAGGATGATGGTGTGGATTCCGCCGGGATTCGCGCACGGTTTTCAGGTGGTGTCGGAAACCGCCGAGTTTCTCTACAAGACGACCGACTACTGGTACCCCGAGTTCGAACGAACGCTTCTCTGGAGCGATGGCGCGCTCGGCATCGATTGGCCGTTGAAAGATGCTCCGACGCTCGCCGTCAAGGATTCCGCGGGCGCGCCGCTTTCGGTCGCCGACGCGTATCCGTGACGCGGCTGAAGATTCTGCTTGTCGGATCCGCGGGCCAGCTCGGATTCGAGCTCGCGCGCACGCTCGCGGCGCACAACGAGCTCATCGCCCTCGACCACGCCGCGCTCGATCTCGCCGACGCGGATGCGATCGTCGACGCGGTGCGCGGCGTGAGTCCGCAGTTGATCGTCAATGCCGCCGCGTACACCGCGGTCGATCGCGCGGAAAGTGAGCCCGGCGTAGCCGAGGCGATCAATTCCCGCGCGCCCGGTATTCTCGCCGAGGAAGCCAGACGCAGCGGTGCGTTGCTCATTCATTACTCGACCGACTACGTTTTCGACGGTGAATCCGAGCTACCGTACGACGAGGGATCGCCTCCCAATCCGATCAACGTCTACGGGCGCAGCAAGCTCGACGGAGAGCGCGCGATCGCCGCAGCCGGCGGCGCGAGCCTGGTGTTGCGCACCAGCTGGGTCTACGGCCTTCGGGGCCAGAATTTTCTGACGACCATGCGCAGGCTTGCCGCGGAGCGGGAAGAGCTGCGAGTCGTTGCCGATCAATTCGGCACCCCCAACTGGACACGCGCGCTGGCCTCGGCGACCGCGTCGCTGATCGAACGCGGCGTGAGCGACCTCGCGGAGCGCAGCGGGCTCTATCACCTGAGCGGCGGCGGCGGCACCAGCTGGTTCG